>NZ_JBEOWJ010000022.1:0-180622 GCF_040295965.1 Streptosporangium sp. NPDC002544 | reverse complement strand
CCCCGATGAAAGGGCAGGTTGGACAGGGTTGTGCTTCATGCACTGGCTTTTAACACACTGTTGAGTTCTCAAGAAACGGACGCGTACACCGTTGTTCGCAGACCCGCGTTCGCGGTGTCCCGGACTTCGGGGCGTTCCATTCCGTGTCACCATCTTATCGGATCTGCCGGGTTTGTGTCAACTTGTCGGCTTCCCGACCATCGACCCAGACCCGCCGAATCCGCTAGGATTGCGACTACCCTGTTTCCAGGGCAACCCCTCTAACTTACTCCAACATCCGGTTGTTGTCCAATCGGATCTCGGCGCGACGCATGCGTCCCGACGAGGGAACTGATCAAAAGGGTGGTCCCGAGGCTTTGGCGATCTCCGCCGACCTCCTCGGGCCTGTGAACTCTATGTACGCCGCCGGGTCCCGTCAAATCAAAGCGCGTGCCCCGTGGAGACGTGTTTCCCGTTCGCTGGGTAGAGATCGAATATGACGGACCAGCGAGTATTGCCCAGGGCGCTCGTCGTGCTTCTCTGCGCCGCGAGTGCGGTGATCGTCCTGGGCGGGATCAGGCAAGTCAACTCGATCGTTGGACCGGCACTGCTGGCACTGGTCCTGGTCCTGGCGGTCTCCCCGGTCAGGACCTGGCTTCACTGGCACGGCGCTCCCGGGTGGGTACTAGTGGCCGTCCCCCTGGTGATCGTGCTGCTGATACTCCTGGGCATGGTGGCGGTCCTGACCCTTGCCATCGCGCAACTGGCCGCTCTCATACCCACCTATGACAAGCAGTTCCAGCAGCTCGTGCTGCAGGCACAGGAACTGGCGGCGAACCTCGGCATCGGCACGCGGCAGATAAACCAGGCGATCAACTCCTTCTATCCCGGCAAGGTCTTCACGATCGCGCAGGAATTCCTCAGCGGGCTGGTGGGCGCGTTCTCCGGCATCGTTCTCATCATCGTCCTGCTCCTGGCCATGTGCCTGGACGCGCAGGCCTTCTCCCGGATTCTCGCCATGGGGGCGGCGCGCAGACCCCTGCTCATCGGTGCGCTCCACGACTTCGCCCACCGGACCCGTCGTTATCTTGTGGTGTCGACGGCGTTCGGACTGGTCTGCTCCGCGTTGGACGTGGCCGCGCTCTGGTTTCTCGACGTGCCGCTCCCCCTCCTCTGGGGCGTGGTGGCACTGATCACCAACTACATCCCCAACATCGGCTTCGTCCTGGGCCTGATACCGCCCGCCCTGCTCGGCCTCCTGTCGGGCGGCCCCAAAACCCTGCTCTTCGTGATCGTCGCCTATGTGTTGATCAATTTCGTGGTGCAGTCGCTGATCCAGCCCAAGTACCTCGGTGACGCCGTCGGGCTGTCCACGACCCTGACCTTCATCTCGCTCATCCTGTGGACGTTCCTGCTCGGCCCGCTGGGCGCGCTGCTGGCCATCCCGCTCAGCCTGCTGACCCGCACGTTGCTGATCGACAGCGATCCCGACGGCGAGTGGGCCGCCGCCCTCGTCTCGGGGAATGTGCCCGACGAGGGGCAGCCGGCGGCGGAAGACTCGACGATGGGCGACCGGCAGGAGAAGAACGGAGGAGGAGACAGCCGCCCGTAACCTGAGGTCATGTATCGCGAGTGGGCTCCGGACCCCCGCGTCGCCGGGCGGGTGGCCTGCGTGTGGAGCAACGAGGCGACCGCCGTCACGACCACGGGCATGCCCCAGCTGGTCGTGCCCGACGGCTGTGTGGATCTGATCTGGGGTCCGAGAGGAGCACAGGTCGCGGGCCCCGACACCGGCCCGAAAACCGTGTGGATGTCGCCGGGCGACCGCTACATCGGGATCCGGTTCAAATCCGGCGCGGCGGGCGGGGTGTTCGGCGTGCCGCTCGACAGCCTGCGCGACCTGCGGGTACCGCTGTCCGAGCTGGGACCGCTCAGGGAACTGTCCGAGCTGGCCCCCTTCACGGGAGGGGCACCGGAGCCGGTCATCGACGCCGTACAACGGGTTCTGGCCGTACGAATGCGCACGACGTCCGAGCCCGATCCCGCCGCGTCGGCGATCGCCGGGGCACTGCTGGCGGGGCGGAGCGTCAGGGAGGTGGCCTGGGATCTGGGGCTCGGCGAGCGGCAGCTTCTGCGCCGGTCCCTGCGGGCCTTCGGGTACGGCCCGAAGACGCTGCAGCGGGTGGTCAGGTTCCAGCGGGCGCTGCGGCTGGCCAGGCGCGGCATCGCGGCGGCCGAGGTCGCCGCGGCCAGCGGATACGCCGACCAGGCTCACATGGCGAACGAGGTACGGCGGCTGGCGGGAGTTCCCCTGGGCCGGCTGATCGGACAGTCCGGCGACGGATACTGACGGGCACTAGGGAAGCAGCCGGGCGCGGCCGAAGTCGACGAACCTGGCACGCAGTGCCGAGCACGCCTCCTCGGTCAGCGGAACGTAGGCGAGGTCACGTCCCGGCCGCCACCACACCGGGTCGGCGCACTCCCACAGCTGACGCCGCAGGCCGCTCTTGTCCACCTTGTTGGTGGCGGTGAGCGGCATCTCCGATGTCAGCCGTACGAAGCGGGGAGCCCACTTGGTGCCGAGGTCGGGCTGGGCGTTGAGGAACGCGGCGAATCCGGCAGGTTCGAAGTCGCCGTCGAGTTCCAGCGCGGCCATGACCTGGTCGCCGGTGCGCGGGTCGGGCACCGCGTAGACGGCGCACATGACCGTGCCCGGGTAGCGGGCGAGGATGCGCTCGACGGGCGCGGCGGCGAAGTTCTCGCTGTCCACCCGGAGCCGGTCGGCGTCCCTGCCCGCGAAGTAGAAGTATCCGGCGCTGTCGCGGTAGGCGAGGTCGCCGCTCCAGTACCAGCCGTCGCGGAGCCGCTGGGCGTCCGCCTCGGCGTTGTTGTAGTAGCCCTCGAAGGAGGCGTCACGCCGGACGATCTCGCCGATCGCCTCGTGCCCGTTGACCAGCCCGCCACTGTCGTCGAAGCGGGCCCGCGGACACTCGCGGCCGGTGGCGGGGTCGTGGACGGCGACGTCCATCCCCTGCTGCGGCAGGCCGAGCGCATCGGCCGGGGTTCCGGGAACCTTGCTGATCGCGATCGCCCCCTCGGAGGAGCCGTACCCCTCGATGATCTGGGCGCCGAACCGCCTGGCGAACTCGGTCAGGTCGCGGGAGGAGGCCTCGGTCCCGAAGGCGGCCCGCAGCGGGTTGCGGGAGTCGTCGTCGCGTTCGGGGGTGGCCAGGATGTACGCGAGGGCCCGGCCGACGTAGTTGAAGTAGGTGACGCCGTACCTGCGGATGTCGGCGAGGAACTCCGAGGCGCTGAAGCGGCGGCGCATCGCCACCGTCGCGCCCACGCCGGTGGCCATCGCCAGGTTGGCCATGACGGCGTTGCCGTGGAAGAGCGGCATCGCGAGGTAGGTCACCGACTCCCGGTCGATCCCGAACCGGCCGCCCCGCCCCGCGATGGCCGCCAGCCGCCCCTGACCGCAGATCACCGCCTTCGGTGATCCGGTCGAGCCCGAGGTGAAGAGCAGCAACAACGCCTCCTCGGGCCGTGGCGGCTTCTCGGCGTCGAGGGCCGCCCTCGCCTCGGTGCCGGTGCGGCGGGCCAGCAGCGCGCGGTAGCCGTCGGTGTCGGCGAGCAGGACCCGGCCGGGTGGCAGCCCGAGGTCGAGACCGTCGAGCAGGGCGGAGCGCGGGGTGTCGGTGACGACGAGGTGGCAGTCGGTGTGCCGGATGTCCGCGGCGAGTTCCGCGCCGCGCCGGGTGGGGTTGATGCCGACCAGGGTCGCGCCCGAGAGGGCCGCGGCGAAGATCCAGAAGACGTACTCGGGGACGTTCTCCAGCAGGACGCCGAGGTGGAACGGGCGGCCCGGCTCCCGCATGTCCAGGGCCAGTGCCGCCCGCAGTTCCGCCTCGTGGACGATCCGCGCCCAGCTGTAGCTCTCGTCCTCGAAGCGCAGGCCGGGATGTTCGTCACCGGCCCGCGCCCGGATCAGGTCCGCGAATGTCACCACACCCGGATCTTGAGCAAGTGCTTGGTCAAAGTCAAGCCGTGCCGGGGATTCAGACGATCTCCAGCGCCACCGCTCCGCCGCTCACCCGGCTCCGGCCGTCGGCCGAGGCGATCGAGACCTTCAGCGTGCTGGGCCGTCCCATGTCCACCCCCTGGATGACGGTGAACTCCGAGCAGCCGAAGCCGAGAGTGCGCAGGTAGCCGCCGAAGGCGGCGGCCGCGGCCCCGGTGGCCGGATCCTCCACGACGCCCCCGACCGGGAAAGGGTTGCGGGTGTGGAACCGCTCGTCGCTCTCCCGCCAGAACAGGTTCACCGTCGTCCAGTCCTCGCGGATCATCAGCGCCTTCAGCCGCTCGTAGTCGTAGTCGAGGTCGGCCAGGCGCTCGCGCGAGGCCGCGGCGACCACGAGGTGCTGCACGCCGCCGAACGCGACGTGTGGAGGAAAGGCCGGGTCGAGTTCGTCGCGGGACCAGCCGAGGGCGGCGAGGGCCTCCTCCAGCGTCTCCTCCGCGACGGGCCGGGAGTAGGTGGGGATGCTGGTGAGCGTGGCGCGGAGCGCGTCGTCGGCGATCTCGGTGTCGATGACGATCTCACCGGCGTTCGTGTCGAAGACCAGCCGGCCGGTCCCGAGGCGCTCGGCCAGGGCCACCGAGGTGGCGATCGTGGCGTGCCCGCAGAACGCCACCTCCGTCGAGGGCGCGAAGTACCGGACCCGGAAGGCGCGCCGCCCGTCGTCGCGAGCGGTCACGAACGCCGTCTCGGAGTATCCGACCTCGGCGGCGACGGCGAGCATCTCCTCGTCGGAGAGCCCCGCCGCGTCGAGGACGATCCCGGCGGGGTTCCCCCCTTCGGGATCATGGGTGAAGGCCGTGTAGCGCAGGATTTCCACAGTGTTCGTCACACCTACCTACACTAACCAGCTAACTCATCACGGCGGTGACAGGCTAGGGGAGGCCGGGACGGGCCGCAGGGATGGCGGCTCCTCGGGAGCGTCAGGTGCTTTGAAGACGCGGCGCGCCCAGGGCATCGCGAGCACCAGGATCGGCAGGAGCACGATGGAGCCCTGGGACCAGAAGACATGGAGGCTCCGCCAGGTGGCGGAGTCGAACTGGGTCATGTAGAGGTAGCCGTACGCGGCCCAGAAGGACACGCCGATGATGGCCGGCCAGGCGAAACGGGTCGGACGGGCGACCAGGAACGGCATGAACCACAGGAGGTACTGCGCACCGAGCCTGGGAGTGGCGACCATGAAGGCGATCAGCAGCGCCGTGGTGAGGTCGATCGGGTCGGCGCGGCGCCACAGGAAGGCGGTCACCAGCAGGGTGACGTAGACCAGACGGGTGCCGAACGTGGCGATCCCCTGGTGCAGATCGTTGACGCCGTGCATGTAGATGGCGCTGTAACCCCACTGGCCGACGATCGGGCGGACGTCCTGGATCACCCGGATGACCTCGGGGATCTGGCTCAGCGAGGTGCCGGCGAAGATCGGCAAGGTGACCAGGAAGAAGATCGGCGCGATGCCGGTGGCCACGAACGCCACGACGCGGGCGCGGAAGGTGGGCAGCAGCAGGAGCATGCCCGGGATGAGCCAGATCGGCCAGCTCTTGGCACAGAGCGCCAGGCCCATCAGCAGCCCCGCGCACAGGGCGCGGCGTAGGGACTGCCGGTCGCCTGGGCGCGGGGTGAGCGCCCTGCGGACCACGCCGGTGGGACCCGTGGCATGCCGTATGGCACCGGGGAGGCCTCGGAACGCGACGCTGCCCCGCACCAGCGCGACCACGTCGGTCCGGATGCCCGGCCGGTCGGGGTCGCCGGGCCCCCGGGCGACGACGAAGGCGGCGACGCCGAAGACCAGGGCGACCGGCTCGACCTGGCCGTGCACGGAGGCGACCAGGATGGCCAGCGGGTTGCAGGCGTACTGGAAGGCGCGCAACGACGCCTTGGAGCCTCCGGCGAGCTTGCCGACCAGCGGGATCAGCGCGATGTCGGCGACCACGGTGACCAGGCGCCCGCCGATCTCCCAGGGGATGCCCAGCCAGAGCAGGAAGCCGTAGACGTAGGGGATGGTCGGCAGGAAGTGCCAGCCGCCGTTGCTCCCCAGGACGGGATCCTCACGGTTCAGGACCGCCTCACCCGCGGGTTTGAAGCTGTTGACGAAGTCGACCGGCTGCCAGGTGTCCATCGCCGAGGTGGTCATGATGAGCACCCTGAAGACGATTCCGACCATCAGCACGGCCAGCAGTGAGGGCCGCCAGCCCTTCCACTGTGCGACCAGGGCGAGTACGACACCTGTGACGAGGACGAACCCCGTGAGAATTGCGTAGTCCATGACGGTCCCTAGCCTGCCGGACCTCACCGCCGACCGGCCACCCGGTCTCTAAACCGAGACCTCTCTGCCAGTTTTGGCGACCTTGGGAATCCGGGCCGTCACGAAGAGTGATTACCGCGAACCGCTCCGGGTGTAAGCCTCGTGACACCTGCGGACGCGGAGGGGGGAACCTCGCCGCCGGAAGTCCGTCTCTCCCGGCGGCGAGGAGTTCTCAGCCCAGACCGTCGAGATAGGCCCGGTGGTTGCGGGAGAACTCGAAGGCGTTGTACCTGTCCCAGTTGATGGACCAGGTCATCAGGCCGCGGAGGTTCGGGTAGACCCCCCTGGGCCGGTACGAACCGCAGTTGGTCCCCTTCGCCAGGCAGTCGAAGGCCTTCTGGACCTCCGCCACCGTGGTGAAGCCGTTGCCCGCGTACGCGGCGGCGGGCAGGCCGATGGCGACCTGGTCCTGGCGTAGCGCGGGGAAGACGTTGGCCGGGTTGCCGGCGATCGGGAAGCCCGCGAGCAGCATGTCGGTCATGGCGACGTGGAAGTCGTGGGTGCCCATGGTGTGGTACTGGTTGTCCAGCCCGGTGATCGGCCCGGAGTTGTAGTCCTGGACATGCAGCAGGGTCAGGTCGTTACGCATCGCGTGGATGACCGGGAGGTAGGAGGCGGCCCGCCGGTCGGCGGAGCCGTTCGGTCCCGGGCCGTAGAACTGGTAGCCCAGCTGGACGAAGAACGTCTCGGGGGCCATGGTCAGTACGAACCGGGCTCCGTACCTGGCCTTGAGGGTCTTCAGCGCGGAGATCAGGTTGACGATGACCGGGGTGGTGGGTGCGGACAGGTTGGTGTCGCCGCTGTCGAGGTAGAGGGAGTGGCCTTCGAAGTCGATGTCCAGCCCGTCCAGGCCGTACTTGTCGATGATGGCGCTCACCGACTGGACGAACTTGTCGCGCGCGGCCGTGGTGCTCAGCTGGACCTGGCCGTTCTGGCCGCCGATCGAGATCAGCACCTTCTTGCCGAGTGCCTGCTTGGCCCGGATTCCGGCGATGAACTCCGCCTCGGACTCGACGTTGGGGCACTCGGCGACCGGGCACTGGGTGAAGCGGATGTCCCCCGAGGTCACCGAGGTGGGCTCGCCGAAGGACAGGTTGATGACGTTCCACTCATTGGGGACGTCGGCCATCCGGATGTAGCCGGAGCCGTTGGCGAAGGAGGCGTGCAGGTAGCCGACCAGCACCCGCTTGGGCAGGTCACCGGGGGGCGGCATGTTGGTGACGGTCGCGGAGACCGCGCCCGACTTCGCCGACTCACCCGAGGCGTTGGTCGCGCTCACCTGGTAGCTGTGGGTGCCCGCACCGGGTGCCTCGGAGAAGGTGGTCCCGGTGGCACTGCCGACCTTGGTGCCGTTGCGATAGACGTTGTAGCCGGTCGCACCCGAGGAGGCGTTCCACCTCAGCGAGACGCTCGCGCCGCTGACGGTGGCGGCCAGCCCCGACGGTACGGACGGGGGCGGCGGCTGGTCGTTGCCGACCGTCACGGAGACCGCGCCCGACTTCGCCGACTCACCCGAGGCGTTGGTCGCGCTCACCTGGTAGCTGTGGGTGCCCGCACCGGGAGTCTCGGAGAAGGTGGTCCCGGTGGCACTGCCGACCTTGGTGCCGTTGCGATAGACGTTGTAGCCGGTCGCACCCGAGGAGGCGTTCCAGCTCAGCGACGCGGTGGTGGCGTTGCCGGTGCCGGCGAGCCCGGTGGGTGCGGCGGGGGGCTGGCCCTGGCCCGGCTGGCCGTCGAGGACGAAGTCGTCGGCCTGGTAGGTGCCCTGGCCGTACCAGCCGTTGACGTAGATCGTCACCGAGGTGGTCGAGGCGCCGGTGGTGAACGAGGTGGACAGCTGGGCGTAGGACGACGGCGAGGACGTCCACGTGCTGGGGTCGGTCCCGCCGGTGCCGGTCGCACCGAGGAAGACATAGCCGCCCCTGACCCAGGCCGACAGGGTGTAGGCCGAGGACGGTCTGACGCTGACCGTCTGCTGGCACCGGGCGGTGTCGTTCCCGGCCGGTGTGGCCTGCAGTGCCCTGGTACCGCCGTGCACCGGCGAGGACACCGCCGTGGCCCCGGAGGACGCCGTGCAGGTCCATCCGGTCAGCCCGTTCTCGAAGCCGGGGTTGACCGCGATGTTGGCCGCGTGGGCGGGTGACGCGGCGAGCATCGTCCCGCCCAGCGCCAGTACGGCGATCGCCGCGAGTTTCCTGAACCTCATCCCGTGAACCCCTTGAAGATGTTGGTGAACTCCCAGGCCGACTGGGAGATGCCGCTGCAGGTCGGTGAGACCTGGCCGCTCGGGCAGCCGCCGTTGTCGCGGGCACTGGACCAGAAGCCGATGAAACCGACGTGGTTGGTGTTGGCCCAGGCGAGCAGCTTGCGGGCGTCGGCCTGGGTGGTGGTCATCCCGGTGTCGTTCCTGCCGATCATCGGGGTGAGGCCCAGCAGTTTCTTGAGCTGGGCGTCGGTCTTGGCGGGCCAGACGGTCCTCATCTGGGCGAGGGTCGCCTGCGCGGCGGCGATCATGGCGTCGCCCCAGTTGCCGGTGTAGCCGAAGTTCATCAGCATCGGGTTGACCATGACGTTGAGGCCCTTGGCGGCGGCGTCCTGGAGGATCGACAGCGAGAACGGGTCGACGCCGTAGTCCTGGCCCTGGATGCGCAGGGTGTAGCTGATCACGGTGCCGCGCTCGGCTTGGAGCTGCTTGAGGGCGGTGTTGACCTTGGCGGCGTCGATCGAGGCCTCGACGTCGACGTCGAGGTGGTTGGTGCCGACCGTGTCGAGGACCTTCTTGTAGGCGGTGACCAGCGCGGCGGAGGTACCGCAGACGTGCTCCAGGTACGGTCCCATCGCACCGCCGGTCGCCACGATGACCTGGCCGCCCTGAGCCTGGAGCGCCCTGACGTCGTTGACGATCCGGGAGTCGTTGATCGGGATGGTGCCGCCCCAGGCCGGGTTGCATCCGCTGCTGTCGCCGAGGGCGAAGGCGAGGGTGTAGTTCTTCACCCCGGTCGCCGCCGCCGCGCTCACCAGGGAGGGCGTGGGCATGGTGATGTCGATGTAGGGGGCGTAGCGGATCTCACCGCCGGGCGGGCCGGTGTCGCGGCTGGTCCGGCCGCTTACCGAGGAGGTGTAGGCCGAGCAGTTGCCCGCGCCGTCGCAGGCCCGCACGCGGAAACCGTAGGCGGTGTCGGGGCTCAGCCCGGTCGCGGTGTAGCCGGTGCCGGAGCCCGCGTCGACGGGCGCGCCGCTGTCGCGGGAGACCTCGTAGCGGGCCACGGTGCCGGAGTCGTCGGTGGAGGCCGACCAGCCCAGGGTCAGTGAGTTCGCGGTCGGACCGCCTACGGTGAGGTTCCCCGGCACGGTCGGCGGGGTGGTGTCGTTGGGCGTGCCGGTTCCCGGCGGGCCGTCGAGGACCACGTCGTCGGCCTGGTAGGCGCCCTGGCCGTACCAGCCGCTGGTGTAGATCGTCACCGAGGTGGTCGAGGCGCCCGTGGTGAAGGTGCGCGCGAGCTGGGTGTATGCCGACGGGGAGGAGGCCCAGGTGCTGGTGTCGGTCGTTCCGGTGCCGCTCACCCCCAGGAAGACGTAGCCGCCGCGCACCCAGGCCGACAGCGAGTAGGACGAGGACGGTTTGACACTGACCGTCTGCTGGCAGCGGGCCTGATCCGAGCCCTGGGGTGTGGCCTGCAGGGCCTTGGTCCCGCCGTGTACCGGCGAGGAGACGGTCGTCGCGCCCGAGGAGGCCGAGCAGGTCCAGCCGCTCAGCCCGTTCTCGAAGCCCGGGTTCGTCGCGATGTTGGCCGCGTGGGCCGGTGTCGCGGCGAGCATCGTCCCGCCGAGCGCCAGCACGGCGGCCGCGGCGAGTTTCCTGAGGTGCATCCGATGTACCCCGCAAAGATCTTTAGGAGGGTGTCGTGGGGGTACGGCCCGCACCCCGGGCGGGGTGCGGGCCGTACGAGTCGTGTCGGCCGTACGGATCGTGCGCGGCGTGTTTCCGCCCCGGGCGTTCTCGCTCGGGGCGCTTTCGCTCCGCGTTTTCGCCCTGGGCGGGCCCGCGTCAGACGTTTTCGTGCTGGGCGGGCCCGCTCCGTGCGGTTTTAGAAGCCGGCGGTGACGCGGGTGAAGTCCCAGTCGGACTGGGCGATGCCACTGCAGTTGGAGACCACGCCGCCACCGGGGCAGGGACGGTCGCGGTTGACCGCCCAGTAGGCGAGACGGGTCAGGCCCTTGGACTTGGCCCAGTCGCGGATCTGGGTCCAGGCCGCCACCGTGGTCAGCTCCTGCTGGTCGGACAGGCCGTTCATGCCGGAGATGCCCATCCGGGCGTACGCCTGCGCGTCGGTCCAGCCGTTGGCCGCCTTCAGCGCGTTCTTCAGGCCCTCGGAGGCGTTGACGGTGTCGGTGTAGATGTTCGAGGCGCCGAAGTCGAACGGCATGATCGTGTAGTTGTCGATCGGCACGGCCAGCGCCTTGGCCTGGTTGATCAGGCGGATGCCGTGGGAGTTCGGGCCGGTGGTGGTGGTGCCGAAGGTGACGGCGATCTTGACGTTGGGGTTGTTCTGCTTGACGATCTTCAGGCCGTTGAGGATGCGGTCCTGGACGGTGTAGTTCTCGAACTCGTCGGTGTTCTCGATGTCGAAGTCGACGACCGCCGGGCCGACCGCGTTGATGACCTGCTGCACCGCTCCGGCGAAGGCGGCCGGGGTGGAGCAGTTCGGGCCGAGCTTGTTGCCCGACCAGCCGCCGAAGGAGATCTGGACGCTGCCGCCCGCGGCCTTGATCTGGTTGATCGCGGTCTGGTCGGCGCCGCCGGTCAGCGGCCGGTTACCGTCCCAGGCGGGGGTGCAGCCGCCGCTGGACAGGATGAACGCCATGGTGAAGGACTTCACGCCGGTGGCGCTCATGACCGTCGCGGGGTTCGGCGGGTTGCCCCAGCCCATGTAGAGGTACGGGGCTCCGGGCATCTTGCCGACCGGGTCGGGGTTGGTGCAGCCGGTGGTGGTGGCGCTCACCGCGCCGCTGGCGGCCGACTCGCCCTGGGCGTTGTAGGCCTTGACGGTGTAGGTGTGCGAGGTACAGGTGCCGAGCGAGCCGATGGTGGCGCTGGTCCCGGTGACCTGGGCCCGCTGGGTGCCGCCCTCGTAGACGCGGTAGCCGGTGACGGTGCCGCTGGAGGCGCCCCAGGACAGGGAGATCGAGGAGTTGGTGGTGGCGGTGACCGACGGGGTACCGGGCGCGCCCGGGGTGCCGGGAGTGCTGCCGCCGCCGCAGGCCGCGCCGTTGAGCGTGCAGTTGGACGGGGTGACGCCGCCGGGGCTGCCGTTGAAGCCGAAGCTCGCGGTCGCGCCGGGCGCCAGGGTGCCGTTCCAGCCGACGTTGGTGAAGGTGAAGCGCTGCCCGCTCCGGCTCAGCGACGCGTCCCAGAAGGAGCCGATGTTGGCACCGGAGGGCAGGTCGAAGGCGACCGACCAGCCGTTGATCGTGGTGGTGCCGCCGTTGGTGATCGTGTACTTGCCCTCGAAGCCGGTCCCCCAGTCGGAGACCTTGGTGAAGACGGCGGTGGGGGATGCCGCGAAGGCCGGGGTCGCGACCGTTGACAGGCCGAGTGACATGCCGAGCGCGGCCAGAACCGCGGTCAGCGTTCGTCGAATTCTCATGCTTCTTCCTCGGTTGGGGGGATGTTCGGAGGCTTAGGGCAGAGTCGCGAGGTGCGGCTTGACGGTCCTGGAGAAGTTCCAGCCGTTACTGGCGTCCCAGTTGATGGACCAGGTCATCGCGCCGCGGATCCCGGGGTAGGCGCGCGGCGGCACGAAGCCACCGCAGTTGGTCCTGGTGGCCAGGCAGGTCAGGGCCTGGTTGACCAGTGCGGGGGCGACGATCCCGCCGCCCGCCGCGCCCGGTCCCGCGGGCAGGCCGAGCGCCACCTGGTCGGGGCGCAGGCCGTTCTCCAGCTGGATGCAGGCCAGCGCGGTCATGAAGTTGACGGTGCCCTGCGAGTAGGCGGCCATCTGGTCGCAGCCGAGCATGGAGCCGGAGTTGTAGTACTGGGTGTGGACGACGGTGAGGATGTCCTTGATGTTCAGCGCCAGCTTGAAGTACTCGGCGCCGGTGGACTGCATGTCGATGGTCTGCGGCGCCATCGTGATGATCAGGTTCGCGCCGGCCTTGGCCCGCAGCGCACGCAGCGCCTGGCCCATGTAGGTGGCGTTGAGGCCGTTCTCCAGGTCGATGTCGACGCCGTCGAAGCCGTAGTTCTGCATCAGGGCGTAGACGGTGTCGGCGAACTTGGTCGCGGCGGCGGCGCTCGCCACCTGTACCCGACCGGCCTCGCCGCCGACCGAGAGGATGACCTTCTTGCCGCGGGAGTGGAGGGTCTGCACGTCGGCCTTGAACTGGGCGTCGGTGTAGCCGCCGAGGGAGGCCGACAGGCCCGGGTCCACCCCGAAGACGACCTCGCCCGGGGTGGCGGTGGCCTCACCGAAGGAGACCGCGACCAGGTCGTACTCGTTGGGCACCGCCGACAGCCGCAGCTCGACCGCCGCGTTGTCGAAGTTGTGCCAGTACCCGGTGAGGAAGTGCTTGGGCAGCGGGCCTGTGGTGCAGCCGGTGGTGGTGGCACTGGCCGGGTCGCTCTTCGGACCCTCACCCGCGGAGTTGTACGCCGCCACCGTGTAGGTGTGCGCCTCGCACACCCCCAACCCCGACACCGTCGCACTCGTCCCGGTCACCGTCGCCTTGACAGCCGAACCCTCGTACACCCGGTAGCCGGTCACCGAACCCGACGACGCACCCCACGACAACGCCACACTGTTCGCACCACCCGTCGCCGACACCGCACCCGGCTTACCCGGGGTGCCTGTGGTGCAGCCGGTGGTGGTGGCACTGGCCGGGTCGCTCTTCGGACCCTCACCCGCGGAGTTGTACGCCGCCACCGTGTAGGTGTGCGCCTCGCACACCCCCAACCCCGACACCGTCGCACTCGTCCCGGTCACCGTCGCCTTGACAGCCGAACCCTCGTACACCCGGTAGCCGGTCACCGAACCCGACGACGCACCCCACGACAACGCCACACTGTTCGCACCACCCGTCGCCGACACCGCACCCGGCTTACCGGGAACGGTGGTACCGGTGCCGCCGCAGGCCGCGCCGTTGAGCGTGCAGTTGGACGGGGTGACGCCGCCGGGGCTGCCGTTGAAGCCGAAGCTCGCGGTCGCGCCGGGCGCCAGGGTGCCGTTCCAGCCGACGTTGGTGAAGGTGAAGCGCTGCCCGCTCCGGCTCAGCGACGCGTCCCAGAAGGAGCCGATGTTGGCACCGGAGGGCAGGTCGAAGGCGACCGACCAGCCGTTGATCGTGGTGGTGCCGCCGTTGGTGATCGTGTACTTGCCCTCGAAGCCGGTCCCCCAGTCGGAGACCTTGGTGAAGACGGCGGTGGCCGAGGCTGCCTGGGCGGGTAGTGCGACCGTCATCGCCAGGACGAGGGCCGCCAGGGCGACGAGAGAACGAGCGATGGCGCGTAATTTCACGTTAACCTCATGCGTTCTGTGGGGGGTGGTGACCGTACGGCCCGCGCCACGCGGGGAGGTGCGCGGGCGCGAACGTGGGCGCGAGCCGTACGGCGAGGTGGGTGCGGTCTCGCCGTGGTGAGACCGTTCCGTTGATCAGCGCGGTACGCCGGGGACCGCCGGGCTCATCGGGTCGCGGGTGCCTCCGCCGTCGCATGCTCCGGGCATCGTCGATCGGCGGGTGAGAGTGCGGCGACGGCGGCGCCGAGAGCGGCCGGGACGGGGGCGCCGGGCAGGGCCGGGGCGAGGGCACCGGGCGCGGGCAGGGCGCGACCAGGGTTTGCAACCGCAGTCAGGACGAGGAGGGGAAAGGTGCGCCGCATGATCGCTCCCATGGACGTGGAACCTGGGGGGTGAGGCGTCCGGACGGTCGGGCCTTCGGTTGCGGCGGCTCGCGCCGCCGAGTTTTCGCAGCTCATGATCTGGTCACAGGGGGCGCACGAGCCAAGTGCACCCCCATTCGGCACTTCTTTTAGGAAAGTTTCCTAAGAGTTGTCGTGATCGTAGCCTTGACAGAGTCCTGCCACAAGGCCCAAAAACGTCAGCCGCCGCCCTATCGGATAGGAACGTTCCAAACCTTGTCGGCCGTTCCCCGAAATGACTTGGGCGCCCGGTGCGGCGAACCGCACCGGACGCCCGCTCACCCGACTCTCACCCGATGTCGAAACCACTGAAGAGCAGAAGCGCCAACCCGAGGGCGACCACCACGTTGACCAGGGTCGCGGCGGCGAAGACCCCTACCGGACGCCAGCCGGCCTCCCTGAGCGAGGCCACCCGGAACTCCAGGCCGATGCTGACGAAGGCCAGGATCAGGAACCAGACCCGCAGGTCGTTGACCACCCCGATGGTCGCCTTGCCGTCCGCAGCGGTCACCGTGGACAGCCACCAGGTGGCGATCACGGAGGCCGCGACGAAGCCGAGCACGAACTTCGGGAAACGCCGCCAGAACTCTCCCGGCCCTGGGCGTGCCGCGTCGGCGCGGCGCTCGATCCGGAAGGCGAAGTAGGCGGTCAGCGCGATGGTCACCACGCCGATCAACGCGTTCTGGGTGACCTTCACGATGCTCGCCACCGCGAGCGCGTCGTCCCCGACGATCGCGCCGGCGGCGGTCACCGCGGCGGTGGTGTCGATGTTGCCGCCGATCCACGCCCCCGCCACCTCCGGGCTGAGCCCGAAGACCCCGGCCAGCCAGGGCAGGATGAAGATGGACGGCAGGGCGAAGGCGATCACCAGGCTGGCGCTGTAGGCGAGCTGCTCGCGCCTGGCCTGGACGGCGCCCGCCGCCGCGATGGCCGCGCTCACCCCGCAGATCGACACCGCGGCCGACAGCAGCGCGCGGAGCCTGTCGTCCAGGCCGAGCCTGCCACCGAGCCACCAGGTGAACAGGAAAACCGCGGTGATCAGCACGATCGCCTGGATGATCGCGGGACCGGCGGCCGTGACGATCACCTTGAGGTTGATCGAGGCACCCAGCAGGACGAGGCCGGTCTTGATGAAGAACTCGGTGCGGAAACCTCCGGCGAGGCGGTCGCGCAGCCCGATCGCGGTCAGGACCGCGTTTCCCGCCAGTCCCAGGATGATCGCGTACACCGGATACTCGACGGCGGCCCCGACGTCCCCGAGCGCGGTGCCCTCAAGCAGGTCCGGCACGTTCCTGTCCAGGTAACGGGTGGCCACGGCCAGCAGCAGGACGACCAGGACGCCGAGCAGCGCCCACCCCAGGCCGCTCCCGGAGGCGGCCGCGGGACCGCCGGCCGCGCCGATCTCTACCTTCTCTCGCTTCCCGGTGCTCATCAGGGCACCAGCCCGACGGGGATGACGCCGACGAGCACCAGCGCCAGGAGCACGAGCCCGACGACCGTCGCCGCCCAGTCCTCGTTGATCGCCGTCCGGCCGTCGTCCGCGGTAGGGGGATCTGTCTCGCTCATCTCACGACCTCACTCGTTGTTTCGCGGTACACCCCCGAGTGATTTCATGTTAAGCCGATAGGGATTAAAGGTAAACCGGTCGAGCTCACCCGTTGACCATCGGACCCGCGGGTCGGCGAGCACACTTCCGGCGGTACGGTAGCGATGCATCCCGTAACGCCCCCTGGAGCACCACCATGTTCTTTGGCATCACCGACATCTGGACCTACGTGGTCGGCGCCTTCTTCATCATCCTGCTGCCCGGCCCGAACTCGCTGTACGTGCTGAGCACCGCCGCCCAGCGCGGGGTACGCCAGGGGTACCGAGGGGTCATGGGGGTCTTCCTCGGCGACACCGTCCTGATGGTGCTCGCCGCGGCGGGGGTCGCGTCGCTGCTGAAGTCGACGCCGATCCTGTTCAACGTCGTCAAGTACGCCGGGGCGGGTTACCTGGCCTGGATCGGGTTCCAGATGCTGCGGGGGGCCTGGCGCTCACGGCGCTCTCCCGAGGCCGCGCAGGCGACGGCCCCGGAACCGGAGCGGATCGCGGAGAGCCCCTTCCGCAAGGCCCTGGTCATCAGCCTGATGAACCCGAAGGCGATCCTGTTCTTCATCTCGTTCTTCATCCAGTTCGTGGACCCCGCCTACGGCACCCCCGCGCTGTCGTTTCTGATCCTGGGTGCGATCTGCCAGTTGTTCAGCGTGCTCTACCTGTCGGCGCTGATCTTCGGTGGCGCGTTCCTGGCCGGCCAGTTCCGGGCCCGCCGCGGCATGTCGACGGCGCTGCGGACGGGCGTGGGCGCGCTCTTCATCGGCTTCGGCGTGCGACTGGCTACCGCGACCCTTGGTTGACCTTGATCGCGACGCTGACCAGCGAGAGGAACAACTCGGCGTCGGCCCGCCCCTCGATGGTCATGGCCACCCACCCGGCGTCCGCGCCGGGAGTGACCCGCCGGCAGTCGGTGAGCACCCGGGCCCACCGGTCGATCACGTCGGTGGTGAGGAGCAGTTCCGCGGTGTGATCGCCGGACATTCTGACGATCTCCCGGCCGCCGGAGCGAAATCCCAGCCCCCTGCGGGTGCGTTTCAGCGCCAGGTCGGGCCAGCCGATGAGCTGGGCCGCCACATTCGCAACGCCCTCGGTGGAACGGCTGGACGCGCGCGTGCTCAGCACTGCCATGTCTCCCATGGTCGCGGACCGGACCCAATCGGGAAAGCTTCCGTTTCTCAACCGTTACCGGGCAAGTGATCCTCTTCATTAATCGTAATAATTCACACCTCCCTCGCACCCGATTGAGATGGTAATAAGCGGTTTTCACGAGATGCTGGACCTCGGTCAGATACGGTGAGTGGCCGGTGAACAGCCGGAGACGGCAGTCTCCGCGATCGCCCTCGACATGGCCGGCATGCATACGGCGTGCCGGGGTAGGCGCGACATCCAGCGCCCACCACCGCACCAGCCCGTGGAGCGTCATGAGCCATCAGCCCATCGTCCTCCCCCGCCTCGCCGCCCTGGCCAGACAGGCGGCGCCGCGACTGCTTGAGGGCGTCGTCGCCCCCCTGGCCGTCTTCTACGCCGCGCTGGCCGTCCTCGGCCTGCGGGGCGCGCTGGTCGCGGCGGTCACCTGGGTGTACGCGGGAGTGGGGTGGCGGCTGGTCCGGCGGATCCCGGTGCCCGGGACGATGATCCTCGCCGTCATCGCGATCACCGTCCGGGCGCTGCTGGGGTTCTGGACCGGGAGCGCGGTGCTCTACTTCCTCCAGCCCGAACTGGGGACGATCTGCATCAGCATGGTCTTCCTCGCCTCGGTCCGGCTCAACCGCCCACTGGTGCAGCGGCTGACCCTCGACTACATCCACCTGCCGTCGGCGGTGCTGAAACACGAGCGGGTCCGCCGGTTCTTCGCCCGTATCACCCTGCTGTGGGCCTTCGTGCTGCTGGCCAACTCCGCGGTGAGCATCTGGCTGCTGCTTCACGAGTCGATCGGCACCTACCTGCTGGTTCGTACCTCGACCGTGGCCGTGATCAGCGGCCTGGCCGTGGCCTTCTCGCTGTACGCCTTCCGCCGGGTGTTACGCCGCCTGCACTACGACCCCCTCGCCACCCCGCCCGCCTAGCGGGCAACCGCCGTGCGGTGGACGCGCGAAAAGAGGGCGGGGAGGTTCGCATGGTCATGGGTCGGATGCCAAAACGCTGGGCCGGGCTTCCGGTGTTCGTCATCGCGCTCGTGCTGGTGGCGGTGGTGGGGTCACTGGCGGCGGTCGACGCCGGCGGCGAGTATCTGTCGCTGGAGCGCCCGCCGTGGGCACCGCCGCAGTGGCTGTTCGGCCCGGCCTGGACGGTGCTGTACATCATGATCGCCCTGTCCGGCTGGCTCGCCTGGTCGGCGCGCGGCCTGACCCCGGCGCTCGGTGTCTACGCGGTCCAACTGGTCCTCAACGCGGCCTGGACACCGCTGTTCTTCGGTGCCGGGCAGTACGGCCTGGCGTTCGCGGAGATCGTCGTCCTCTGGTCGGCCATCGTGCTCAACATCGCGCTGTTCTGGCGGATCAGCCGCCCCGCCGCCTGGCTCCTGGCCCCCTACCTGCTCTGGGTGACCTACGCGTCCTCGCTGAATCTCGCCATCTGGCGGCTCAACTGAGCATCCCCGCTCCGTACGCGGGGACCCCGAGCCCGGTCACTCCCCGACGAAAGTCGGAGGTGGTGGGGGCCATTCGGAGGATGTGGCGGGCCCCGCCCGGTTCCTAGGGTCGGTGGGACGGATCTCGTGGTGATCTCAGGGACATGACCGGAGACCCCGGGGGTTCTCCCGGATACCCGGGGATCGCCAGGGGTGTCAGCGTTCCGTGCGAGACATCCCCGCCCCCTGACTGGAGCCCGGTGTGACACAGGCAATCCTTGACACCCTGCACGATGCGATGGCATCTCCCTGGATCTATCTGGCGCTGTTCGCGCTGGCGTTACTCGACGGGTTCTTCCCCGTGGTGCCGGCGGAGACGTCGGTCATCACCGCCGGGGTGTTCGCCGCCGCCACCGGCGCGCCCGACCTGCCGCTGGTCATCGCGGCGGCCGCGCTGGGCGCGTTCGCGGGCGACCACGTCTCGTACGCCATCGGGCGCGGCGCCAACAACCGGCTGCGCAACGGCAGGCGCAGCCGCAAGACGTTCGCCTGGGCGGAGCGGGCGCTGGCGGAGCGGGGCGGGCTGATCCTCGTGGTGGCCCGCTACATCCCGGGTGGCCGGACCGCCTGCACCCTCACGATGGGCGCGGTCGCCTACCCGCGGCGCTCGTTCGCCCTCTTCGACGCGGTGGCCGCGCTGTCCTGGGCGCTCTACTCGGGACTGATCGGCTACGTGGGCGGCGCGGCCTTCGAGAACGACCCGGTCAAGGGCCTGCTGCTCGGTCTTGGGATCGCCGTGACGATCACCGCCGTGGTCGAGGCCGTCCGCTACCTGCGCCGGCGCCGGGTCCCGGCGGAACCGCAGGCAAGCCTGGTCACCTCCGGTGACTGACGGCGAAGGGAGCCCCCGGACGCCGAAGCACTCCACCGGCGGCGACGTTCATGATCGCTTCCAGATCAGGGTGTGCCACCGGCCGTCCTCCTCCGCCGCCAGCACCAGACGGTCGCCGTCGGCGTTCAGCTCGCGGATCTGGACGGTGCCGGCGAAGGCCGGGTTGAGCGACAGCTCGACGTCGTGGGCGACGTGCCCGTCGCGGATCTCGTAGCGGCCCGCGTAGGCGAAGAACGAGGTGAACGCCTCGGCCAGCGCCTCCGGGGGCGCCTTCCGCGGGCTGGCACCGGGTAGCGGGGATCGCCCGGCGCGCGCGATGGTCGCGCTCATGTGGCCGTCGGGGGTGTAGCAGAGCAGCCCCACCGCGTCGGTGCCGAAGGGGTGCGAAACCCTTCCCCCGGCACTGACGATCCGCCACTCGACCAGGCGCCAGGCGCCCACGAGATCCATGCCCGCGAAACTATGATAAGAGAAGCCAGCTGGTCAACAGCCCCGATGCGAATCTCGGGGAATTCCCTGCGAAGTCAGGGTTAACCCCGATGGCTCCGGCACCTCCCGCCAGGGGACGCTTCCACTGTTCATCGCGAGACCCCCACCGGACGCCTTCCCGAGGCGATCCGGTCATCTCGCCGTGGCTTCATCTGGTTGGGAGGAGTGCGCATGACCGTGCTGGCGGCAGGCCTGGCGTTGCTGGGTTCCCTGTTCTTCGCACTCGGCGCCGCGCTGCAGCAGTTCGAGGCGTCGAGCACCTCCCGCGCCTTGCTGAGGCACCTTGTCCGGCGCCCCAGGTGGCTGCTCGGCGGCCTGGCCATCGCGGCGGGCACGGCCCTGCACGTCGTCGCGCTGAAGTACGGCCCGCTCACCGTGGTACAGCCGATGGGCGTGGCCAGCCTGCTGTTCGCCCTGCCCTGCGCCGCCGCGCTGCGACGTCGCAGACCGCGGCCGGGCGAGCTGGCCGCCGCCGCGGTGATCTCGATCGGGCTGATCGGCCTGGTGCTGGTCGTGCCCGACCAGAGCGGCGACCCACACCTTGGCACCGGGGAGGCGGTGGCCCTGCTCGCGGGGGCGGCCACCGCCTCCCTGGCACTGTGGGCCGCCGCCAGGCACGCCTCCCCCGCCGCGAGAGCCTGCCTGCTCGCCATGGGCGCGGGCGTGCTGTACGGCGCGACCGCCACGCTCACCCGGGTCCTGGTCGACGGGAACGGGGAGTTCTGGTTCCTGCTCGCCGTCCCGATGCCCGCTCTGATCGCACTGGCCCTGCTCCAGCGCGCCTACGCCGTCGGCCACTTCGGCGTCGCCTTCGCCGCCCTCCAGGTGTCCGACCCCCTCACCGCCGTCGTCTTCGGCGCCCTCCTGCTCGGTGAACCACTGCCGACCGGCGTGGCGGCGGTGCTCACCGCACTGGCGGCGGCGGCGCTCACCGCCGCCGGAACCGTCTCACTGGCCCGTACCACCCCGATGTCCCCGTCGCCCGACGCGACAGCACGATGAACAGCACGATGAACGGAGTCCTGATGGCCATGCCGTCCGCCACCGCCCTGCCGATCCCCGCGCGGGCCCCCGCCATCCTTCCCACCCGGCCTCGCCGGGTGCTGATCGCCACCGACACCTACCCGCCGGACGTGAACGGCGCCGCCTACTTCACGCACCGGCTGGCCCGGGGCCTGGCCGAGCGGGACAACGAGGTCCACGTGGTGTGCGCCTCGGACACCGGCCCGGCCAGGACCGAGCGGGTGGAGGGAGTGACCGTGCACCGGCTGCGCTCGGCGCCGGTGCTGGTCCACCCGACCATGCGCGTCTCGGTGCCGACCCGGCTGGACCGGCTCATCGACGAGATCTCCCCTGACGTGGTCCACACCCAGGGGCACTTCATCGTCGGCCGCGCGGCGATCTCCGCCTCCCGGCGTGCCGGCATCCCCGTCGTGGCGACCAACCACTTCATGCCGGACAACCTCTTCCAGTTCGCGCACATCCCCGAACGGCTCCGCACCAGGGCGGGCGCGCTGGCCTGGAAGGACTTCAACCGGGTCTTCTCCCGGGCGGACCGGGTCACCACGCCCACCAGGATCGCGGCGGGACTGCTCACCGCGAAGGGCTTCGGCCCGCCGGTGGAGCCCGTCTCCTGCGGCATCGACCTGGCGAGGTTCCAGCCGCGCGCCGAGCCGAAGGCGTGGGCGCGCGGGGCCTTCGGCCTGCCCGACCGGGACACGATCCTGTTCGTCGGCCGGCTGGACGAGGAGAAGCGGCTGGACGAGCTCATCCGCGCCCTGCCGCACGTGCTCAACAACGCCGACGCGCAGATCGCGCTGGTCGGCACCGGCGGGCAACGGGCCGCACTGGCCAGGCTGGCCGACCGGATCGGAGTCGGCGACCGGGTGACCTTCCTCGGATTCGTACCGGACGAGGCGCTGCCCCAGGCGTACGCCGCCGCCGACGTCTTCGCCATGCCGGGTGTCGCGGAGCTGCAGAGCATCGCCACGCTGGAGGCCATGGCCACCGGCCTGCCGGTCGTCGCCGCCGACGCGATGGCCCTGCCGCACCTGGTACGGCCCGGCGAGAACGGCGCCCTGTTCTCACCGGGTGATGTCCAGGAGCTGGCGCGGCACCTGAGTGCCCTGCTCGCCTCACCCGGGCTGCGTGCCTCGATGGGCACCGCGAGCCGCGCCATCGCGCTGACCCACGACCACCAGGCCTCCCTGGCCAGGTTCGAGGCGATCTACCGGGAAGTGGCGCGGTGATCCCGTGGAGCGCGCTCCGGGGCGGAGCGCCCGAGCGCACGGTGATCTACCAGGACATGGCGCGGTGAACTCCGAGGCGAAGCACCGGAGGCGATGCAATGAACCCCGAGACGATTCACCGGGAGGCGGGGCGATGAACTCCACAGCGATTCACCGGAAGGCTGCGCGATGAACAAGGACCTGCCGTCCCGGCTGCCGGGGATGGCCGGGCCGCTGCTCGCCCTGGCCGCGATGGGCTACGCGCACCTGACCTCGGCGGGCGCGGTGAGCCCCTTGCACGGCCTGGTCAGCGAGTACGCGCTGCGCGACGACAGCGCCTGGGCGATGACCGGCGGCACGATCGCCCTGGCCATGGGCTGCCTCTGGGTCGCGTACCTGCTGGCCAGGGTGGACCCGGTGCGCGGCGCCGCGGCGCGCGCGCTGTTCGTCGCCTCGGCACTTGGACTCCTGCTCACCGCCACGTTCCCCACCGACGCGGCGCCCGGTGTCACCTCGATCGGCGGGGAGATCCACCGCTGGTCGGCGGCCGTTGTCTTCACCGCGCTGCCCTGCGCGGGGTGGATGCTCGGCCGCCGGTCCGGGAGCCGGGCACTGGCGGGGTCGGCCGTCCTGTCCGTGGCGCTGCTGGCCTGGTTCCTGGCCGCCCACCCGGGCTCGCTGATCTCGGACCTGATCGGCGGCCCCGACCACTACGGCCTGGCGCAGCGTCTGCTGCTGCTCTCCGAGATGACACTGGTCTTCCTCGCCGCCCTGCGGTCAGGCCACCTGGACGGCGACGGCGCGGCCGGTCGCCTCGGCCACCGGCGGCCCGGGAGCGACCGGGGTGTGACGGTCCCCATCCAGCCCGGCCCGGACGACGCCCGGCGCCCTCACCAGCCGATAGGTCTCGGCTGACGACAAAGTCATCCCCTCCGCTCGCTTACCGGCGAGCAAATGAGACGTGTCGCACGTACCCGGCAAGGTGTTACCTACGCTAACGTAGGTTACGGTTGCGTAGTCTTTGAGGGAGAGGCCTGATGCGAAAGTTCAGTGAGACCGAGCTGCTGCTCGAGCTTGAGCCCGTCGTCGCGGGGGAGCTGGACCGACACCACAAGGTGGCCAAGGAGTGGTTCCCACACGAGTACATTCCCTGGGCGGAAGGCCGGAACTATGACGGCCTCTTCGACGGGGACGCCTGGGACGAGTCCGACACCAAGATCCCCGAAGAGGCCCGCGTCTCCCTCATCGTCAACCTGCTGACCGAGGACAACCTCCCCAGCTACCACCACGAGATCGCCACGACCCTGGGTCGCGACGCGGCGTGGGGCACCTGGGTGCACCGCTGGACCGCCGAGGAGGGCCGCCACGGCACCGCCATCCGCGACTACCTGACGGTCACCCGCGCGGTCGACCCGGTCGCGCTGGAGCGGGCCCGGATGGTGCACATGAGCGAGGGCTTCAGCAACTCCTACGAGGGCGTGCTCGCCTCGGTCGCCTACGTCTCCTTCCAGGAACTGGCCACCCGCATCTCGCACCGCAACACCGGCAAGGCATCCCAGGACCCGAACTGCGAGCGCCTGCTCGCCAGGATCGCCGCCGACGAGAACCTGCACATGCTCTTCTACCGGAACCTGCTCAACGCGGCCTTCCAGCTCGCCCCCGACCAGACCATGCGCGCCGTGACCGACGTCGTCACCACCTTCCAGATGCCCGGCACCGGCATAGAGGGCTTCACCCGCAAGGCCATGACCATCGCCAACGCCGGGATCTACGACCTGCGCCTGCACATGGACGACGTGCTGCAGCCGGTCCTGCGCCAGTGGGACGTGTTCAACATGAAGGACCTCGGCCCCGAGGGCGAGAAGGCCCGCGAGGAGCTCGCCGAGTTCCTCGACCGCCTGGAGACCACCGCCTCCCGCTTCGTCGAGCGCCGCGAGGCCCGCCGCGCCCGCCAGGCCGCAGGCGCCTGAACCACCTCCTCATCGGAAGGGACCGCCACACCGCGGTCCCTCTCCCCCGTCAGAGCCGCAGCCGCCAGAGCGCACTGACCGGCAACGCCTTCAGCCTGGGACCGAAGCTCAGAGACTGATCGCCGGTGTAGAGGACCACTCCCGCCGCGAACGCGTCGCCTGTCTGACGTTCCAGTAGGCGAAGGCCGCGAAAATCGTCGCTCCTGACCGTGGCGCTCGCCTTGACCTCGACACCGGCGACGCGTCCGTCGGCTGTCTCAAGCACGGCGTCGACCTCCACTTGGTCCTTGGTGCGGTAGTGGAAAAGCCGGACGTCTTCTTCGGCCCAGCTGAGCTGCCGCGCCAGCTCCATCAGGACGAAGCCCTCCAGGAGCGGCCCGAAGAGATCCCCTCCGGTTGCCAGCCTGTTTTCATCCAGCCCCAGCAGATACGCGGCGATCCCCGAGTCGACACACGCGACTTTCGATGTCGCGATCGCTCTGGTCGCCAGGTTGCTCGACCAGGCGGGGACCCGCTTGATGAGGAAAATCTCCTCACAGAGGTCCAGATATCGTTGCACCGTTTTGGCCGAGACACTCAGATCAGAGGCCAGATTCGCCGCCACCAACAACTGCCCTGTCCGGGCCGCCACAAGCTGGAGCAACCGACGTAGATCTGCGGGCTTTGAGATATCGGACAGGTCCCGGATGTCTCGCTCGATCAACGTATTGACATAGGAGGCGAGAAAACGACGTCTGCGCCGAGGGTCAGGACGAGCGACCGCCTCGGGAAACCCGCCTCTCGCGATACGCAGGGCCAAGGCACGCCGACTGTCACCGGACAGGATTGGAAGCGGGCCATCCGCCAGGCGAAAGACGGAGTCGACGAAATCGTCCGCTCCGCCATCGATCTCTCCCTGGGAAAAGGGCCAGAGTTCGATCGTCTCCATTCGCCCGGGGAGTGCATCGGGGAGAGATTTCAGGCCGAGCACCCGCGCCGACCCGGTCAGCAGGAACCGACCCGGGCGGGAGTCGGTGTCCACCTGATACTTGATGGAGCGCAAAAGTTCCGGAGCGTGCTGAATCTCATCGATGACCAGCAGACCCGAATGCTCCACGAAGGTGTTCGGATCCTCTTGCGCGGCAGCGAGGATCTCTGGACGGTCCAGACTCCGGGTGAGGGGGCTCTCCCCAGTGCTCGCGACGAGAGTGGTCAGGGTGCTCTTTCCGGACTGCCGCGCACCGTTGATCAGCACCACGCGGGTGTCAGCAAGCGCCTCACGAACCAGGCTCTCGGCGTTGCGACGAACCACCCTTCCGAGTGGAGTGACCTGCTCAGACATGCTTCAATCATGCCACTAAATGACTGACTGGACGAGCATTTCATGTCCGATCAGCCGCATGATAGGTGTCCCAGTAGACGTAGGGATCGTGTCCGATCAGCCGCATGATCAACGTCCCAGTAGACGTAGGAGTCGTGTCCATTCGGACATGCTTATCCGTGCGCTGAGACAGCGGATTTCCCTCGCCTGCCGCGTGCCTCGTCAGCAGATGAGGAGCCAGGCACGACTCAGTGAGCATCCGGAAACTCGGGAGTCCTCTGGTTCATCGTGACCTTCACGCGCGTCAGGCACGACTCATGGAATCCCGGCAGAGCGTAGTAGGAGATGGACACGGCGCGGTGTCCCAGCCCTCGATTGGATAACCCCAGCAGATGCGCCTCGGCCCCTTCGGGTTGAACGCGGTGGAGCCGATGAGCGCGTGGTTCGACTTCGGGGGCAGTGCACGAGCATCCGCGTCCCCGGCGGGCGACGTGTCCCGCGTCAGCCGGACACCGCGCGCAGCGCGCCCGGGCGGCGGCCGGTGAGGCGGTCGAGTGCGGCGGCGGTGGCGTCATCGGCGGGGAGATGGACGATGAGGCGCTGGTCGTCGTCGGCGGGCAGTTCGAGGGTCTCGTACGCCAGGCGCAGCTCACCCGCGTCGGGGTGGACCAGCCGCGTGACGCCGCTGGACTTCGGGAGGCCGGGCAGGGTGTCCACCCGCCCGGCGAAATCCGCCCCGGCGGTGACGGCCAGTTCGTCGGCCAACGTGGCGATGTGCCAGTCCGCCCTGAACGGCCCCTGCTTGAGGGCGGCGACCTGCTCGTCGGCGACATGGCCCCAGTCGGGGTAGGCGGTCCGCGCCCGGCTGTCGGTGAACACGAAGCGGGCGAGGTTCGGCGGGCTGTCGTCCAGCAGGCCGATCGGGCGCGCCAGCCGTTCGTACCCCGTCGTCCAGGCGAGGATCTCGCTCAGCCGGTTGACCAGCAGGGCGGGGGCGGGCTCCAGCCGGTCGAGCAGTGCCCGTACGGTGGGGCGGACCGCGCGGGCCGGCATCGTGGCGCCCGTGCAGGTGAAACCGCCGTCGGCCGACTTGGAGAGCCGATGCAGGTGGACGCGTTCGCTCGTGGTCAGCCGTAGCGCGACGGCCAGCGCGGAGAGCACGGGGGCGGACGGGCGACGGTCTCGTCCCTGTTCGAGCCGGGTCAGGTATTCGACGCTGACTCCGGCGAGCGTGGCCAGCTCGGCCCTGCGCAGGCCCGGCGTGCGGCGGCGTGGGCCGGTGGGCAGCCCCACCTCGGCGGGGGTGACGGCTTCACGGCGGATGCGCAGGAACATGCCCAGCTCGTTGTCGCTCACGTTTCGAACGTAACAGCCGTGACCGCCGGGGTCGTGGCCCTGTCACTACCAGCCTTGGCCCGGTCTTCCTGGTCTCCGTACCGCCCGGCAGGTTGGGGGGCGTGACCTTCCGGTCACTTCGGAACCCGTATCTCCAGCAGGGAGCACAGCCATGCCCAGTGAGACCCTCAACCTCGCGGTGATCATCGGTAGCGTCAGGGAGGGACGGTTCGGCCCGGTGGTCGCGAACTGGTTCACCGAGCAGGCCGAGCGGCACGGCCGGTTCGCGGTGGACCTCATCGATCTGGCGGACACGCCCCTGCCGCTCGAACTGCCGCCCCTGCCGCCGGTGCTCGAACCCAACATGGCCCGTCCTGCGGAGATGGCGGACCTCACCCGGCGGATCGACGCGGCCGACGCGATCGTCGTGGTGACGCCGGACTACAACCGCAGCTTTCCGGCCTCGCTGAAGGCCGCGATCGACTGGCACTACGCCGAGTGGGAGGCCAAGGCGATCGGCTTCGTCGGCTACAGCGGGGGGAGTGGCGGCCTCCTGGCGGTGGAGCAGTTGCGCCAGGTCTTCGGCGAGTTGCACGCTCACACGGTCCGCGACTACGTCAGCTTCCCCCGGTACTACGAGCTGTTCGGTCCCGACGGCGTCCTCAAGGACCCCGAGAGGCCCAACGGAGCCGCGAAGGTGATGCTCGACCAGCTTCTCTGGTGGGGCTCGATCCTCCACGACGCCCGGCGCGACCGCCCGTACGCCACGAGGCCATGATTCACATCGCCATGATCATGAACATGTCACGCCGGCTCGCCCGCACCGGCGACCGGTGACCCGGGTTTCCGGACGCTCACTCAGACGGCGGCGGCCAGTTCGCGAGGCCGGGAGCGGTGGGCGGCGGGCCGCAGGGTGCGGAGGAAGACCAGGACCAGCACGGCCGCCAGGCCGGTGGTGATCGGCGGGACCAGGAAGGCCAGGGTCTCGCCGAAGCGGTCCACGAGCTGACCGGCCACGGCGGCGCCGGTCGCGATGCCCAGGCCGATCGCGCCGGTGAGCCAGGTGAACGCCTCGGTCCTGACCTCGCCGGGCACCAGGGTCTCGACCAGCGTGTAGCCGGTGATCACCGCGGGGGCGATGACGAACCCGGCCAGGGCCGCCCCGCCGTACAGCATGGGGATGGACGTGGCGAACATCAGGACGGCCGTGGCGGCGGAGAGCAGTCCGACGCCCGCCACGAGGCGGATCGGGGCACCCACCCGCCAGCGGACGACGCCGTAGAGGATGCCGCCGACGAAGCTGGCCCCCGAGAAGGTCGCGTAGATCGCCCCCGCCGTTCCGGCCTGGCCGAGTGCGGCGGTGTAGGAGGTGATGCCGACCTGGAGGCTGCCGAAGACGGTACCGATGGCGACAAAGGCACCCGCGAGCACGGCCACCCCCCGCAGCCGGAGCACCCCGCGCCGGGCACGGACCCGGACCGGGATCGGCTCGGGAGCGCCCTTGCCGACCAGGGCGAACAACAGCGTTCCGGCCACGATCATGACCAGCGCCAGCAGCAGTGCCCAGACCGGTGAGAACCCGGTCGAGATGGCCACCAGCAGCACCGGGGCGAGGGTGAAGGTCAGCTCGTCGGTGATGGACTCCAGGGCGAAGGCCACGTCGAGCCTGCCGGAGCCGCCGAGCAGGTGCGCCCAGCGGGCCCGGACCATCGAACCGATCTGCGGCACCGTGGCACCGGCCAGGGCCGCGACGACCACCAGCGCCGGGGCCGGGGCACCGGCGGAGGCGAGCACGAGCAGCGTGCCCAGCACGGCCGCATGCAGGGCGACCTGCGGGAACAGCACCTTCGGCTGACCGTACCTGTCGGCCAGCCGCCCGGTCTGCGGGCCGGCCAGCGCTGCCGCCACCGCGGCGGCGGCAGCGGCGACACCCGCCACGCCGTACGAACCGGTGGACCACTGCACGAGCAGCAGGACGCCGAGCTGGAGCATCGCGTACGGCAGGCGCGCGGCGAACGCGGGGACGAGGAACCGCCAGGCTCCGGGCGTACCGAGCACGGCGAGGTACGACTTCAACAGATCTCCGTCCAACATCCAGACGGAGACTCCGCCCGGCTCGGGAGCCCACCGGGGGTGGTGGGCTTCGACCGGGGTGATACCGCTCTCGCGGCCGCCGAGCGGTCATTGCATGCGCCCCTGTGGAACGCAACAGCCATCTAGCTTATGCCACGAACCACCCTTCTCCCGCTCGGCCGAGCACCACGAGCCCTCGCCGCCCCCTCCAGTCCGTCTCTTCAGACGAGGTCACGGGCACTCAATCGGCCGAACGGTCCAGGGGCTGTCGCCGGGTGGCGCCTATGCTGCCGAGCAGGGTGAGTGCCTGGGCACTGGGGCTGCCGGGTTCGGCGTGGTAGATGATCAGTTGCTGGCCGGGCGCGTCGCGCACGTCGAAGGCCTGATAGGTAAGGGCCAGGGGGCCGACGTCCGGGTGCATGAGTTGTTTGGCGTCCCGGGTCTTGCCCCGCACGCTGTGGGCGCTCCACAGGGCCGCGAACTCCCTGCTCTGCTCGGTCAGGGTCCGTACGAGTTCGCGGAGCCGGGGATGCTCGGGGTCGAACCCGGCCGCCTGCCGCAGGTTGGCCACGGTGGCCTGGGCGGCCCAGTTCCAGCGGGTGTAGAAGTGCCGTCCCGCGGGGTCGAGGAAGGCCATCCGGGCGAGGTTGTCGGCGGGCTCGAAGGGCGAGAACAGGGCCTCGGCCAGGGCGTTGGCGGCGAGAATGTCCAGGGTGCGGTTGATGACGAACGCGGGGGTGTTCGGGTAGCCGTCCATCAGCTGGCGCAGTGCGGGACCGACCGTGTCCCGGGTCTGGTCCGGCCGCTCGTTCGGCGCGGTGCCCGCCAGCCGGTACAGGTGCGCGCGAGCGTCGGCGTCCAGGTGCAGGGCACGGCTGAGGGCGTCGAGCACCTGAGGTGAGGGGTGGCGTTCGCGCCCCTGTTCCAGGCGGGTGTAGTAGTCGGCGTTCATACCGGCCAGAACGGCGACCTCCTCGCGGCGCAGTCCGGCGACCCTGCGTACCCCATAGGTCGCCATGCCGACGTCCTTTGGCAGCAGGCCCGAGCGGCGTGCGCGCAGAAAGTCTCCCAGCTCGTTATCAGCCATACCCCCAGGTTAGACAGGCAGACGGCGGCCTGCCCGGGTGTGTCACACCCAGGCGGTGAGCGTCCTGGTTGGCGGCCCGCGACCCGCCCAGACTCGGTGACGAAGGACAGATCACCAGGTAAGGGAGAAGACCATGGCGAGGACCACCGATGACAGCAAGGTGGATGTGGTCGGCATGTGGGTGACCGCGGACGGCCATATCCGCCAGGAGCTGCGAGCGGACGGCCGGTACGACGAGGCGCGCGGCGACCGGCGCAGCGCGTACACGGGCCGGTACACGGTGACCGGCGGTCATCTGGACTACGTCGACGACACCGGATTCACCGCCACGGGCGACATCCGCGACGGCGTGCTCTACCACGAGCACCTCGTGCTGTACCGGGAGCGGGCATGAGGGCATCGGCCAAGGTGGTCGCGATCACGGGGGCGAGCAGCGGGATCGGCGAGGCGACAGCGCTCCGCCTGGCCGCCGACGGCCATCACCTCCTCCTCGGCGCGCGGCGCACGGACCGGCTGGAACAGCTGACGGCAAAGATCACCGCCGACGGCGGCAGCGCCTCGTTCCGGCGGCTGGACGTCACCGACGCCGCCGACGTGCGGGCCTTCGTGGCCACCGCGCTGGAGCGGTACGGGCGGCTGGACGTGATGGTCAACAACGCCGGCGTGATGCCGCTGTCACCGCTCGCGGAACTGAGGGTCGACGAGTGGGACCGGATGATCGACGTGAACGTCCGCGGGGTACTCCACGGCATCGCCGCCGCCCTGCCGGTCATGCGGGAGCAGGGCGGCGGGCAGTTCGTGAACATCGCCTCGGTCGGTGCCTACGAGGTGTCGCCGACCGCCGCGGTGTACTGCGCCACCAAGTTCGCGGTGCGCGCGATCTCCGAAGGGCTGCGTCAGGAGTCCGCCGGCGACATCCGGGTGAGCGTCGTCTCCCCCGGCGTCACCGAGTCCGAGCTGGCCGACTCCATCTCGGACCCGCTTGCCCGCGAGGCCATGAAGACCTACCGGTCGGTGGCCATCCCGGCTCGGGCAGTCGCGGACGCCATCGCCTTCGCGATCAGCCGGCCCGCCGAGGTCGACGTCAACGAGATCGTGATACGCCCGGCCGCCGGCGCCCAGTGACAGCGTCGTGCCGGATGCCGCAGGCCGTCAGCCCCGTAGTCTCACCGGGAGAGCGGTCAAGCGGCTCCCTTGTATGCCGCCGAGGTCGGTCTGCTGGAGTTCAGCGAAGGGCACCGCGAGGCGCGCATCTGGTGACGGCGAACGGGTCGACGGTGACATGGGGCGTGTCGGTCATCAGGGCTCCCGGGAAGCTGTCTGGATCGGGGTGGCGCGGACGGTATCGATCGTGCACAGACGGACGAGAAGCGATATCACGGCCTCGCGGTCACTCATGAGAGGCGTTCGCGCGCCTGGGCAGCAGGAACATGAGTGCGGCGGCGGCAATGTAGCAGGCGATCTGCCAGGGCAGGATCGTGGTGAAGGCGTCGCCGTAGGCGCCGAGGCCGGTGCCCCCATCGGCGAACGCGCTTTCCAGCCGGGTGAAGAACACGACCCCGAGCACGGCGACACCGAGCGCGTTGCCGACCTGGCCGACGGTGGTGAGGACACCGCCGGCGGCACCGGCGTCTTTGGCAGGTACGCCGGCCAGAACGACGTTGACCAGGGACGGTGCGGTGAGTCCCAGTCCCAGACCTCCCAGGAACAGCGGCGCGGCGAGTGCCCAGTAAGCGGGTTCGGCGCCGTCGCGGACGATGAGGAGCAGGATGATCTGGGAGGCGGCCAGGACCAGCGCGCCCGACACGAGGAGGGCGCGGTGGGCGAACTGGACACCAATGCCGGAGGTGATGATCGAGCCGATGGCATAGGGCAGGATCACCAGACCGGTTTCAAGCGCGGTGCGTCCAGTGCCCAGTTGGAGGTAGAGCGACAGCAAGAGGAAGAAGGAACCGAGAGCTCCGAAGAACAACAGGGAAGCGGACAGGCCACCGGCGAAGGCCCGCACCCGGAGGAGAGCGGGATCGAGGATCGGCTGCCCGCCGCGTACGACCAGATGCCGTTCCCTGATGAGGAACAAGGCCACCGCCGGCACCGAGAGCGCCAGGATGAGGAAGCTCCACCAAGGCCAGCCCCAGTCGCGTCCTTGCATGAGGGGCAGGAGCAGGAGCACCACGGCGGCGGAGGCGAGGGCCGCGCCCGGCAGGTCCAGCCGGGCGTTGCCCGGCACACGGGATTCGGGCATGAATCGGGCTCCCACGATCAGCCCGATGATCGCGATCGGAACGTTCACCCAGAAAATCGCCCGCCAGCCCAGACCGAAGAGGTCGGCTTCGACCAAGACTCCACCGAGCAGCGGACCGGCCACCGAGGCCAGGCCGAGCACGGCCCCGTAGGCGCCAAGCGCCTTCGCGCGTGCGCCGGGCTCGAACGAGGCGCGGATGATGCCGAACACCTGCGGGATCATCAGTCCGGCGGCCAGGCCTTGCGCGACCCGCATGCCGATCAGCACACCAGGACTCGGCGCCAGCCCACAGCCGGCCGAGGCCAGCATGAAGGCGGCCAGTCCAAGGAGGAACACGCGGCGGCGTCCGAACTGGTCGCCGATGCGGCCACCGGTGATCAGGCCTGCTCCGGCGGAGAGCGTGTACCCGGCCAGCATCCACTGCAGTGCGGCCTCACCGGCGCCCAGGTCCTCGGCGATCGCCGGGGCCGCAACGCTGACGATCGTGGCATCAAGGAGCTCCATGAAGTCCGCGATGAGGATCACGGCTAGAACGACGAACGCCGTGCGCCCGGACAGGATGGCGGGAGGCGCCGCGCCACCACTATGGGGGCGGGTGGATGTGGTCATACTGCGCTGTGCTCCTTGGTAAGAGGGCGATGAGATAATGTAGCTGCATCACACAGTAGTTGCGCTACACAGTAGCTGTGTTGCGCAGCTAAAATACATGATTACTGCGCGACGCAGCAATATTGGAAGGGAGCAGGTGTCACGATGACGAAGCCGAACCCGGACAGGGAAGCGCTGCTTGCCGAGCTCATCGGCGACGCGGTGCCCCGCTGGGCGATCCTGGTCGTGCAGCTCAACAACGTTGTCGCCAACCGATTGGGGGTCATCGACACCGATGTGCAATGCCTACACGTGCTGGGCCATCACGGCCCCGCGACACCGAGCGTTCTGGCCAAGCACGTGAATCTCACCACCGGATCGGCCTCACGCATGATCGACCGGCTCGTCGCCGCGGGTTGCGTCCGGCGGGTGGCCGACCCCGACGACCGCAGGCGGGTCCTCATCGAACCCACCCAGGACGGCCTCGACCGAGTCACTGCCGCCTACGCGGGATTGATCGCACGCACCCGGGACGACCTCGGTGCTTTCGACGACGAAGAGCTCAGCACCGTCCTCCGCTTCATGAGAACGGCCGAGCGCAGCACCGCCGCCGAAATCAACCGACTTCAATCCACGCCCGACGATAAGGAAAGCCCCACAGGAACTCACGTGTAACCCGTCGATCACCGACCAACCACCTCGAAATCTCGGCAGATCGAAAGTCGATCCTTCGGCAGATTGAAAGTCCGACGTTCGGCAGATTGAAAGGCAACCCTTCGGCAGATCGAAAGTCAGTGTTACTGTCTCCCCATGCGACAGGGGATCGAATACACACCGAGACGCGCGACGGAGCTGGTCTGTGACGCGCTCCAGGACACTCGTGTCATCGTGATCAACGGTGCCCGCCAGGTAGGAAAAAGCACTCTTGCCGAGCGAGTCCTCAGCCAGATCCCCAACAGCGTCGCACGCTTTCTCGACGATCCGGCCGTCCGCGCGGCGGCGATCGACGACCCCGTCCGCTTCATCCGTCACGACGGTCTGATGCTCATCGACGAAGTGCAACGCGTTCCAGACCTCTGGCTTGCCATCAAGCATCTGGTCGACCGAGACCCTCGCCCCGGCCGGTTCCTGCTCACCGGTTCCGCACGCCTGCTCGCATTGCGGAGCATCCCGGACGCGCTGCCAGGACGATCGGAGACGATCGAACTATGGCCGCTCTCCCAGGGAGAAATCGACGACGAGCCCGACGGATTCGTTGACGCGGCGTTCGGCCTCGGCTCCGACCTCCGGGCCGAGCCGCGCGGGTTCCGTCGCAAGGACTATCTGTCACGGGCGATCAGGGGCGGCTATCCGGAAGCCGTCAGGAGAGACGCGCCACGCCGTCGCCACAGGTTCTTCGAAGGCTACCTCGCCGACATGATCAGCAGAGATGTCAAGCAGGTGGCCGACATCGAGCGCACCAGCGACATGCGGAGACTCCTCGCACTCCTCGCGGCGCAGACCGGAGGGCTACTCAATCTCAGCCGACTCGGGTCCGAGCTGAGCATCTCCACACCTACTGTCCGCAACTACGTGGAGATCCTGGAAACCATCTATCTGATCCGCATCATCCCTGCCTGGTCGGCCAACACGACCACGCGCGCGGTCGCCACACCGAAGATGGTCTTCGTCGACACAGGTCTCGCCGGATATCTGAGCACCGGGGCCGTCAGTGACTCTCTCACCGGAGGACTGCTGGAGAATTTCGTCCTCGGCGAGATCTCGCGGCAGTTGACCTGGTCTCAGACGTCCGCACGGCTTTATCACTATCGGGACCGAGATCAGTACGAGGTCGACGGCGTCATCGAGAACAACGCGGGCGAGATCATCGGCATTGAGGTCAAGGCCTCGGAGACCGTACGTTCCGACGACTTTCGGGGGCTGCGCCTCCTGCAGCGCAGGCTCGGATCCCGGCTGCGCGCGGGGTTCGTTCTCTACTGTGGCCAGGATTCCCTGAGCTTCGGCGACGGGCTCTCCTGCCTGCCAATCTCCGCATTATGGACGGCGGGCAGTAAATGATCTTTTTCCGCCAAGCAGGTGCAACCGGCCCGAATACCGGGGAAACCCGGTACGCGAGCCCGACAGAGGTGGCCAGGCCGGTCATGGCTGGAAGCAGGCCGGGCTGTCATGAGATGCGGCCGCTGATCTTCTTCGCATGGTGGAGGTCACCGGGGTCCCACCAAGAGCCGGTGCGGACGGCCGAGCGCAGGGCGGGCCAGGACAGGGCCGCGAGGGTGGCGGCCAGGGCGGCGACGGCCGTCATCGCCCCCGACAGGCCGGTGGCCTCGGCCCAGCGCCCGACGTAGACGGGACCGGCGAGGAAGCCCAGGTAGGCCACGGTGGCCACCACGGATGTCGCCCTCCCCCTGGCGGCCTCGCCGACCTGGGCGGCGACGACGCCCATCAGGGTGGGGAAGAGCACCGCCGTACCGGCCGCGGCCAGGGCCAGCCCGAGCAGGACCACCGGGACGGACTGCGCACCGGACACCAGCAGGGTTCCGGCGGCGGCCGTCACGGCGCCGGAGACCAGCACGGTCGTGGCGTACCTGGAGCCGAACGCGCCGGCGGCGAAACGGGTGAGGGCGACGACGGCGGCGAAGACCGCCGGACCGGCCGAGGCGAGCGCGGGACCGGCGTCGGCCACGTCCGCCAGGTAGACCGCGCCCCAGCTCTGGTGGGCGTTCTCCACCGCGAAGGCCAGCGCGCCCAGCCCGCCGACCACGAGCAGCGGGAACAGACGCACCCCTCTCCCGCCCGCTCGGCTTACCTCGTCCCCGTGCCGCCCGCCGCCCCGGGCGGCCCCCGCCGCGACCGGGGCGACCCGTGCATCGGCGACGACACTGAGCGCCGCACCGGTCGTGGCGACCGCGACCAGCAGGAACGGTACGACGACCGGCACTCCCAGGGCGCCGAGCAGCCCGGCGGAGAGGCTGCCGACCACCACCAGGGCGGAGAAGGTGCCGTGCGCGCGGGTGATGACCGGCCTGCCGGAGGCCCGTTCCGCCGAGCCCGCCGCGGAGTTGATCGCGACGTCCGCCGCGCCCGAGGAGGCGCCGAGCAGGGCCAGACCCGCCGACAGACTCCAGAAGTCGCGTCCGGCCACGGCCACCAGCGTCCCCGCTGCGCCGAGCGTCACCAGCAGCAGCGCGGCGACCCGGAGCCCCCAGCGATCGACCGCCCTGCCGGTGACCAGCATCGCGGGCAGCGCCCCCGCCCCGATGAAGAGCAGCGCCGTACCGAGTTCCCCGTCACCGAGCCCCGCCTGGGCACGGATAGCGGGCACCGAGGCACCCCACACTCCCCAGAAAGCACCGAACGCGGCAAAACCCGCATAGGCCGTACGCGCCCGGGTACCACCCTTCTCCACTGACACGCGTGTAACGATACACAAACTCCTTGTGTATCGATACACAGATATCCTCGGCCCATGAGCGGACGGGCGGCACGACGCCGGGTGACCATGGCCGAGGTCGCCCGCGCGGCAGGGGTGTCCGTGATGACCGTCTCGTACGCCTATGGCCAGCCGGGACGGGTCTCCGACGAGGCACGGGCCAGGGTCCGCGAGGCCGCCGAACGCCTCGGCTACCCGGGACCACACCCCGGCGCGCGGTCACTGCGCCGGGGTCACACCGGCACCCTGGGCGTCGTCCTCGGCGAGCACCTCACCTACGCCTTCGACGACCCCCAGGCGACCCGCTTCCTGTCCGGCGTCGCCCAGGTCTGCGCCGACCACGGCATGGCGCTGACGCTCGTCCCGGTCACCGGAGCCCCCTCCGACGTCGACCGGGTCACCGAGGCCGCCGTCGACGCCTTCGTGGTCTGGACGACGGCCGACGACGACCCCGTCATCGACGCCATCACCGCCACCGGCCTGCCAGCCGTGATCCACGGCGGCCCCCACCGCGACGGTCTGTTCTTCGTGGCCGCGGACGACCGCGCCGCCGCCGCTGCCGTGGGCCGCGAGGTCTTCGCAGGGGCACGGCGCCCGGGAGTGCTGAGTTTCCCCCTCGACCGCGACCGGATCTCCCAGGTCGCCTTCGGTGCGGCCGGTCCCGGCCCGCTCCCCGATCTCGGGCGTACTCCCACTCCAGATCGCGTTCCCGCTACCGCGCCCTCCGCCCCTGTCCGTGCTTCCGTCCCCACGGCCCTCGACCCGAACGCCGAGCCTCCCGGTACCACTCCGGGCAGCGCGTCTCCGGGAATCGACCCCGACGCCTCGACCTTCCGGGTCACCCGGCAGCGCCTGCGCGGCTACCGCGACGCCTGGGCCTCCACCGGCGGCGACTGGTCACAGGTCCTGGTCGCCGTCTGCTCCACCAACAGCGCGCGCGAGGCCGAAGTCCTCGCGGCCGAACTGCTCACCGGCCCGTACGCCTGCGACGCGATCGCCGCGATGAGCGACGAGTTGGCCCTCGGCGCGCTGCGCACCGCCGCCCGGCTGGGCCTGAGCGTCCCCGGCGACCTCACCCTCAGCGGCTGGGACGACTCCGACGCGGCCACCCCCGCCGGGCTCACCACGATCGCCCAGTCCCTCCGCGACCAGGGCGCCCACTGCGCCCGCACCGCCCTTGGCCACCCCGCCCCCGCCGGTCAGAGCGCCGACGTCTCCTGGCACCTGATCAGCCGCACCTCCACCCGGCGGCCCTGAAAGACGGACACGCACGGCGTCACCGAGCCACCGGGGTGAGGAGCCGTTTCAACCGGGGTGCCAGCGGGCGTTCGACCGCGACGTTGACGGCGTAGGCCGCCAGGCACATCAGCATCACCGTGCCGACCAGCAGCACGTGCTGCTGCACGACGTCGCCGAGCCGGTCGAAGACGATGAAGCCGACGTGCGCGTGGATCAGGTACAGCGGGTAGGTCAGGGCTCCGGCGACGGCGAACCAGGGGCGGCCGAGCCGTTGGGTGACGCGGAGCGAGACGAGGAACATCACGATGAAGATCGCGACGATGACGGCGACGACGACGGCGCTCTCGATCTCGGTGTGGTAGCGGGTGCCCACCTTGCCGGCGAACTCGATACCCCGGTAGACGGCGTTGCCGAAAGAGATCAGCACGATCGCGGCGAGCTGCGCCGACAGGCCGAACCGGTAGACCATGCACAGGGCCATGCCCGCGATGAAGTAGTGCGAGAACTGCGACTGCACCACCAGGTCGGCCACCGAGTGAACCGAGGAGGGAAGCACTCCGCTCTGCAGCAGGAAGGTCAGGGCCAACCAGCCCCACAGCACTCCGATGACCCGGTTCCGGGTGATGCCGATCCAGGCGAGCACGAAGATGAGCGCGTAGAACCTGATCTCGGCCCACAGCGTCCAGTAGACGACGTCGACATTGGGAATGTCGGGCAACGAATTGAACATCGTCAGATTGGCCAGATACTGCCCAAACGTGATGGGATATTTTCCCATACCCAGCGTGACCGAGACCACCGTCGTGATCGTGACCGCGACCCAGAAGGCCGGATAGAGGCGGACGATTCGCGAGACCAGAAAGGCTCCCGGGCGACGGTTCCAGGCACTGAGCAGCACGACGAAACCGCTGATCAAGAAGAACATGTCCACGCCCAGGTAACCGAACCTGGCGATCTCACTCCCTGCGGGAAAACCGACCTGGATCGCACCGCCCGCGTACCCGGAAAAGACGTAGTGGTATATCGCCACGGCGACAGCCGCGGCGATACGGAGCGCATCGATTTCGTGGAGCCGGTCGCGATTCGGGGCACGATTCCGTCCGGCCCCTGACACCAGGCCAGGAGACCTGTCACGTTCCGCGACCATACTCCGAGAGGGGGAAAGATTCACTTGACCTCGGCCATCAAACGCTAGCTCTTCGTACGGACAGGCGAAGGGCAGTCTCAGCGCCGATATCCCTCGGACGGTCCACCCTTACTTATCGATATCGGTTGGACACTTTGCCATATCAGCCAGGGATGCGCCGATAAACAGCAGATTCCGATGATGCCGCTGCCATTCGGAGTAACCATCGAATCAGCATCCGGCCCCGAATATCGACGAACCGTTCGAGATCTTTGACGACCCCTCTCCGGCCTATCGGACAAATCAGACCATAAAGATTACCGAACCCGAATATTGTTCTCAGAATCTCTGCCGGCCATACTTCCCATAATTAAAAGTGAAAGATCTTACATAATTGCCCGTCGACACAATGCTGTTGCCTTCCAGCGCCATGCACCGACGAAAGAGACCGGACGCCACGGCTGCCGGAGGCGTTCGTCACCGCCTGGGCATCACGCCGCCGTCATTTCATGGGGTGGGTGCCGTAGCGGCGAGGGTCAGGGCTCCCACAAGGGCGGCGCGGGGGCCCAGGGTGATCGTCCACCCGGCTGTCGATATCGCTGGGCGCCGCCGGCGGCCAGGCGGTCAGGATCAGGCCCGCGACCGCCGAAGACCTCGGCGGCCTCTCCTGGTACACCACGCCCCGTGCCGGTTACGGCACCCCCGAAGCCGTGCTGGACCCGGCCACCCAGCAGCTCACCGTGAAGGCCCAGCTCACCAACACCGGCAGCACCGTGGCAGAGTTCCAGACCCAGGTGTTCATCGCAGAGAAGATGGATCTGGCCGAGCGTGGGCATCCGTGTCTTCGACGAGCATGATGATGGTCGTCTGCTCTTACAACGAGGATCGAGGGCCCGGCGGTTGAGCGTGTCCCTGGGCATGGGCTGTGCTCGATCCAGGACGATCCGGCGCGACATCAGAGGAGGACCCGGGCATGGCCTGGAGCACGCGACAGCTCGCCGACCTCGCCGGCACCACCATCAAGACGGTGCGGCACTACCACCAAATGGGGCTGCTCGAGTTGCCCGGCCGAGCGCCCAACGGGTACAAGCAATACCAGACGACGCACCTCGTCCGGCTGCTTCAGATCAAGCGGCTGACCGAGCTCGGCCTGTCGCTCGCCCAGATCCGGGCGATGGGGAGTGCGGACGAGGAGCCCGACGAAGCCATCCGCGTGCTCGATGCCGAGCTGGCACGCACAATCGAGCGCCTGCAACGGATTCGCGCGGAACTGGCTGTCATCCTCAAGTACCGGGCCCCCTTGGACACCCCACTGCCGTTCGGTCCGGTCGCCGAAGGATTGTCGGAGCGGGACCGGGCCTTGCTGACCGTGTTCTCGGGGGTGCTCAAGGACAGCGCTCTCGACGACCTCCGTCAGCTCATGACAGAGGCCACCGAGGGCGAGGCCGACGAAGAGTTCTACTACCTCCCAGAGGACGCCGACGACGCGACGATCGAGACCATCGCGCGCCATCTGGCCGAGTCGATCCAGCGGAGCCAGGCCCGGTTCCCCTGGATGGCGGACCCCGGCTCCGCGGCGACGCGCGGCCCTGGGTTCGCCGAGGCCGCGATCGCGTCCGCTTTCGCCGAGCTGTTCAACGCCGCCCAGCTGAAGGTACTCGCTCGCGCCCAGGCGCTGGCAGGCGAGGCGAGTTGATCGAGGGCTCGTATCCAGCTGGTGGTGACGGCGCTTCGACGAGCCGGCCGGAGGCATTGCGCTTCTCGGCTGGCAAGCCCGCGCTCTTTCTCACGATCACGGGCACGTTTGTCCTCCGATGTTGCAGATCGCCAACCACGGCGTACCTCTCGCGGAGCGGAAAGGCCAGCGCCTCCTGTTTGGTCCCAGAGCATCCACGCGCACCAGGTCCACGTACAACCACGCAGCGGTAAGAGACGATCGACCCCGCCCTCGCGGCAATCATGCGTGAGTCTCGATCGCGGGGAAGCTCGTCGAGTAGCTCAGTAGCCGATGCCGTGGTACAGCAGGCCCGCACTGTTGTAGACGACGTGGACGACCACGGCCGGCCAGATCGAGCCGGAGAGTCGGAGCAGCAGCCCGGTGCCGAGCCCGACAACGAACGCGATCGGCATGACGCTGTTGATGCCGTGCGCGACGGCGAAGACCGCCGCGCTCACGATCACGCCGATCCAGGTGCCCCAGCGGAACAGGAAGCTCGCGAACACACCGCGGAACAGGACCTCCTCACCGATGGGCGTCAGCAGGCCGCCGAGCACGATCGTCACCACGAGGGAGAGCACGCCCGAGCGCGCAGCGTCGCGATAGCCCTCCTGGACGCTCTCTGACCCGGGGAAGAACGGGTCGAAGATCGCCGAGACCGGCCAGCTGAGCGCGAAGCACGCGAGGGCGACCGCGATGGCCGCGAGCAGCCAACCGGGATGCACGCGCCGCATCCCGAAGGGGCGGACGTCGCGGATGCGGATGAGCACGGCGACGACGAACGCTCCGAGCGGCGCGAGGCCCGAGACGAGGAAGTTCGCCTGGCCAGGCGAGACCGGGGAGCCGGCCGGCAGCAGGTAGGCGATCGTCGACCCGACTGCGTACAGGATCGCGGCCGCGAGCACAGCGACGCCGAGCTCGGGCCAGCCGGGCCGGACGGGCGTGCGGCGGCTCTGGTTCATGGGAACTTCATCCACAGTGTTCATGGCAGCGAGTCTCATCCGTGCCCTAAGGGCATGGTCAACTGACGACCCCCATCATGGAAGTGAAGCGCCATCAGCGGCCGGGCGGAGGGGCTGCGCTCCGGTCTTCGCCTGGAGCCGGGGTCGGGGTCGAGACCGGAAACGGGGCCAGACTACGAGCTGCGCCAGGTGGGCGAGCTGAGGTTTGTCCGCCGTACGGAGCGCGTACCCGGAAAATCGTCCGTCAGCGAGAGCGACCGGTGGCAGGCCCCCGAGGCGGACGCGATGTGGATCGCGCTGTTGTACGGACTCGTGCGACAGCGACGGGAGGTGATCTGCGCACCACCTCACCCGCGACGCCCGGACCTCGACGTCGGCGAGTTGAAGCAGCGGATGGAGGTGAAGATCCGCTGCTTGGTTCAGGTGGTGCGGGTGTCGTACGTCGCGCGGTTGGCGAGCACGTCGTCCATGTGCGTCTCGGCCCAGGTCTTGAGGCCGCGCATCATGTGGTGCAGTGAGAGACCGAGGTCGGTCAGCTCGTAGGTGACCGTGACGGGCACGGTCGGCGTCGCGGTGCGGGTGATCAGGCCGTCACGCTCCAAGGAGCGCAGCGTCTGGGTGAGCATCTTCTGACTGACGCCGGCCAGCAGTCGGGCCAGCTCCGAGTAGCGCATCGACCGGGGCTCACCGGCGCAGTCGGCGCCGAACTGATGCGAGCCGTCGCTGCCCAGCGCGGCCAGGACCAGCGCGACCCATTTGTCGGAGATCCGGTCGAGCAGCTTGCGGCTAGGACATACCGCCAGGAAAGCGTCATATTCCGCCTTGGCCTGTGCCCTCTTCTGGGCCGCCGTCGTCGTTGCCATCGACCGCTCCTCTCACCCGTGGGTGTCTTACGCACTCCAAAGTGCCTACTTCCCGTCAGAAAGTTACCTCTCCAAACTGATGCAGCGAACCGTTATGCACCACCACCAGCTCAACACGAGAGACAGAGGCATGAGCACGCTCTCCACTTCGCTTCCCGGCGGCACCTGGACCCTGGGCGACCTGACCGTCACCCGATTCGGCTACGGCGCCATGCAGCTCGCCGGCCCCGGGGTCATGGGCCCGCCCACCGACCACGACAGCGCACTCGCCGTCCTCCGCGAGGTCGTCGGCCTCGGAATCACCCACATCGACACCGCCCACGCCTACGGACCGCGCGTCACCAACCAGCTGATCCATGAGGCACTGCACCCATACCCGGAATCGCTGCACATCGTGACCAAGGTCGGCGCGACCCGCGACGAGCACGGCGGCTGGCCCGCGGCCCGGCGGCCCGAAGACCTGCGCCGTGCCGTCCACGAGAACCTGGAAACCCTCGGCCTCGAGGTGCTCGACCTGGTCAACCTCCGGCTCGGCGATGCTCAGGGACCCCAGCCCGGCTCGCTCGCCGAGCCCTTCGAGACGCTCGTCGAACTCCAGCGGCAGGGGCTGATCCGCCACCTCGGAGTCAGCAACGCGACGGCGGCACAGATCGCCGAGGCACGGGCGATCGCGCCGATCGTGTGCGTGCAGAACATGTACAACCTCGCCTACCGCCACGACGACAAGCTGATCGACGAGCTCGCCGAAGAGGGCATCGCCTACGTGCCCTTCTTCCCGCTCGGCGGCTTCAGCCCACTGCAGTCCTCGGCGCTGTCGGCCGTGGCCGCCCGGTTGGATGCGACGCCGATGTCTGTCGCCCTGGCCTGGTTGCTGCAGCGGTCGCCGAACATCCTGCTGATTCCTGGCACCTCGTCGGTGGCGCACCTGCGCGAGAACGTCGCCGGCGCCGGACTCTCGCTCTCCGACGGGGAACTCGCCGAGCTGGACAAGATCGGCCTCTAGCGGGGTATCCGCGGCCCCACTCCTGGTGACAGGCGTACGGCCTCGTCTTCGAGGTCTTCGCCGGCGTTGCTTTGAGCGTCAGTGGCCGTGCCGGGGGTTTCGTCGTTGACAGGTTTGGCTAATTACATTAGCTTTTAGCTAACAGAGTTAGCCAGATCTGGAGGATGTCGTGACCGAGTACCTTGCCGTCGACGGCGGCACGATCGCTTACGAGGTGGCGGGGTCCGGCCCGCTGATCGTCCTCGCCCACGGCATGGGCGACAGCAGCGCCGCGTACCGTGCGGTGATCCCGCCGCTGGTGGCGGCGGGCTATCGGGTCGCCGCGGTCGATCTGCGCGGCTGCGGCGAGTCCAGCGTCGACTGGCCGTCCTGGAGCCGCACCGACATCGCCGACGACCTGCTCGCCGTGATCCGCCACCTGGGCGGCCCGGCCGTGCTCGTCGGCCACTCGATCTCCGGCGGCGCCGCCACCATCGCCGCGGCGCGGGAGCCCTCGCTGATCACCGCGGTCGTCGAGTTGGCGCCGTTCACCCGCAAGCAGTCGATCAGCCTCGGCGACCTGCGGGTGAGGCGCTTCCGGCAGGGCATGCTGCGGCTGCTCGGCACGGCCGCGTTCGGCAGCGTGCCGCTCTGGCGCTCGTACCTCGATGTGGCCTACCCCGGTGTGAAACCGGCCGACTGGGCCGAGCGGCTCGGCCGCGTCGACTCCCTGCTGCGCGAGCCGGGCCGGATGAAGGCCATGCAGGGCATGGGCCGCAGCGCCCCGACCGACGCCGGCGCGCAGCTCGGCAACGTCCGCTGCCCGGTCCTGGTCGTGATGGGCACGCTCGACCCCGACTGGGCCGACCCGCACGCCGAGGGTTCGGCGATCGTCGATGCCCTGCCGTCCGGTCTCGGTCGCCTTGAGATGATCGAGGGCGCCGGGCACTACCCGCACGACCAGTTCCCCGACCAGGTGGTTTCGCTCATGCTCGCCTTCCTTCGCTCGGACGCCGCTCGTGCCTAGGGCCGGCCTGGACCCTGCGGCCGTGGTCGCGGCCGGTGCCGCCCTCGCCGACGAGGTGGGCCTCGCCAACCTGACGATGGGTTTGCTGGCCGAGCGGGTGGGCGTGCGGACCCCGTCCCTGTACAAGCACGTGAGCGGCCAGGAAGACCTCAACCGGCGTATCGCGGTCTTGGCGCTGAACGAGGCCGCCGACGCCGTCGGCGGCGCGATCCAGGGGTACGCGGGCCGCGACGCCCTGGCGGCCGCGGCGCGCGCCTTCCGCACCTTCGTCTTGGAGCACCCCGGCCGGTACGCCGCGACGATCGGCACCGAACCGTCCGGCCCGGACGATCCGCTGGCCACCGCGGGCCGGCGGCTGCTCGACGCGTTCACGGCGGTCCTGCGCGGCTACGAGATCGGAGAGTCCGGCATGGACCACGCCCTGCGCATGCTCCGCAGCCTCTGGCACGGCTTCGCCACGTTGCAGGTGGCCAACGGCTTCCAGTGGAGCGCCGACATCGACGAGAGCTTCGAGTGGCTGATCGCCTTCGCCGACCGGGGCCTGCGCGCTATTTGAGAATGCCCCGTATCGGACTTCAGCGCCGCGCCAGCGCCAGCACGCTCAGTCCGAACATCAGGACGCCCAGGGGGAGATGGACCGACGGTATGTGCGCGATGCCGAGCACGACCTGGACCGAGGCGAGGACAAGGAAGCCGGACGCGTGCCAGACGGGCCGGGGCGAGCCGCCGCCCGGCTTCCACGCCAGCACCGCCGCGAGTACGTACAGCATCGACGCCCCGTACATCACGCGGGCTCCGGCACTGTGCAGCGTCTCTCCGTAGGGCGAGGTCAGCAGCAGTCCGGCGGAGACCGCCTGAAGGAAGATGGTCAGGGTCTGCAGGGTGATCGCGATCTGCAGAAACGAGAAGCGGCGCTGTGCCGTCGCCTGGGTTGCCATGCCACGGTCCCCTTTTCCGCCCCGGGGGCAGTAGGTCGATAAGGTCTCACCAGCCCGACGACGCGGGCCTGCGAAAGGTAAGGCGAGGAGGCTGTCGGGAGCATGGGGGCGGCTGGGGCGAGCATCGATGAGATGGCCGGTGAGCGACGCCAACTGATCAATGTCGCCTACCGGTTGCTCGGTTCACTGACCGAGTCCGAGGACGCCGTACAGGAGGCCTACGCGCGCTGGTACGCGCTGCCACGAAGTCGACAGGACGAGATCGTGTCCCCCGGCGCCTGGCTGACGACGGTGACCGGCCGCATCTGCCTGGACGTGCTCGGCTCGGCGCGGGCCCGGCGTGAACGCTATGTCGGCGCGTGGTTGCCCGATCCGCTGCCCGACCACACCGAGTGGGACCGCGGCCATGGCACCGACCCCGCCGACCAGATGGTCCTGGACGAATCGGTGACCATGGCCTTCCTCGTCGTCCTGGAGTCGATGACACCCGCCGAGCGGGTGGCGTTCGTCCTGCACGACGTCTTCCGGTACCCCTTCGCCGAGATCGCCGGCATCCTCGGCCGGACCTCCGCGGCCTGCAAGCAGCTCGCGGCCTCCGCCCGGCGGCGGGTGCGCGTCGCGCGGGCTCCGGTGACGGCGGCCCAGCAGGCCGACGCGGTGCGGCATGTCAAAGAGGCATGGGAGGCCAAGGACATCGCGGCCCTCGTCGAGCTCCTCGACCCGGCCGCCGTGATGACCGCCGACGGCGGCGGCATGGTCGGTACCGTCCTGCGCCCGATCGAAGGCGGTGTGCGCATCGCCCAGTACATGGTCGCCATCGCCGACAAGGCTCCGGGGTTCGAACTCCTGGAGCGGTCGGTCAACGGTGTGCCGGGCCTGGTGGCCCAGCGTGCCGGCACCGTCATGACCGTAGCCTCGTTCGATGTCACCGACGGCCGCGTCACCCGGATCTGGGCGGTCCGCAATCCGGAAAAGCTGCGGCCGTGGGTGCGGGCGAGTTCATGGCCGTCCCTCCCAGAGGCCGGCCTTCGCTGACCGGACCCGGGCGGCCAGGGAAGGACAAGATTCCCAACATTCCAGACCTTCCCGCCCCGGGATCTTGTTCGCTGAAACGTGCCTTGTGAGGGTCGTTTCGTGGCGAGATCCGCCACTGGTACGACCTTGGAAAGGGAAGGTCCATGAAGGCGACGCTCATCAAGCGGGTAACCGCCGTGGCCGCACTTGTCGCGGTGGGACTGCTGTCAACGGGGACCACCACCAACGCCGCGACGCTGGACGACGTTCCGCTCCGCACCGATGTCATCCACGTCGCATCGGGGACCGACGACACTCCGGCTGCTACGCCGCGAGCATCGTCCGATGCGTCGAACGAGACCACAGAGGCTGGGGCGGCCGGCGCCCTGGTGACCGTGAGCCCCCGCGCCGAGTACACGGAGGACCCGCTCCGCATTGGGCGCGTCGCCTGGACACAGCGCTGCCCAGCGTCCAGATTCTGCACCACCCAGGTGGGGAGCGGTGGTCAGAATATTGGATTTCAATTCTACAAGTGCACTGAGTACGCCCTGACCAATTGGGGCGTCAATGGCGACCGCAACAGTTTGGTGTACAACAATCAGAACGTCACCGTGAAGTTCCTCGACCAGCGACACGCTGAGATTCAGTCAACCCCCCCGGGCTATTTCGAAATAATAGATTTCAAGCCGGTATGGTACATCAGTCTCTGCAACTGACCTCGATCTTCTTGTTCTCGGCGCGTGCGCGTTCCCGCTCGTGGTCGATCGCGTCGGGGAACGCCGTCAGGAACGCGAAGGGTAAGCGCCCATGTGATTACCTGTTGTTCCGCCGTGCTGGTTGGATTAAGCGAAAGCAAGGACCGCGACAGACCCGAAACACTTCATCGTGGATCTCGTCGTTCTTCGCGCTCGGACCGGATGACTCCTGTCGATCCATCGATTTGCGTTCAGGCATCCACTACGAACGGTCGCGCGCAGCCATCGCCAGGGCGATGAATTCACGGAAACGCTCGAACTCCTCCGCGTCCATGTTCAGCGGCACCCCGTTGGTAATCCGGTCGTCGCCGCCCCTGCTGCCGAGTACGACCTTGAACCCGTTGCCGCGCGGTTTCGCATCCACTCCGAGAAACGTCACGTGGTAGCGCCTGACACTTGACAAAGTGCGGTGGAAAATCTCAAGAACCCTGCCGTCTTGCACCAGGATGTAGTCGCCGAGCTCGAACTCCGCCGCCATGGTTCCCGCTTTCGGACCGCCCACCGGCCCAATGCCGGCAGCGCGCTTCGACATTCGCCGGTTCGGAGACTACATCCTGGAACCGGCACGGGTGAAGCCGAACCGTGCTGGGATCGATGGAGGCTCTGATGTACCCCGCGTAGGGCGCCCGCTCATAGAGGCGACAACGTTCGTGAACCGTACCCGCCAGGCCCGAGTCACTTCCGAGCTGTCGCAACCCGACGGGCGCGGCCCCGGAACATCAGGCGTAGCGGGCGCGGTAGCGGAGGTGGGTGCCGCCGGTGCCTTCGATGACCGAGGTCGGACATTCCAGATCGCCCGAAGGACTTTTGGGTGCTCGAAAGGGCGTCACACCGGCACTATGGTCACCACGTTTTCGAGTCCTTTGAAGTCGGCGTCGTTACGTGTGTAGAGCGGTAGGCCCCGGGTGGAGGCCACCGCTGCGATCATCAGATCCATTCTGCGGGGGCGGGGATCACGATTGGCGGCGATGGTGAGGGCCACCAGGGTTCCGTAGCGGGCGGCGGCGTCGGCGAGGCAGCGGCCGTAGCTCGGCGACCGCAATGCCGTCGCGAGTGATCTGGTAGGTCTCGCCCGCCTCCACCGCATCCATGACGGCTGCGGAGTTGTTGCGAAACTCGCGCTGCGTAATCGTCTTCATGGGCCCACTGTGTCCTAGCGACGTGCCGGACCTGGCCTCTTCGTCGGTGGAGCCGATGTCGTTGACCGTTCACCACTCCGCGGCGACCAGGACACCGTCATCTCCGGCTCCCGCCACCGGCTGGTTGCCATCGTGCTCCCCGCAGTCTCGGCGCCCGATCGTCGGTGGTCGAACGGCCGTGTCACGAAAGCCGTTCGGCTCTCTTTCGCAGGCATGGGCCGGCACCCGTCATAACGGCCCTTGCCTGTCGACACCGGCTCGGTGGATTCATCGCCTACCGAGCAGACCTTAGTAAAACGGACCGACAAAACAGGCTGGAATCAACGGCGTCCAGCCGACTGCCGGGGAAGCAGGGCAATACCTCGCCACAAAGTCCCATCTCGTCGCAGAGCAAAGGATCACGTACGTGCCGTACGGATCCGGGAGTACGCGGCCGGCTGCCGGGGCACCACGTCCAGACCGTGCCGGGCGAACGGCAGAGCCCAGCGGCCGAAGACGACCTTCCCCCTGGCCGGTGACCGGTAGTGGCCCCACTCGTCGGTGCAGACGCCGACGAGCTGCAGGCCCCGGCCGCTCTCGTCGTCCTCCCCCGCCTCGGTGATCTGGGGCTCGCCGTCGCTGCTGTCCCAGACCTCCGCGAACAGGCCCACGGTGGTGAGGCGCAGCCGCAGCACGATCGGGTACGGGCCGGCGACCTGCGAGCAGGCACAGGGGGCCGAAGGGTGCGGGCAGGCGTAGCCGTCCGGGGTGTGCGGGACGGCGGTGGCCTTGATGGCGTTGGTGGTCATCTCCGAGACGACCAGCACGCAGACATCGGAAAGCTCCCGCAGGCCCCACCTGCGCAGTTGCGTACGGGTGAAGTCGCGGGCCTGGGAGGCGGCGGTCGGCTGCGCCGCCAGCCGCAGCTCGGCCGCGTCCAGGGACAGTTCGTCGGGGGCGCCCAGATCGGGGTGAAACGGTGAGTGCATCGGTCCCGGCCGTTCGACGGGGAGCACGGTCATGTGATGGCTCCAGGGAGGTTCAACGGAGATTCGGTCGCACGTCCCCGGCGCAGATAGGGACGCCCCGCCCGAGCCACGAGATCACGCGAATCCGGCGGCTCCGGCGGTGTCTCAACCCTCCTGTGCGGAGCGTGCCGGAAACAGGCGACGAGACCACGTCTGTTGGTCGCTGTCGGATGTCGATTCGCCCCGCACGACGATGACGCGGCAGGGATCGGCGATCTGGTCGCTGATTTCTGCACTCTGCCGTCACCGAACGTGATCGACCAGTAACGTTCGGCCCGAAGAATCACCACCGGAGGACCCGCCGGGAGAGGCCGAGCCGATGCCACGTGCACCGCGCAGCGTCAAGCAGCAGATGGACATCTTCAGCGCTGAACTCCGCGAGCGTGGTTGCACGTGGGCGGAGGTCGCAGCGGAGTTCCAGCGACGTTGGCACCTGAACTCCCGCCAGGGCTTCCGGGAGGCGCATCGACTCACACAAGCCAAGGTCTGCCATCTATGGAACGAGTACTGGCCGAACGAGCCACTGACGACCCGCAAGCTCGGGTCGTGGGAGGCTTGGCCTGGCCCCACCGGCAACGAGCCGCCGATCGCCGGTCTGAACCGGCTGGCCCGTATCTATCACTGCCGCACCGCCGATCTGGTCGACGGTGAAGACCACCGCGATGCCGACGAGCACAACGCCCCGGCCGCCCGACTCCGAGGACGAGAACTGGTGGCCGCGGGAGCCGCGGGCAGCCTCTGCCACGAGGATATCCAGGGGGTGCTGGCGACCCTGCCGGCCCTGCCCGCCGGACCCGCGCCGGTCGGGTCGACCCGCGAGGAGGAGTACGACGCCCTCGTACGGGCTCTCGCCCAGTGGGCGGCGTCCATGAACCGGCGCGACGTGCTGGCCCTGGTCAGGGCCGCGGCGGCCGCGGCTGCGGCCTCTCCGCTACTGGACCGGCTCAACGACGACGAGCTCGACCGGCTCGCCCTGATCGCCGCCGAGCCGTCCCGGGTGGACCAGGCGACGGTCGACCACATCGACGCGGTGCTGCATCACTGCATGCGCCAGGAGGACAGTCTCGGCCCCCAGTCGGTGCTGGGGACCGTGCTGGCCCAGCAGCACCTGGTGCGGTCGCTGATCCCGGCCGCGTCGACGGACGAGGTGCGCGAGAGGTTGCTGTACCTGCTGGCCAACATCTGCAGGTTCACCGCCTGGGTGCTGTTCAACCTCAACGACTTCAACGGGGCGAACTACTACTACGAGCAGGCCAAGTCGGCCGCGCACCGGGCCGACAACGACGCGATGAACAGCTTCGTCCTGGCCAACTGGTCGCAGCTGGCGACCTGGCAGGGCGATCCCCGCCAGGGTGTCGAGCACGCTCTGGGGGCGCTGGCCTGGGGGCAGCGGGCCGGTAGCAAGCTACTGGTGTCGTACGCGTGCGACGTCGGCGCCCGCGCCTACTCCGCGGTGTTGCGCCGCTCGGCCAAGACCGCTCGCCACAAGGACCACGCCCGGTGCATGAGGAGCCTGGACCGGGCCCTCCGCGAGCTCGGCCACGCGGGCACGGAGGACGTGGGCGGTAAGCTGCTCTACTTCTACGGCGACGGGCAGTATCTGTCGACCAAGACCAAGTGTCTGCTGGACATGGGCGACGCCCAGGCCGCCGTCGAGATGGCCGCCCGATCCCTGGCCCGGATCGACCCGACGTTCGTCCGCAACCTGGCGTTCAGCCGGCTGGACTTGGCGCGCGCGCATCTGCGGCTGCGCGCCATCGACGAGGCGTGCGAGCATATCGGCGAGGCCGCCCGCCTCACCTGCCGGAACACCTCGCCGCGGCTGGCCCGCTCGGTGGTGGAGATCCGCGAGGCGCTGAACCCGTGGGCGAGAACCCGCCAGGTGGCCGCTCTGGACGAGAAGCTGCATGCCCTCCAGCTCATCGCCTGACGAATCACCTGGCGAATCACCTCGCGAATCGTCTGACGAGCCGGCTCACCGGCGGCGTGCCGTGGGTATTTTCTCCAGCACCAGGATGTCGAAGACCGGGGCGGGGATCGGCGGGTCCAGCAGCTTGTGGGACACCTTCCGCCACCCCCACCGCCGGTAGATCGCCCGGGTCCGCGCGGCCCTGGGCTGTACCGACAGTGTCGCCCGCTCGGCACCGGATCCGGCGATCAGCTCGTCGTGGATCCGGTGCCCGACCCCGAGGCCACGCCAGCCGGGCAGCACCCCGTAGTCGATGATGGCGAACGTCCTGGTCCCGGTCTCGGCCGCGAACTCCTCGTCGACCGGTTCGGCCAGCCCGGTCCACCAGCCGGCGTCGGCGGGCAGCAGGTACCCGTACCCGAAGCCGACGAACTCGGGGCCGGAGCGCGCGGTGGTCAGCCGGAATCCGGGCCGGTCCATCAGGCGGGGAAGGTAGGAGCGCTGGTTGGCGAACTCCGCGCGGTTCCCGTTGAAGGGAGGCAACGAGAACACCGCCTGGTAGAGGTCGCAGACCGTCCCGGTCAGCGCGAGCGACTCCCGGTGGCCTCGTGTCTCTATGGTCACGTTCTCGGTGGGGGTCATGCTCGCCTCCTACGGCCCCTCTTCCCATGGCTCCTTACCCGTGGACGGGCGAGCGGCCGCTCCGGTTCCCGTGCCGGGGGCGAGGCCGTGCGTCAGCCTTTCGTGACGTCGCTCAGCGGTACGGAGAGGTCGGCGAGCCGCTCTGGGCGGACGGTCGCACCGCTGCGGATCAGATCCTGGGCCGGTGCGATGCCCTCGTCCCACTGGTTGACGTGCATCCCCGCCACGACGCGCCCGCCGGTGAGCCAGAAGGCGTGGAAGGCGCCCGACCTCAGATCTCCGCGGATGACCACGGAGTCGTACCCGCCGGGCGCGAACCAGCCGGAGAACTCCATGCCGACGTCGTACTGGTCGGTAAAGAAGTAGGGCGGCCGGTCGTAGACGACCGGCCGGCCGAGCATGGCCTTACCCGCGGTCAGCCCCCCGTTGAGTGCGTTGGCCCAGTGCTCGACGCGGATGCGGGTGCCGTACAGGAGGTTGAACGCGTTCGCCACGTCACCGGCGGCGTAGACGTCGGGGTCGTCGGTGCGGAGCGACTCGTCGACGACGATCCCGTTCTCCACCGCCAGGCCGGCCCGCTCGGCGAGTTCGGTGTTGGGGTTCACGCCGATACCGACGATCACCACGTCGGCCGCGACCTCCTGCCCGTCGTCGGTGGCGACCGCGTGGACGCGCCCGGAGCCCAGCAGCCCGGTCACCTCGCGGCCGAGCCGCAGGTCGACGCCGTGCCGCCGGTGCACGTCGGCGAAGAAGGCGCCCAGTTCGGGGCCGAGCGCGGTGTGCAGCGGCACCGCCCTCGGCCCGATGACCGTCACCTCGCAGCCGTACTCCCTGGCGGCCGCGGCGGTCTCCAGCCCGATCCAGCCCGCGCCCACGACGGCCACCCTGCCCCCGCCGCGGAGCGCCTCGCGCAGCCGCTCGGAGTCGTCGAGGCTGCGGAGGTAGTGCACGCCGTCCAGGTCGGCGCCGGGCACGCCGAGGCGGCGCGGTGAGGCGCCGGGCACGAGGAGCAGCTTGTCGTACCGGATGCGCCGCCCGTCGTGCAGTTCCACCTGGTGCGCGGCCCGGTCGAGGTCCGTCACGCGGCGCCCGAGCAGCGGTTCCACGGAGTTGTCCGCGTACCAGCCCTCGTCGTGGACGTAGACCTTGGCCTTCTCCTCCTTGCCGAGCAGGTAGGCCTTCGAGAGCGGAGGCCGCTCGTACGGGAGTTCGGTCTCGGCGCCGATCAGCGTGATCCGGCCTGAGAAGCCCTCCTCGCGCAGGGACTCCGCCGCCTTGGCCCCGGCCAGGCCCGCTCCGACGATGACGAACGTCTGCTCGGTAGTCATGCTCTCCTTCCTATCCGATTCCCACGCCGGTTCCAACGATCGCGAGAGGCCCGGATCCGGGGCGCCGGAGTGACGGGCACCGGGCGATCCTCCCGGGAAACGAACGCCGCGCCCGGCCCCGGTACCGGATTGAGCACGCTTGTCGGAACACGTCCCCCAAACGGGCGGTAAATCAGCGAAAGAAGTCCGGCCGGGGCACGATCCGCTTACTCTCGGGAATTCCCAGGAAAGGCGCCCGAGCCGCCCGCCGGAAAAACACGCCGGTCCTTCGTAATCCCTTTCGTACACGTCGCACCGGGTTCTCTGCACCCTGGTCAGGCCCGTGAAATCACAGGCAGCGAGGTCACGCAAGACCTCCTGCCGATTACCCGGGGAAATTTTCGTTTACCCTGCCGGAAACCAGATTCCGCACTCCAGGAAAGGCGGGCTTATATATTTCCTACGCCATCAAGCTCGCCCCGTGGACGGGGATGCCTACGCCCCTGCCCACGGCGCGCCGTTTTGATAAGGAGCATGCCGCATGCCATTGAATCGACGATTCGCCCGAGTCACGGTCAGCTGCGCGTTCGCGGCGATCGCCGTCCTGAGCCTCGGAGCCTTCTCACCCGCCCCGCCGGCCTCCCCGGGCGGCTCGCCGGCCGCCCCGGTCCAGCGGGTCGACCCGCCCCCCAGGCCCACGGCGCGCGCCCTGACCGCCGACGAGATCCGCAGGAGGGGGCTGGACAAGTACATCGACATGTCCCGCCAGCAGGAAACCCCTCCCAGGATCATCGACACCAACCAGGGCAAGTTCGCCAGCGGCATCCAGTCGCCCGCCAGGCAGTTCTCCAACACCTCCGGTAACTTCACGTCGGGCTGCTGGTATCTGACGACCGCGTACGGGGCTCCGGGCCTCAGCGGGTTCGGCTACCACACGTGGTGCGGCAACGGCACCCAGGTCACGTACACCTCGGCGAGCTGCACGGGAAGCACCAACCTGCCCACCTACATGTACGAGGGCTGCCAGAACATCCAGGCGTACGGGGTCGGCTGGAACGTCTGGGACGTCACGGACGGATGGCGTTTCTGCACCTCCTACAACCCCTACACGGGCGTGTGCTCCTCCCGGGCATACCCGTGGCAGAAGAACCGCTACGGGGCAGGCGGCCAGGTCTGGCTCCTCGGCTGGGGCAACTAGACACTGCCCCCGGGCTCGCGTTTCGCGGCGGCGGCACCGGCCTCACCAGGCCGGCGCCGTCGCCGTTCCGTTTCCCGGCCCCCGAGCGGTGGCGGGACAGGCGTGACGAGCCCTGGCCGGGTGGGCGCGGCAGATAATTCATCACTTGTTGATTTATTGGCCTCTCCGGCCTAACGTTGCAGTACGCATCAGATGCAGCGGCACAGGGAGCGGCCCGATGGACGGCGTGGAGCGTGACCGGCTGGCCGGCGACATCCCATCCCCGACGCCTCCTGCGGGGTCTCGGCAGGAGGCGCCGCTGCCTCTCATCCTGAGATTCGAGGACATCGGGGCGGAGATGCTGCCCCTGGTCGGCGGCAAGGCGGCCAATCTCGGCGTGCTCACCACCGCCGGGCTCCCCGTTCCCCCGGGCCTGTGCGTCACCACCGAGGCCTACCGCAGGGTCACCGAACGGACCGCGCTGAAGGATCTGCTCACCGCGCTCGCCACCACGCCCGCCGAGGACGTCGCCGCCCTGAACGCGCTGGCCGCCAAGGCCCGCGAGACCGTGCTCACCGCACCGGTCCCCGATGACATCGCGGACGTCGCGAGGAGCGGCGCGAACGGCCCCGTCGCGGTCCGCTCCTCCGCGACCGCCGAGGACCTGCCGCACGCCAGTTTCGCCGGGCAGCAGGACACCTATCTCAACGTGATCGGCGCCGACGCCGTGCTGGACGCGGTCCGGCGGTGCTGGGCCTCGCTCTGGACCGACCGGGCCGTCGCCTACCGGGCCGCGAACGGCATCGACCACGGCACCGTGCGCCTGGCGGTCGTCATCCAGGAGATGGTCCAGTCCGAGGTGGCCGGGGTGATGTTCACCGCCAACCCGGTCACCGGGCGGCGGCGCGAGGCGGTGATCGACGCCAGTCCCGGTCTCGGCGAGGCCGTGGTCTCCGGCGCGGTCAATCCCGACCATTTCGTGCTCGACACCGCCACCGGCCGGATCACCGAGCGCCGCCTGGGAGACAAGCAGGTGGCCGTACGGTCGCTGGCGGGCGGCGGCGTCGAGCACGTCGAGACCCCCGCGGACCCCGTGGAGAGTGCCTGCGTCACCGACACGCAGCTGGCGGCGCTGGCCGAGCTCGGCGACCGGGTCGAGCGGCACTACGGGGCGCCCCAGGACATCGAGTGGGCCATCGACGCCGCCGGTGTTCTCTGGCTGACCCAGGCGCGTCCCATCACCACCCTCTACCCGATCCCCCACCACGCGGAGCCGGCCGCGAGCCCGGCGGGCGGTGCTCCCGCCGTGACGGGCGACACCCGGATCTACTTCTGCTTCAGCCTGGCCCAGGGTCTCCACCGGCCGATCACCCCCATGGGCATGTCGGCCTTCAGGCTGCTCTCGTCATCGGTGTCCGAGATACTGGGGATGCCGGTGGCCGACCGGCCGGCCGGGGCCCCGCCCGTCGCCGAGGCGGGCGGGCGGCTGTTCTTCGACGTCACCGGCCTCATTCGCAGCCGGGTGGGCCGGGTGCTCTTCCCGAAGGTGCTCGACGTGATGGAGGCCAGGTCCGCGAGGGTGCTGCGCGGACTGTTCGACGACCCCCGGTTCGGCGTCACCCAGCCCTCGCTCCGGCCGCCGCTGCGCCGGGCGATGCGGATCGCGGCCCGCTTCCACATCCCGCGCCGCTTCGTACGGGCCCTGCGCGACCCCGCCTCGGCGCATCGGGACGTGGAGCTGCTCCGGGAGCGCCTGCGGGGACGGCTCCCGGCACCGCGGGGCGCCACCCCGGCCGAGCGTCTCGACCATGTCGAGCGGATGCTGGGCGGCCAGATCTTCCCGCTGCTGCCGACCATCGCCCCGGCCGCGGCGGCCGGGTTCGCGATGCTCGGCCTGGCCGCCCTGGTGCTGGGCGACCGGGCCCGGCCCGGTGAGCTGGAGACGGTGCTGCGCGGGCTCCCGCACAACGTGACCACCGAGATGGACCTGGCGCTGTGGCGGCTGGCCGCCCGCATCCGCGAGGACGGCGAGGCCGCCTCCCTGCTGCTCGGCACCCCCGCCGCCGAGCTGGCCGAACGCTTCCACGCCGGGACGCTGCCCGGCGTGCTGGGAGACGGCCTGGCGGACTTCCTCTCCGGCTACGGCGTCAGGGCGGTCGCCGAGATCGACCTCGGGCTGCCGCGCTGGTCGGAGGAGCCGACCCACATCCTCGGCGTCCTCGCCAACTACCTGCGGCTGGAGGACCCGGCCCTGGCCCCCGACGCGCTGTTCGCCAGGGGCGCCACCGAGGCCACTGTCATGATCAAGACTTTGAGCGGGCGTGCCGGAGGGCCGCGCGGGCGCCTCGTCCGCTTCGCGCTCGGCCGGACCCGCGCGCTGGCGGGCCTGCGTGAGATGCCCAAGTACGTCGTGGTGACCGCCCTGGCCGCGATGCGGGCCGAGCTACTGGCCGTCGGTGCCGAGCTGGCCTCCCGTGGCCTGCTCTCCCGCGCCGACGACGTCTTCTTCCTGACCTTCCACGAGGCCAGGGCGGCCCTTGGCAGCCCGGCCTCGCCAAGGGCCATCGCGCCGACGGAGGCCACACTGGGAGATCTCGTGGCGCGGCGGCGTGCGGAGGCCGCCCGCGAACTGCGCCGCAGGCACGTCCCCCGCGTCCTGCTGTCCGACGGCACCGAACCGGAGGCCACCGCCGTACGGGCGCCGGTGGACGGCGCGCTGACCGGCACCCCGGCCTCGGCGGGCACCGTCACCGGTGCCGCCAGGGTCGTCCTCGACCCGGTCGGCGCGCACCTGGAACCCGGGGAGATCCTGGTCTGCCCCTCCACCGACCCCGGCTGGACCCCGCTGTTCCTGACGGCGGGCGGCCTGGTGATGGAGATGGGCGGCGCCAACTCCCACGGCGCCGTGGTGGCCCGCGAGTACGGCATCCCGGCCGTGGTGGGCGTGAGCGGGGCGACCGAGCACATCGTCACCGGCCAGGAGATCACCGTCGACGGCGCCTCCGGCGTCGTCACCGCCACCTGACCACAGGCGCGGGATGTCGGTCAGGGGCTCACGGGGTGACGGTGAGGGAGAGGAAGGTGGCCGCCGGGCGCAGGGTCTGGACCGAGGGGCGCGTGGCGATCGCCGACCACGGGTCCTCGGCGGTGCCGGGGTGCGGGGCGAACAGCGGGTAGTCGCTGCAGGAGAGCACGAGCCGCAGCCGGTGGCCTGACCGCAGCCGGTAGCCGGTGTGGCCGAGATCGACCTGGACGCCCGCCGGCCCGGTGATCAGCGCCTGCCCGCGGGAGATCATGTGGGCGGAGCCGTCGGGGGCCACGTCGTGGAGCTTGACGAACAGGTGCATGCTCGGCGCGTCGGTCTCGACCGCGACCAGGGCGTTGACCGGCCCGGTCAGGTCCAGCGGGCGCCCGGCGGGCTCGCCGGTGAAGACCACCACGTCGGGCCGGTCGTGCAGCGGGCTCTCGTCCGGGTACTCGTGCAGGAAGACCCACGGGTCCTTCACGATCGACGGGACCGGATCGGCCGGGTCGTGCGTCCACCTGACGACGCGCGCACCCGTCCCCGGCGTGGTGGCCAGCGCGTTCCCCGACGGGTGCAGGAGCAGTTCCACCGCGTCCCGCGGCGGCCACTCGCCCGCCGTGCGCTCGCCGTCGTGCCCCTGGAACCACGTCGCCCGCGACAGCGAGGTGACCGGCCGCAGCCCTCGTACGAACACGTCGAAGAAGTCCAGCGTCCGGCCGAGGTAGCGGGGCAGGATCCGGTCCAGCAGGGCGGCGTCGAGCGCGTGGTCGTCCGCGGGGGCGACGGGGGCCTGGGCGAGATGGTAGGTGTGGTGGTCACAGGCGTCGGCGTCGAGGTAGGCGAGGTCCCGCCAGGCCGGTACGGCGAGTTGCGCCGAGTGGTCGCGCATGGACAGGTCGATGAGGTTGTCGAACCAGCCGACCCGGTGCAGCACCGGGACGGGGCGTGCGGTGAACGGGTGCCGGGAGGCGAACGGGTTGACCGGCGGCCAACCGGCCAGCATCGCGTCCACGGCCGCGGAGCGGGCTCCGATCGCGGAGAAGGCGGGTTCGAAGACCTCCCTCAGCGGCCGGACCGACCAGTCTGTCTCGTAGTAGTGGACGTCCCTGTCCACCCACATGTGCGCGAAGTAGGCGGCCTGGTACAGGCAGCTCACCCGGCCGGCGAGGAGCATGTCCGAGATGCCGGTACCGGTCACCCGGGGCGCGACGGCCCGCAGCGCCGGGTGGCCGCCGGCGACTCCCGCCCACTGCGTGTAGCCGTGGTAGGAGTCGCCGGTCATCGCGACCGCCCCGTCCGACCAGGGCTGCCCCACCACCCAGTCGAGCGTGTCGTAGGTGTCCTCGACCTCGTGGACGAACGGCATGGTCTCGCCTTCCGAGCGGAACTTGCCGCGTACGTCCTGGGCGACGAAGACGTAGCCGCGTTCCAGATAGCGCGGCGCGATCCTGTCGACGGCCATCCACGCGCTCGCCTTGTCGTACGGCATGCGCGAGACGACGACCGGGTGCCTGCCGGGTGCGGGCGGCAGGTAGACGTCGGTGGCCAGCCGGGTGCCGTCGCGCATGGGCACCATGAACTGTTCGGCTCCCGGGTGGAGAGGGGCCGGGCCGATCCTGAGGGTTTCCATCAGGGATCCTCTCTTGAGGTTGATCCGGTGGTCTTCGGCGAGGTCGTCGCCGGGAGGGCGCTCGGGGTCGCCCGCCCGGCCCCGGTCGTGGTCATCGGGAGGTCCGCTCGTGAACCAGGACGCCCTCGACGAAGGTGAGGTCCACCCTCGCGTCCGCGACCTCGTGGGCCGGTTCCTCGAACGGGTCGCGGTCCAGCACGGCCAGGTCCGCGTACTTTCCGACGGCGATCGTGCCGGTGAGGTGGTCGAGGTGGTTGATCCACGCTCCCCCCGCGGTGTAGGCGCTCAGCGCGTCGGCCAGCGCCAGCCGCTGCTCGGGCAGGAAGGGCTCGCCCTCGCGGTCGCCGGGGACGAGCCGGTTGACCGCACCGTGTATCCCCCACAGGGGGTTGGCGCTGGAGACGGGCCAGTCGCTGCCCGCCACCATCGTGACCCCCGCCTCCCGCAGCGCGCCGAAGGCGTACTGCCGCCGTGACCGCTCCTCGCCCAGGAACGGGATCGTCAGTTCGGCCATCTGCTCGTCGCGAACCGCCCAGAGCGCCTGCATGTTGGCCGCGACCCGCAGCCGCCGCAGGCGTGGCACGTCATCGGGGTGGACCAGTTGCAGATGGGCCAGGTGGTGACGGTTGTCCCCCCGGTGACCACGCCCCCGCGACGGCTCCGGATCGGCGGTCCTGCCCCGTGCGCCCTCGATCGCGTCGAGGGCCTCGCGCACCGCGCGGTCGCCGATCGTGTGGAAGTGGATCTGGAAGCCCTCGGCGTCCAGCAGGCGTACCGCCTCGCCCAGCGCCCCCAGGTCGAGGTAGCTGTGCCCCCGCCTCTCCCCTCCCCCGCCCGGCGACCGGTACGGCTCCAGCAACGCGGCGGTGAAGTTCTCGCACACGCCGTCCTGCATGATCTTCACCGAGGTGGCGGCGAACCGGCCGACCGTGCTCGTGGCTCGGCGCCTGACCAGGTCGTCGAGCTGTGCCACGCCCGCGTCCCTGTCCCACCACAGCGCACCCACCACCCGGGCCGTCAGCCGCCCGTCGGCCGCGGCCGCGCGATAGGTCTCCAGCGCGTCGGGGTAGCTCAGGTAGTCGCCGACCAGGGCGTCCTGCCAGCCGGTGACGCCGAGGGAGTGCAGATGGCGCTGGCCTTCCATGAGCGCCTGCGCGTACTCCTCGGGCGAGACGGCGGGCAGCAGCCGGGAGACCAGCTCGGCCGCGTTCTCGTGCAGCGTCCCGGCCGGGGTGCCGTCGGGGTCGCGCTCGATCCGGCCGTCCGGCGGGTCGGAGGTGTGCCGGTCGACACCGGCCAGCTCCAGTGCCCTGCTGTTGACCCACGCGCCGTGCCCGTCGCGGTTGAGCAGGAACACCGGCCGGTCGGGCACGACGCGATCCAGGTCCTCCCTGCGCGGCGTGCCGCCGGGGAAGTGGTCCATCGACCAGCCGCCGCCGACGACCCAGGGGCGGCCGGGGTGCGCGGCGGCGTAGGCGGCGACACGGGCCAGCGTTTCGGCCGCGCCCACCGAAGCCGGGGCGGCCAGCTCCCCCTCTCCCGCGAGCAGGTCGCACCTGGCACGTCCCAGGCCCCCGAAGACCGGATGCGCGTGGGCGTCCACGAATCCGGGGATCGCCAGGGTGCCCGCCAGGTCGACCACCTCGGTGGTGCGGCCGATCAGCTCCCTGACGGCCGGCGCTCCCAGCGCCACGATCCGTCCCTGGCGTACGGCGACCGCGTCGGTCCACGACCTGACGGCATCGGCGGTGAAGACCGGGCCGTCGATGAGAACCAGGTCCGCCGGCTTCTCGTTCATGGCCCCTGAGCAAACACCCGGGACACAGCGATGTCAATGCCTTGGACTATAGTTTGGTCCATGGCTTTGAATTCCGGCCGGACGCGGAGGCGACCTGAGATGATGACCCGGTGAGCAATCCTCAGCGACGTCCCCGCCTGCCCCGCGGGGCACTCACCCCCGACCTCATCGTGAGCACGGCGCTGCGCCTGCTCGACGAGGACGGGGCGGCCGCCTTCAGCATGCCCCGGCTGGGCAGGGCGCTCGGCGCCGACCAGACCGCCGTCTACCGGCACTTCAACGGCCGTGACGACCTGCTGCTCGCCGTCGCCGACCGGCTGCTGCAGGAGGCGTTCGAGGGTTTCACCGCGGCCCCGTACTGGGCGGACACCCTCGCCGAGCTCTGCCGCAGGGTCCGCGCGACCTACCTCGCCCACCCCGCGGCCGCGGCCCTGTCCGGGCCGCGCACGACCAGGGGAACCGCGGAGATGCGCGCGGCGGACACCATGATCGGCGCACTGATCGGCGCCGGTTTCGACGGCACCCGGGCGGCGATGCTCTACCGGGTCGTCGCCGACTTCGCGCTCCTGTGGTCGGGTGGGGAGGCCGCCTTCCACAGCCTCGCCCCCGAGACCAAGGCGGCCGAGGTCGCCGGGACGAGCCTTGCCTACCGCGCGGCCGACCCCGACTCCCACCCCCACATCCACGCGATCCGCGACCATCTCCCCAAGGTCGATCCGGACGAACTGTTCGAGACCGCGCTCGGGCTCCTGCTCGACTCCATCGTCAGGGAATCCGGTGATGACGGGAAACGGCCGTGAAGCTGATCGCCAGGGGCAGGACCGCGGACGTGTACGCGCTCGGCGACGATCGGGTGCTGCGCCGGTACCGCCAGGATGGGCCGACCCACCAGGAGGCGCGCCTGATGACCTACCTCTCGGCTCAGGGATACCCGGTTCCGCGGGTGCACGACGTCACCGACACCGATCTGGTGCTCCAACGGCTGCACGGGCCGACGATGCTGGAGGCCCTGCGGCGGCGGCCCTGGCGGACGACGGCGTACGGCCGGCTGCTCGGCGAGCTGCACGACACGTTGCACGCGGTCACCGCGCCCGACTGGCTCCCGCGCCGGTTCGCCGGCGAGTCGGACCACCGGGTGCTGCACCTGGATCTCCACCCGGCCAACGTCATCCTCACCGACCGCGGGCCGAGTGTCATCGACTGGTGCAACGCCGCCGCCGGGGATCCCGCGGCGGACGTGGCCCAGACCCTCGTGCTGGTGCGGAACGGCGACGTCTCGGGGTTCGCCGCCCGGCTTCGCAGGCGTGCCCTGCTATGGGCGTTCCAGCGGGAATGCCGTACCGATCCGGCGTCGCGCACCGCCGAGGTCGTCACGGCGCGCCTGGCGGACCCGAACGTCACCGCGACCGAGGCGGCACGACTGCGCGCCCTGCGACCGGCGGACTCGTGATCCGTGGGTCGTGGGTCGTGGGTTCAAGTCCCACCCGCCCTACTCCGTCGCACCCCATCCGACCTGGGGTTTCTCGGTTCTCCTCGGCCTTGCGCCGAGAACCCGAAGGCCGACGCCGACCAGTTCGCCGCTGATGCGCTGATGACGAGCGGGGAAGCAGTCGCGACAAGGCCGCGAGCACGGCCCGATCTCCAGGCTGGAGATCGGGCCGGTTCACCTGACGGCGCAGCACAGCGACCTGATGGCGAAGCACCACGATCTCGATCGCTTTGGCCCGATCACCGCGACCCAGCACCAGAAGCTGAAAGACACGCCCGAGAATGAGATGGAGGCAGGACCACAACACCGTCAGCAGGATGCCCGAGACCTCATCATGCTCGAGCCACACACACCCAGGTCAACCTCGGCGGCTGAGTTTCCGCACCCCACCGGGCGCGTCAGGTCGCTGGGCAGGTCACCGGCTTGCCGAAGGCGTGGGTGAAGGTGCTGTGGACGAGCTTCTTCCAGGGGCCGAAGGCGACGGCGACCGACTGGGTGATGGTGCCCGTGACCGAGACGCGGTGCTTGGGCGAGTAGTAGTTGAAGGAGCCGAAGAACCCTCCGTGTCCGTAGATCGTCTCGCCGGCGACGGTCTCGGTCTCGATGCCCATGCCGTACGGCGTGCCCGCCTTCTCGCTCTGCGGGGTGATGGTGAGCATGGTCTTCAGGGTCCGTGGGTCCTTGAAGACCTTGCCCTCGAACAGGCCGCGTATGAACGTCGTCAGGTCACCGGCGGTGCTGACGAGGCCGCCGCCGCCGAAGGTGTCGAAGGTGGGGTTGAAGCCGTGGGTGTCGAGGTCGCCGAGGTAGGGGTGGGCCATCGGGCCAAGGGGCCGCTCCCAGTACTCCAGGTAGGTGTGCTTCATGCCGAGCGGCTCCAGGAGCAGCTCGCGGTAGAGGCGGTGCAGCGGCATCCCCGCCGCATCCTGGGCGACGAGCGCGGCCAGGACGTAGCCGCTGTCGGAGTAGCGGTAGACCTCGCCGGGCTTGCCGTAAGGGGTGCCGTGCTCGATGGCCCAGGTGACGAGCTCGGTGGGGCTCCACGTCTTCTGGGGGTGCGCCAAGACGTAGTCGTACCAGGAGGCGTCTTTCACGTAGTCGAAGACGCCGGAGGTGTGGGTGAGGAGCTGCCTGACGGTGATCTCGGAGCCGTACGGCAGTCGCGCGATCAGCTTGGGGTCCAGATACTTCAAGATGAGGTCGTCGAGCCCGAGCTTGCCCTGCTCCACCAGCTTCAGCACGACGGCCGCCGTCATCGTCTTCGTGCTGCTGGCCGTACGGAAGCCATCGGAAACCCGCAGATCACGCCCGCCGCGCTGGAACTTGCCGCTCGCGTCGGTGAAGCGCCCACCGGGCCCGTCGACCTGGAGGATCGCGCCGGGGACCGGCGATCGGACCGCCTCGTCGATGAGGCACTGATACATGCGCGGGGACGCCTGGGCGGGGCTCGTACCAATAATGAGGACCAGAGCCGCGCAGAGCGCGGCGATCAGCGTTCGCAAGGGTCACAACTCCTGTTGACGGAAGCGGGAAATGAGCAGGTGGACCAGTAGGAGACCGCCGAGGACCGCGGCGACGCCCACGACCACGGGGAGCGCGCCTGGCGAGGTGGCCACGGCCACGAACGCCAGCACCAGCGCGACGATCACGGTCCAGGTCAGCCACGGATGGCCCCACATCCGCAGCGGCAGCGGCTCCAGCGCCTGGCGGCGAAGTCTGAGCTGGCTGAACGCGATGAGGACGTACAGGACCAGGACGAGCTGCCCGGCGGTGTTGATCAGCAGGCCGAACACGGCCTGCGGGTCCACCGCGTAGGCGGCGAACATGATCACGAGGGCCAGGCCCGAGCCGAGGAGCAGCGCCCGCGCGGGCACCCCTCTGGCGTTGACGAGGGCTATCGCGGCGGGCGCGTCGGCGCGGGAGGCCATCGCGGTCAGGATGCGCGAGGCACCGTACATCGCCGCGTTCGCCACCGACAGGACCGCGACCAGGATCACCACGGTCATGGCCGGGCCCGCGCCGGGGATGCCGAGCCGGTCGATGGCGGTGACGAAGGGGCTGTCCTCGCCGTTGGCAGGGACCTGGTTCCAGGGCACGATCGCGAGGATCACGAAGACCGAACCGACGTAGAAGATCAGCACTCGCCAGACCACCCGGATGGTCGCCCTGGCGATCTCCTTGGCGGGCTCCTGCGACTCGGCGGCCGCGATGGTGACGATCTCCGCGCCGAAGTAGGAGAACAGCACGGTGACCAGGGCCGTGGCGACGGCGCCCCAGCCATTGGGGACGAACCCGCCGTACTCCGTCAGGTTCGACAGCCCGACGCCGCCGCCGGGCCACAGCCCGACGATGAACAGCAGCCCGGCCGCGATGAAGGCGACGATGACGACGACCTTGATCGTGGCCAGCCAGAACTCGGTCTCGCCGAACAGCTTCACCGAGACCAGGTTCGCCGCGGTGACCGCCACGACCAGCGCGACCGCCACCGGAAGCACCGGCAGCGACGGGAGCAGCGAGTGCAGCAGCTGGGCTCCCGCCACCCCCTCGAACGCGACCACCGCGATCGCGAAGAGCCAGTAGCTCCACCCGGCCAGGAAACCAGCGCGCTCCCCCAGGGCGAGGCGCGCGTAGTCGGCGAAGGACCCCGAAGTGGGGCGGGCCGCGGCCATCTCACCGAGCATCCGCATCACCAGGACGACGATGACGCCGCCGAGTACGTACGCGATCAGCGCGGCGGGCCCGGTGTCGGCGATCACCTTGCCGCTGCTGACGAACAGCCCGGCGCTGATGATGCCGCCCAGGCCGATCATCGTCATGTGGCGTGACTTGAGCCCGCGCCATAACGCTGGAGGGTGGTCGAGTTCGGTCATGGCGTTCAGTTCCCCTGGAACGTGGCGGCACGCTTCTGGGCGAAGGCGTTGACGCCCTCGATCATGTCGGTGCTGTTGAGGCAGGCGAACAGGCCCTCGATCTCCACGGCGAGGACTTCCGGCAGGTCCAGCTCCCACACCTGGGTCATGGCCTGCTTGATGAGCCGTACGGGTGTGGGCGCGGCGGCGGCCACCTGCTCGGCCATGGCGAGCGTGGTGCCTGGCAGTTCGGCGTCGGGGACGAGCCTGCTGACCAGCCCGGTCGCGTACGCCTGGGCCGCGTCGATGCGCTCGCCGGTCAGCAGCAGGTCGACGGCGCGGCCGTGCCCGACCAGCCGGGGTAGGAAATACAGCACGCCGTTGCTGGGGAAGAAGCCTCGGTGCACCTCCTTGAGCGCGAACGTGGCGCTTTCGCCGGCGATCCGGATGTCGCTGGCCAGCGCCAGTTCCACGCCGATGCCCACCGAGAGTCCGTTCACCGCGCAGATGATCACCTTGGGGTGCTCGGTGAGGAGCATGGTCAGCTCCTGCAGCGCCTTGGTGCGTTCCTTGAGGAGCTCCGACTCCTCCCCCAGGTGCCCGGCCAGTTCCTTCAGGTCGGTACCCGCCGAGAACGCCCGGCCGGTGCCGGTGAGCACGACCACGCGCACGGCCGGGTCGTCAGCCGCCTCCTCCAGGGCGGTGACCAGCTCACGGTAGGTCTGGTCGCGGAAGGCGTTGAGCACCTCGGGCCGATCGAAAGTGATCACCATGGTGGCGCCCTCGTGGCGTACCTTCAGGTCGGTCATCGTTTCCCCGTCTCTCTGTCGAATGCCGTCTCACGGCTGATGGGCAGCAGATGCTTGGCTATGCGCTCGGATGGGGTCATCGGGAACGCGTCGACGAACTCCACGAACCTGGGCACCTTGAAGGCGGCCAGCCGCGCGGCGACGAACGCGGTCAGTTCGGCCGGTTCGACCGGCGCGACGAGCTGCACGAGGGCCTTGGCCTCTTCGCCCAGTACGTCGTCGGGCACGGGGATGACGGCGGCGGCCCGCACCGCCGGGTGCTCGGCCAGTACGGCCTCCACCTCGGCGGCGGCGATGTTCTCGCCGCCGCGCCTGATCATCTCCTTGAGCCTGCCGACGAGGTGGAAATGTCCTTCGGGGTCGCGGTAGCCGAGGTCGCCCATCCGGTACCAGCCGTCGGTGAACAGCGCCTCCTCGCGGCCCCAGTAACCGAGCATCATCGGCTCGCCGCGTACGACGATCTCGCCGATCTCGCCGTCGGGCAGCGTGGCGCCGTCCTCGCCGACGACCTTGGCCTGCTTGCCCGGAACCTCCCGGCCCATCGCGCCGGTGCCGACGCACGCCGTGTCGTCGGCGGCCACCGCCAGCACCACGCCCGCCTCGGTGCTGCCGTATGCCTCCCGCCAGGGCACGCCCCAGCGTTCCTCGAAGGTGGTGTGCAGGTCGGGGGCGATGCCCGAGCAGAGCACGAGCCGCATCCGGTGGTCGCGCTCGACGGCGGGGTCGGGCGGCTGCTTGAGCAGCATCAGCGGCATCGTGCCCAGCACATAGCTGAAGGTGACGCCGTGCTCGCGGACCGAACGCCAGAAAGTGGAGGCGGAGAAGCGCTCCAGGATCACCAGCGGGATCCCGGCCAGCAGGGCCAGGACCGTGTTCCACTGCGGGTCCATGTAGTAGAAGGGCTGCGCGGTAAGGTCCACGTCGTCGCCGGTGACCAGCGCCATCTCGCCCGCCAGCTCCGCCAGGTGCAGCCAGTAGCCGTGGGTCAGCATGCAGCCCTTGGGGAAGCCCGTGGTGCCCGAGGTGTACTGCAGGTTGAGCAGGTCGCCACGGGTGAGGTCAGGCAGCTCGTGGACGGCCTCGGCCTCGGCCAGCTCGGCTCCCGCGTCGAACGCCCCGTCCGCGGATTCGACGGCGGGGCCCGCGTCCGCGGGGTCGAGCAGCCCCACCTGGCCGATCTTCACTTCCCGCAGAGCCCGTACGGCTTGCGCCGTGCCGGTCAGTGCGAGGACCGCGCCCGAATCGCCGATCACGTGGGCCAGGTCGGCGCTGCGGTAGCCGGGGTTGACCGGCACGATGACCGCGCCGAGCTTCGCGATCGCCAGCCACGCCACGGGGAAGCCGATTCCGTTGGGCAGCATCACCGCCACCCGGTCGCCTCGCCGTACCCCTCGGGCGGCCAGCACGTTCGCCAGGCGGTTGGTACGGTCTTCGACCTCGGCCACCGACGTCGATCGGCCGCCGAACCTGAACAGCACCCGCTCCCCGTCCTCCCCGGCGCGTTCGCGCAGCAGGTGACCGAGACTCCGCGCGCTCACGCCCGGGTCGCCAGGTCGAATATGGCCACCAGCTCGGCCGCGCAGCCGGTCAGGTCGACGGCGTGCTCGTCGAAGACCCACTGGAGCATGACGCCGTCGATGGCGCCCTGGATCGTGGTGGCCAGTGTGGAGGGATCGAAAGCCCTGAAGGCGCCGCTGTCCTGGCCCTGTCGCAGCAGGCGCTCCACGTGGCGGCGGCACGGGTCGTACATCGTGGCGTTGAAGCGCTGTTTGGCCTCCGGGGAGCCGAAGCTCCCCCAGATGTCGACAAGGGCCACAAAGTTGTCCCGGTTGTCGATCATGAATTCGAAGCTCGCCTCGATGTAGGCGCGCAGCTTGGCCGCGGCGTCCTCGACGGCGTCGACCCGCGCCTTGACGAAGCGGTTCGTCTCGACGAACAGTGCGTTGATGACCTGCTCGATGAGCTCGTCACGGCCGGAGAAGTGGTAGGAGATCACCCCTCTGCTGACTCCCACGTCGGCCGCGATCTTCGCCAGCGACGAGTGCGCCAGACCGTTGGCCGCGATCGTGGAGATCGCGCCCGTCACGATCTGCTTGCGGCGAACTCGCTCGATGAGGGAGCCTTTTAGACCGTCGTGCTCAAATTTTGTCCTCATGGCCAGAATTCAAACGGCGTGGTACAAATCCGGCAAGAGCAAGTGGAGAGGTCAACGGTTTACCCTCAGAACGGACCCCCCATGAACGATCCGAAACTCGCCCGCCTGGGCGAGCAGGAGCGCGAGATCCTCGCCCTGATGGCCGAAGGCTGCTCGAACGCGACGATCGCCGCCCGGGTCTGCCTGTCCACCGCGTCGGTGGAGCGGCACATCTCGGCCGTGTTCGCCAAGCTCGAACTGCCGCACACCGCTAACCGCAGGGTGCTGGCCGTACTGAGCTACCTGAGCCAGGCTCCTCGACGGTGATGGTCCGCGCTCTCTGACTGATCGGGATGGACTCCCGATTCGTCGGCTCCGCCTGACCGGACCGGGCCGCCTTCGGCCGGACCGTGGCGGAGGCCAGGGACCAAAGGTCACGCGAGCGGTATGGCCCGACGGGAACCCCTGCTGACCTCAACGCGGGCCAAGCGAATCCTCAACACGCCGCGACCTACCTTCCTGCCTCCGGCTGAGCTCGCGCTCTTCAGCGATCGCCTCGCTGAGCGGGCAGAAAGGGCAGATGTTGAAGTCGCTGAGCTGCGCGAGTGTCGACCGCCGAACGCGTCGCCGTACGGCGGTCGTCCGCCGTACGTGCGCGATCCACCTTCCACAACAAGACTGCCGTTAAGCCAGGCGTGCGCAACCCTCTGACCGAACTGCGCGGCTAGGCTCGCGCCGCGCGCGAGCTGCAGGCCGCCGCATGGGCCCGCAACAACGCCCACGAAAACGAGCGCCGGGCCGTCATCGCCGCCGGCATCTCGGTGAGGCGCGCAGCCGAAATCGGTGAGGTCAGCATCGACTCGGTCACCCGCTGGAGCAAGCCCGGCACCGCCGTACCCGCCGACCGGCCCGCGGTGGCCGGCCAGATAGCACCGAAGGACCCCTGCCACTTATCGCAGCGAAAGGTCACAGCCAGCGACGCCGCGGGCGACCTCACTGGTATAGACGCTCTCGTCCCCAGCCCAACCCGACCCTGGGCAGGAAGACGAGCTGGGTGAGCGCGTACCCAGCGTGGTTTCGGACACGAGGGCCCCCCTTGCAAACGACAGGGGCCATCGCCGAGGCGGACCATGACGCGGCGTGCAATTCGCATCAACGCTGGTAGCCGATCTCGGGGAACTGCGCCGAAGGGGCCTTGAGCAGGGCGGAGGGGTGGCTGCGGAGGTGCTCGTCGAAGAAGGCCGCCGGGTACTCCCTCTGGAAGGCGAGCGCCTGTTCCACCGGGATGGTCCCCACCAGCTCCTCCAGCTCCGCCTTCCCCAACCCCAGCTGCGCGGCAGCCAGCCGGATCAGCACCACGTCGTCGCCCATGGAGTTATGCCCAGCGCCCTTGATCGTGAGGTGCAGCCGCCACCCGGTCAGCTTGTCCCAGAACTGCCGGACCAGGGGGTTCTTGTCCATGCCGCCCTTGCCCGTAGTGTCCACCACGACGAATGGGCGGTCCAGAGCCCCCCGGCCCTCGTCACTCTTGCCGAGTTTGGCGCCGTCCAGCCCGAACCCGGCCTTGATCCGCGTGTCGGCGAACATGGCGGACGCCGTGGTCCAGGCGCCGAGCGAGTGGCCGAACATCCCGATGCGCTCCAGGTCGAACGAGCCCGCCTTGTCGAGCGAAGGGAGCTGGTCGAGGACGAAGCGCACGTCGGCCACCCGGACGACGACGGCCTGGTCGAGGTCGGTGGGCTGCTTTCCGGCGACCACCCGGCCGCCGGGGAACTCCACGACGGCCGCGTCGTACGGATGGTCGATCGTGACCACGACGAAGCCGCGGCTGGCCAGCTCCTGCGCGACTCCGGTCCCGTAGGAGCGGGAGGCGTCGAGGCCGGGCGAGTACAGGATCACGGGCAGCTTGCCCAGCCCGGTGTCCATCGGCGCGCCCTCATATCCGCTGGTGCGGTCCAGGCGCAGCCCGGTGATGCCCTGGTCGCGCATATAGTGCTCGGCTGCTGCCTTGGGCATCCACGGTGCCACAGGAAGGCCGGCCGTCGTCTTGGCCGGGTACCACAGGCTGATCATCAGCTCCCGCCCGCGCTCCGTGTCCTCCAGGCGCGTCGCGGTCGTGCCCACCGGGTGGGGTCCGGACGGCTTGGGCGGCTCGAACGTGACCGGCTGCCGCTCCGAGCACGCGGTGACCAGCACCAAGAGGCAGGCGAGGAGGAAGGTGGTTCGCTTCATGTCTCCAGGCTCGCCTCCGGCCGGGCCGCCCGCCTCGGCCGCGCGACCGAACCTGCCGTCAGCCCAGAAGGGTACGAAGGTCGAGGAGCTCGGTACAAAAGCAGCTGTCAAGGAGCAGTTTCGCCCCCACTCGCCCACCCGTCGCTGAGGAGTCCGCTGCCATCAGGTCAGCGGCCCTGGGGTGGGTTTTCGCGGTGCGAGCGGGGTCTTCGACTACGTCGAGGACCCGGCCTGGTACGACCCGTCGTCACCCACCCGGACAAGACATGGACATGGAAGAAGCTCATCGCCAGCGCCCTGGCCGCGTCACTCGGGCGGCCCGTTCCGGGTTGTGAGTGACCTATCTGGTGTAGGTCACCTCGGGAAAGCGCGGCGTCGGCCTGTCCAGCAGCGGGGACTTCCGCCCGCGCAGGAACCGGTCGAAGAAGGCCAGCGGGTAGGCCCGTTGGAAGGCCAGCGCCCGCTTCTCCGTGATCGTCCCGACGGATCCTGCCAGCTCCTCCTTTGGCAGCCCGATCAGAGGCGCGACCTTCCTGATGAGCCGGGCGTCGTCGCCGAAGGAGTTGTGCGCCGCCCCCTTGACGGTGAGGTTGAGCCGCCAGCCGCGCAGGTTCTTCCAGAACGTCTGAAGGACGGGGTTGGTGGCCAGCCCGCCCTTGCCCGGGGTGTCGACCACCAGGTATGGCCGGTCCAGCCCGGCCTCCGCGACCGGACCGAGCACCGCGCCGTCGAGCCCGAGCCCGGCCTTGATGCGCTTGTCTGCGTACATGGCCGAGGAGGTGGAGGCGCCGCCGAGGGAGTGGCCGAACATCCCGATCCGCTTCATGTCCAGCACCCCCGACAACCCCGCCGGGAGCTTGTGCGCGGCCAGTTGGTCGAGCACGAACCTGGTGTCGTCGGCGCGCACCTTGGCCGCCTTGACGAAGTCGGTGATCTCACCCGTGGGGTTGGTGGCGACCCGGCCGCCGGGGAACTCCACGACGGCCGCGTCGTAGGTGTGGTCCATAGTCACCACCACGTAGCCGCGGCTGGCCAGCTCCTCGACCACCCCGGTCCCGTAGGAGCGCGAGGCGTTGGCGCCCGGCGAATACAGCACCACCGGCAGCTTCCCGAGCCGCCGGTCGGCAGGGGCGCCCAGATGACCGTCCGTCGCGCCCAGCACCAGCTTGCCCGGCGGCACGCCGAGCGCGCGCAGATAGCGGTCGGCAGCCGCCTTCGGCATCCACGGCGCGACCGGGTATCCCGCCGTCTTGCGCGCCGGATACCAGATGCTGATCATCAGTTCGCGCTTGTTCCCTGCCACCCACGGGTCGGTCCTGGACTTGTCGACCAGGTGCAGCGCAACCGTGCCGATCTTGTGCGGGCCGGTGGGGGACGGCGGCTCGAACCGCACCGGGGCGGTGGCCGCGACTGCCGGGGCGGCGGCCACCGCCAGGAGCGCGACGACGCCGATCACGAGAGTTGTTCGTTTCATGCTCTCCACGCTGCCGTCCGGGCAGGCGTACGGCATCGCGCCGCGGAACGAATCTCGCCTCAACCCAGGACGCTACGCGAAAACCGCTGCTCCTCCTCGCGGACGATGTTACTTCCCGGCCGGTGACCTGCGCGGATACTGTCGGCTGGTGAACGAGACCCTGGTGGTGCACAGACTGCGCCACGGCCACTGGGTGGCCCTGGACGTGGCGGCCGCGCTGCTGCTGGCCGCCGCCTTCGCCGCCGCGGCCCAGCTGAGGACCGGCCTGCCACCGGCGACCGCGCTGTCCGCCCTGGCCGCACTGCCGGTCGCGACCCGGCGCGGGTGGCCGCTGCCCTCGCTGGCGGTGTCGCTGGCCGCAGCCGTCGCCGCGCTGCTTATGGGCGTGGACTCCGCCTACCTGCCGGTCGCCGTCGTGCTCTACTCGGTCGGCGCGCAGAAGCCGCGCAGGCGGGCCGTCACCGGACTGGCCGTGTCCCTCGTCTGCGTGGCGGCCGCCCTGCTCGCCGCCGCCTGGCCGTCCTGGACGCAGGCGCTCGGCAGCGCTGGGTTCGGCCTGGCCCTCATGGGCCTGTCCTGGACGGCAGGCCTGGCCGTACGCGAGAAGAATCTTCTTGCCGCGCGTACGGCGGAGCGGGCCGTGGTCGAGGAGCGGCTGCGGATCGCCAGAGACCTGCACGACGTCGTCGCGCACAGCATGAGCCTGATCACGATGAAGGCGGGGGTTGCCGGGCTCGTCGCCGAGACCCGTCCCCAGGAGGCGCGCGAGGCGCTGCGGCTCATCGAGACCACCGGCAGGGAGGCGATGCTGGAGATGCGCGCGATGCTCGGCATGCTGCGCTCGCAGACCAGCCCCCAGGGCACGGCGCCCGCGCCCCGGCTGCAGGACCTGCACGCGCTGGCCGCGCACGCGGGGGTCGAGGTGGACCTGCGCGTCGAGGCCGAAGGTCTGCCCGAGGGGGTCGGCCTGGCTGTCTACCGGATCGTCCAGGAGGCGCTGACCAACGTGGTGAAGCACGCGGGAACCGGCTGTCGGGTGCGGGTCACCGTACCGAAGGCAGGGGTGGTGGAGGTCGAGGTAGCCGACGAAGGCCGGGGCACGCCGCGCGATGGGGGCGGCCACGGGCTGCTCGGCATGCACGAACGCTGCCTCATGTACGGCGGGCAGCTCACCGCCGGCCCGGACCCGAGCGGCGGCTTCCGCGTCCTTGCCCGCCTCCCCTACGCGCTGAAGGACACCCCGTGATCAGGGTCGCCGTCGCCGACGACCAGCCGTTGCTGCGCGCCACCCTCACTAGGCTGGTCGGCACCGCCGACGACATGGTCGCCGTCGGCGAGGCGGGCACCGGCGACCAGGTCGTCGAACTGGCCGCGCGCACCAGGCCCGACGTCGTGCTCATGGACGTCCGCATGCCCGACATGGACGGACTGGCCGCGACCCGCAACATCCGCGCCGACCCGGCCCTGTCGCAGGTCCACGTCATCATCCTGACCACCTTCGACCTCGACGAGTACGTCTACGAGGCGCTCCGCGCCGGGGCCAGCGGATTCCTGCTCAAAGACATCCCGCCAGCCGACCTGCTGGCCGCGATTCGGGTGGTCGCTTCCGGCGAGGCGCTGCTCGCGCCGACGGTCACGCGCCGGCTCATCGCCGAGTTCGCCCGCAAGGAGGCGGCCGAGCCCCTGATCGCGCGCGAGCTGGCAGCGGTGACCGGGCGCGAGCGCGAGGTGCTGACGCTCATCGCCCGTGGCCTGACCAACCCCCAGATCGCCGCGCACTTGGGGCTCAGCATCTCCACGGTTAAAACCCACGTGCGCAGGCTGCTGTCGAAGCTGGACGTGCACGACCGCGCCCAGCTCGTCATCGTCGCCTACGAATCAGGCCTGGTCACCACCGCCAAGCGGAGCAGGTAAACGATCAGGCCGCCGCGATGGCCGTGAGGAGGCCGAGCCGTGCCGCCCGCCTGGCGGGCAGGAGCGCGGCCAGGAAGCCGACCACCACGGCAGCCGCCATGACCGTGCCGACGTGCCCACGGGATCACGAGCTCGGTGATCCCGTCCTGCGACCGTTGTATGGCCACCCCCCAGGCCAGCCCGAGGAGGCCCTGTTCGAACGCGAGCTCACCGCCGACCAGATACAGCCGCCACACCCTGGCCTGCTCCTCGCCGACCAGCGTGACGGCCTCGGCGTAGCGGGCCTCGAACGACGCACGCGGCTACGCGCCACCCTCGCCGCCCACGACACCGGCACCGGGGTGTACTTCGACTCACGCGCCTGGATCATCACAGCCCTGCGCCTGCCGGTCGCCCGAACTGCGGTCGCCCAGGCCCTGAACCGGCCATGGCCCAGAGGTTCGGCCGGGAAGACAACCATCGTTCCGCCGCTGGGTGGAGTGGCCTCAGGGTAGCTGGTCAGGGGCCGCTGTCAGGCCGTAGTAGATGCGCGGGGCGCCGTCCAGCCGGATTTTGACCTTGCCGCCGCGGGCGGTGAGCCGCCGTTCCCTGCCGAGGCAGTCGAGCTCCCTCACCGAGCTTCCAGCGGCGGCCACCTTCAGCTCCGTCTTGGTCGGCCAGCCGTCCACCCATGGTTCCGGCGCGGCGAACCACATGGAGCCCGGCGCGTGGTCGGTGTTGAGCAGGTACCCGTCCTTCCTGCTCCACAGGATCGAGACGGGTCCTTCCTCCGTGCTGAACAGCAGTCCTTTCAGATCGGGGTCGGCCGGCTTCAACCAGCGCACGAACGTCGCCCGGTCCAGCACCTGCGCAGCCGTGGCGTAGGCGAGCATGGACGGCTTGGCGCTGGTGTCGCGGTTCATGAGCCCGTAGTGGTACTCGGGGTTGGTCGGGTCGGCCATCTGCGGCTTGCCAAGGACGCTGTCGTGCAGCTGGTACCAGTTCACGCAGCGCACCCCCTCGGCCTTGGCCAGTGCCAGGGTGAGCAGGACGTTCTCTGCAGCCTGCCGGTAGGTGTCGTGCCACCAGCTGTTCGGCTTCGTACAGGCGTAGGCCTCGGTCAGCCACAACTCCTTGTGCCCGTACTCCGCGATCGTCTCGCGGGCCTTGCGCAAGCCACCGAGGAAGTTCCAGTAAGAGCCGTTGGCGCCCTGCGTCCACTCCTCAGGAGGCGGCGCGTAGTCCGGCGTGAAGTTGCCCCTGCCCGGGTGGAAGGCGAACCCGTCGATGAGGTCCCAGCCGCCGGCGTCGTGGAAATTCTTGGTCCAGACGTGATCCATGCCGGCCAGGCCTGCGTTGAGCACCTTGGTGGGCGCTCCCGCGGCGGTCAGCCGGTCGCGTACCGGGCGTAATCCGTCCCGCACGTAGGCGGCGGCGGTCTCGCCGCTCATCCATGGCTTGTTCACCTCGTTGGCGACCTCGAAGTAGTCGGCACCCGAGCCGATCGCCTTCTGCGTGTTCGTGTCGGCCCAGGCGGCGACCTCGGCGGCCGTTCCGCCCAGGGGGATCCCGGCGAGCTCGATGTTGTGACTGATCCCCGCCGCGTCGAGGGCGGCGGGCGGGAGGCCCGGTCCGCCGTCGTAGGAGATGCGGACGCGCTGGATGCCCAGGCGTTTCATCAGTCCCACAACAGCGGCGGCGTCGGGCTGGAGCAGCCAGGGGTAGTTGGCGATGCCGAACATGCTGTCGGCGCCCGCCTGGTAGGTGTGCGGTGGCAGGACGGTGAGGTTGGTGCGGGCGAACGCGCTGTCGGTGCCCGCGGTGGCGCTCACCTCGGTGAACACGATTCCGCGGGGTGGCGAGGTGACGGTGAAGGTCTGTCTCCACGCGGCTCCTGCCGCGACCGTGCCGGTCACGCTGCCGCCGGCCAGCGTCCTGCCGTCGAAGTCGCGGGCCCACCACGAAAGCTTCACGCTGCGGGCGGCGCTTCCCCCGTTGGCGACCTCGGCGTGCAGGGCCATGGGCTGGCCGCCGGCGTCCCAGAGGGAGAAGGGCTGGTCGGTCCAGACCTCCACGCCGAGTGGAAGGCCCGCGCCCATGGTGCCGCCCGCGGCGGGTCGCATCGAGCCGAGCACCAGGTCGGCCTCCGTCGCGGCCGCGCTCGCGGTTCCCGTGCCCGGGGCGTGGATCCAGGTGGCGTTGGTCCAGGCGGGGGTGGTGGTGGCCAGCCGGAAGTAGGCGCGGGTGTCGGCCCAGGTCTCCTGGTAGACGACCCCGGCATTGCTTTCGTACGGCACTCCTCCGCCGGCGTCGCGGTTCCACGTCGTCAGCGCGGCGAAGGACTCGGGCGCCGAGGGCGAGACGACGGCGCGGCCGAGCATGAAGCCGGCCGGGATCAGCGTGGTCGAGCCGCCGACCTCCCAGCGAAGCTTCACACGGTGCGGCGCGACGCGGAAGACGCCGCGGATGGTGATTCCCCCGGCCGTGCTGGGGAGCGTGTAGTCGACCTGGATGGCCTGCGTGCCGTCCTGGAGCGTGACGAGCGACGGCGTTCCGCCGGTGGTGCGCTGGATGCCGGTGACGGAGTCCTTGGCCATGAACCCGGTGAGCCTGACCCGTTCGACGCCGCCGCCGTCGCGGACGGTGATGCCGCCGTCGGTGCCGGCGGTCAGCGTGATGCCGTCGGCGGAGATCGAAGGGGTTTCGGCCTGGGCCTGTGCCGCGGGAACCAATGCCCCTGCGAGTCCGACCGCTACGGCTCCGCCGAGGAAGCGGCGTCGGGGGATGTCAGACATGAAGATCTCTTCCCTGTCGACCTAATGCGGATTAGGGAGATGTGTACTCCGGCCGGAACGGGAGCGTCAAGGGCGATCTGTGCGCATCAGGTAATCCGCCGGTAACACCTTGACACCTTTTCCTAATGCGGATTAGATGCCACCTAATCCGCATTAACCCAGAGGAGTAGCCATGGATGTGCCAGCCTCCAGAAGGTGGATGGCGGGGGCGCTCGTGCTCGCCGCCGCGACGGCGGGCTGCGCGTCCGGCTCGTCGGATGGGGACTCGGGTAAGACCACGATCATCGTGGCGGGCATGCCTCCCACGACCGCCGCGAAGACCCGCACCCAGTTTCTCGACGCGGTCGCCGCGTTCGAGAAGGCCAACCCCACCATCAAGATCAAGCCGACCGACACGCAGTGGGACGCCAGGACGTTCGCGACCCGGCTGGCCGGTGGAAACGCGGAGACGGTGCTGACCGTGCCGCTCACCGAGCCGCCGGCGCTCATCGCCCGGCGCCAGGTCGCCGACCTCAGCACCGAGATCAAGAGCCTGCCGCACGCGGGAGACTTCGACCCCCGCGCGCTGGCCCCCGCGACCGGTGCGGACGGCAAGGTTTACGGCCTGCCCGTCACCGAGTACGCGCTGGGCCTGGTCTACAACCGCGCCCTGTTCACGAAGGCGGGCCTCGACCCGGACCGGCCACCGGCCACGTGGGACGAGGTCAGGGCGGCGGCCAAGAAGATCGCCGGGACGGGAGCAGCCGGGTACACGCAGATGACGGTCAAGAACACCGGCGGCTGGATCCTGACCGCGATGACCTACTCCTTCGGCGGCCGGATGGAGAAGCAGCAGGGCGACAAGTACGTCTCCTCGCTCCTGGACGGCCCGGCGGAGCAGGCGCTGCGGCACCTGTCCGTGATGCGGTGGCAGGACGACTCCATGGGCGCCAACCAACTGCGCACCCAGCAGGACGCGGAGCGCGACTTCGCCGCCGGCAAGATCGGCATGATGATCGGCACCGTGAACAGCTACAACCGCTACACCACCCTCTACTCCGGCAAGCCGGACGACTTCGGCATCGCGGCGCTGCCGCAGCAGGGCAGCGGCAAGGCGACACTGCTGGGCGGGCTGGTGGCGGCCGTCAACGCCAAGGCCACAGCCGCACAGCGAGCCGCCGCGGTGAAGTGGATCGACTTCTACTACCTCAAGCCCAACTACGACCCGGCGGCCGCCGAGCAGCTGGCCGTGGCCAACGCCGCGGACAAGCTGGCCGTCGGCCTGCCCACGCTGCCGTTCTACGGCACGTCGGTGTCAGGCCCGGTGAACGCCGCGATCGCCAAGCACACCAACATCCCGGTGTCGAACTTCGCGCCCTACGTGAAGGAAACCGACAAGCTGGAGTACGTCGTCGAGCCTCCTGTCGCCGCCCAGGACCTGTACGGCGCGCTCGACACCGCCGTGCAGGCCGTGCTGACCCGCAAGGACGCCGACCCGCGCGACGAACTGACGAAGGCGGCGGCGCGCGTCGCGCCGCTGCTTGAGAAAGCACAGTGACCCGGGGTAAAGGCGCCGCGGCTGCATTGTTCCTCATCCCGACGGTGCTGGTCTTCGGCCTGTTCTCGTGGTGGCCGATCATCCGCAGTGTGGTGCTCGGCTTCCAGCAGACCAACCTGGTCGAGGCGGCCACCTTCGCGGGCCTGGACAACTTCCGCACCCTGCTCGCCGACCCCCTGCTGGGCACGGCGGTGCGCAACACGCTGCTGTTCACCGGCCTGGCCCTGCTGATCGGCTTTCCGCTGCCGATCTTCCTGGCGGTGCTGATGTCGGAGCTGCGGCGCGGCTCCGGGCTGATGCGGGTGCTGGTCTACCTGCCGGTGGTGGTGCCGCCGGTGGTGGCCGTGCTGATGTGGAAGTGGTTCTACGACCCGGACTCCGGCCTGTTCAATCAGCTGCTCGGGTTGGTCGGGCTGGGACCGTACCCCTGGTTGCAGTCCACGGGCATGGCGATGCCGAGCCTGGTCCTGGAGGCGACCTGGGCGGGCGCCGGCGGCGTCGTGCTCATCTACCTGGCCGCGCTGTCCAGTGTTCCCACCGAGCTGTACGAGGCGGCCGAGCTGGACGGGGCGTCGGTGTGGCGCAGGTTGTGGCACGTGACGCTGCCGCAACTGCGGCCCATCCTGCTGATCATGCTGCTGCTCCAAGTGATCAACACCTTCCAGGTGTTCACCGAGCCGTTCGTGCTGACCGACGGCGGGCCGGAGGACTCGACGGTCACGGTGCTGCTACTGATCTACAGGTACGCGTTCGTCAACGGCGACTACGGCACGGCAGCGGCATTGAGCGTGAGCCTGGCCGTGGTGCTGGCGGTGCTGTCCGCCGTGTACCTGCGGCTCACCAGAACTTGGGGGACGAAGTGAGGGGAGTGATCTCCGACACCGAAAGACGTGGGCGCGGGATGCGCCTCGGACTGGGCACCACCCAGGTGTTGCTCATCGTGGCCCTGGTCCTGGAGGGTGCCGGGCCGATCTACTGGATCTTCAAGGGCGCGATCTCCTCCACCCAGGAGTCACTGCGCCATCCGCTGGCCCTGTGGCCGGCGGACGTGCGATGGTCGAACCTGACGGAGGCGTGGACGACCCTGGAGGTCGGCCACTACCTGACGAACACCGTCGTACTCGTCGGCGGCTCCTGGTTCACGCAGCTGTTCGTCGCGACGACAGGCGCCTACGCGCTGTCGGTCCTGCGGCCCTCCTACGGCAAGTACGTCTACGGCGCGGTCCTGGCGACGCTGTTCCTGCCTGGCACGGTCTCGATGGTCTCGCTGTACCTGACCGTCCTGGACCTGTCCATCGCCAACACCCCGCTGTCGGTGTGGTTACCCGCTGGGGCGCACGCCTTCAACGTCCTGCTGGTCAAGCAGTTCTTCGACGGCATCCCCAAGGAGCTGTTCGAGGCGGCGCGCCTCGACGGCGCCGGGCCGTGGCGGATCTTCACCCGGGTGGTGCTGCCCATGTCGCGTCCGATCCTGGCCGTGGTATCACTGCTGGCTGTCATGAACGCGTGGAAGGACTTCCTCTGGCCCATGATCGCCATCACCGACACCGAGAGCCAGCCGCTGGCGGTGGCCCTGCCCCGGCTGGCGGACACCTCTGACCAGGCCCTGCTCATCGCCGGGATGCTGATCGCGATCATCCCGCCTGTCGTGGTATTCCTGCTGTTCCAGCGGCAGATCATCCGGGGCATCGCCTTCACGGGGCTGAAGGGATGAGGGTCCTGGTCACCGGGGCGGCAGGCCGTCTCGGCTCCGCCGTACTGACAGAACTCGCATCGCGGGACATCGCCGTGACCGCGCTCGTCGCGCAGGATCCCGGCGCGCCGACGGCGGAGCGGGTCGTCGTGGGCGACGCCCGCGACCCGGCCACCGTCCGCGCGGCCCTCGAAGGGGCCGACGCCGTCGTGCACACGGCGGCGCTGGCCTCGCCCGAGGTGGCGGCGCCCGAGGTGGTGTTCTCGGCCAACACGATGGCGACGTTCGTGGTGCTGAACGAGGCGGGAGAGCAGGGGGTACGGCGGGCCGTGATCGCCAGCAGCCTGTCGATCACCGGCCTGCCCTTCGCCAGGTCGCGCCCGAGCCCGCCGTATCTGCCGCTGGACCAGCACGTGCCGTTGCAGGTCGAGGACCCGTACGCGCTGTCCAAGCAGGTGGACGAGGCCACGGCGGCGATGATGCACCGGCGGCACGGCATGACCGTCGCCGCGCTGCGCTTCCCCTTCCTCGGTGACCAGGTCAGGCTCGCCGCGCGCGCGGAGCGGCTGGCCAGGGATCCCGCGGCCGGGGCCGCGGAGGTGTGGAGCTACCTCGACCTGCGCGACGCCGCGCGTGCCTGTCTGCTCGGGCTGACGGCCCCGCTGCACGGCGCGCCGGTCATCTTCATCGCCGCGCCCGAGACGCTCGTGGCGACCCCCACCGAGGAGTTGCTCGCGGCGCACCACCCCGGCGTGCCGCGCCGTACGGCGTTGCCCGGCAGGACCGTGGCCATCGATCTCGAGCCGGCCAGGCGACTGCTCGGATTCACTGCTCGGTATCCGTTCCCAGAGGGGCGACAATCATGATCATGCCGGAGACGCAGGCGCCGTGGCAGGCCAGGGACGGGCTGCGCATCACCGGTGTACGCACGATCGTCACCGCCCCAGGCGGGGTCCCGCTCGTCGTCGTGCGGATCGACACCTCGGAACCCGGGCTGTACGGCCTGGGCTGCGCCACCTTCACCCAGCGCTTCCACGCCGTGGTCGCCGCGATCGAGCGGCACATCGCTCCCATGGTCATCGGCCGGCATCCCGCCGACATCGAGGACATCGGCCGGATGCTGCACTACTCCTCGTACTGGCGAGGCGGGCCTGTGCACAACAACGCGTTGTCCGGCATCGACCAGGCGTTGTGGGACATCGCGGGCAAGCGTTTCGGCGTGCCGGTGTACGAACTGCTGGGCGGGCGGGTCAGGGCGGCTGCCGCCGTCTACACCGGGGCTCGCGGTGGCGAGGTCGAGGAGTCGATCGAGCGGGCGGCCGCGCTCGCCGAGCAGGGTTACCGCTACGTGCGGCTGCAGGCGGGCGGGCCGGGACTCGGCACGTACGGCGGCGTCGGCACGCCCGGCGGGTATCCGGACAGCCCCCATCCCGACGGCTGGGACGTCGGCCACTACCTGCGGAGCACGCCGAAGCTGTTCGAGCGCGCCCGCGAGGTCCTCGGTGAGGAACTCGGCCTGCTGCACGACGCGCACAACCGGCTCACGCCGAAGGAGGCCGTAGCGCTCGCGCGGTCGCTGGAGCCGTACCGGCTGTTCTTCCTGGAGGACCCGCTCGCACCCGAGCACTTCGACAGGCTGCCCGAGGTGCGGGCGGCGGCGCCGATGCCGATCGCCTCCGGCGAGCTGGTCTCCTCGGTGACCGACGCGGCGCGTCTCATCACCTCGGGTGGCGTCGACTACCTGCGTCTGCACGTCTCAGCCGTCGGCGGGCTGACGCCCGTGCGCAAGCTCGCCGCGCTGTGCGAGCTGACCGGGGTGCGGACGGCCTGGCACGGGCCGCCGGACGTGTCGCCGGTGGGCGCGGCGGCCAACGTCACGCTCGACGTCACCAGCCCCGCGTTCGGGATCCAGGAGGCGCATGTCTACCCGGAGACCGTGCACGAGGTGTTCCCGGGAACGTTGCGGACGGTGAACGGCTACATCACCCCCGCCGATCGGCCCGGCTGGGGCATCGACCTCGATGAGAACGCCGCCAAGCGATACCAGCCGGAAACGCACCTGCACGAGCGGTGGGCCGCGCAGGTGCGCAGGCCCGACGGCGGGATCGAGGCTCCGTGATCTACTACTTCTTGGGGGGTATGCCATGAGGCCGAGCGGTCGCCCTCGTCAGGCGGACATCGCTCGACTGGCCGGCGTCTCACAGCCGACCGTGTCCCTGATCCTCGGCGGCGGCGCCGCAGCCATGGGCATCGCCGAGGAGACCCAGCGCAAGGTCATGGAGGCCGCCGAGCAACTCGGGTACGTGCCCGACCCGATCGCCACCCGCCTGGCGGCCGGGCAGAACAACCTGCTCGGCCTCTACACCTTCACCGCGACCTTCCCCACTGAGATGTCCCACGCCTACCACCCGTTCCTGGTGGGCATCGAGGAGGAGTCGGCGGCGCAGGGCTACGACCTGCTGATGTTCATCGCCTCCAGCGTCACGGGCGAGCGCCCGCACGCCCAGGTGCTCAACCGGGTACGGCTGGCCGACGGCTGCCTGTTCCTGGGCAGGCACCTGCCCGTGCCGGAGATGGACCGCTTGCTGGCCACCGATCTGCCCGTCGTCTACATAGGGCGGCACGACGAATTCGGCGACCGCCTGCCCTACATCGGCGCCGACTACGTGTCCGCCGGCGCCGCCGTGGTGCGGCACCTGGCGGGGCTGGGCCACGAGCGCATCCTGTACGTGCGCGAAGCCGACGAGGCGATCACCTCCGTCGACAGGGAGGCGGGCTTCAGAAGCGGCATGGACGAATGCGGGCTGGCAGCCGAGGTGGTGCGCACCGATGGCACCGACCTGACCCCCGATCTGCTGCGCGCCTGGCACGACCAGGGTGTCACCGCGATGGTCACCGAGGCCACCGACACCGACGCCGCCCACCGCGCCCTCCTGGCGGCTGCCGAGCGCGCGGGGCTCCGCTTCCCCGACGACCTCTCCCTGGCCACGCTCGGCGACCCCCGCGACCGCGCGGCAGGTCTCACCGGCTTCGCCGTACCCCGTCGCGAAATGGGGGCCGCGGCCGTCCGGCTGCTCACGAAACTCATCGCGGGAGACCGTACGGTCCCCAGGCACCAGCTCATGACCTGCGAGCTGGTGCCTGGCGAGACCGCGGCACCTCCCCGCTAGCCCTCTCGAAAGGCACCACCTATGACCGACATCCTCATCATCGGCGGTGGGCTCGGCGGCGTCGCCGCAGCCCTGGCCGCCTGCCGCGCGGGCCACGACGTCGTCCTCACCGAGGAGACGGACTGGATCGGCGGCCAGCTCACCGCGCAGGCCGTACCCCCTGACGAGCACCCATGGATCGAGAGCTATGGAGCCACCGCCACTTATCGTGACGTGCGCGGCTCCATCCGCGACTACTACCGGCGCTGGTACCCCATGACCGGCGGCGCGCAGCGCTGGCGCGAGCTCAACCCCGGCGCCGGATATGTCAGCAAGTTGTGCCACGAACCACGCGTCTCCCTGGCGATCCTGCAGGCCATGCTGGCTCCCCATGTGGCCGCCGGACGCCTACGCGTCCTCCTCGAACACCGCCCCGTCGATGTCGAGGTGGACCGTGACCGCGTCAGAGCCGTCACGCTGCTGGACCTCCGCTCCGGTGACTCGCACACCATCGCCGCCGCCTATGTCCTCGACGCGACGGAGACCGGCGAGTTGCTGCCGCTGGCGAAGACGGAGTACGTCACGGGTGCGGAGGCCCGCCGCGAGCACGACGAGCCGCACGCGCCGGACGAGTACCAGCCACTGAACATGCAGGGCATCACCTACTGCTTCGCCGTCTCCCACCACGACGGGGAGAACCACGTCATCGACCGGCCTTCGGACTACGGATTCTGGCGCGATTACCGGCCCGACTTCTGGCCCGGGCCGCTGCTCGGCTTCAGCGCACCGGACCCACGCACCCTGGAGCCCGAAGCCCGCTGGTTTGACCCCAACCCACCCGGTGACCCCCGCGGGGTGCTGGCCGACCAGAGCGCCCAATCAGGGGACAAGGATCTGTGGATGTTCCGCAGGATCCTCGCCCGCGATCTGTTCGAGCCCGGCTTCGCCGCTTCCGACATCACTTTGGTCAACTGGCCGCTGAACGACTACTGGCTGCGCCCGATCATCGAGGTGGATGCCGACACGGCGGCGCTGGCGCACAGGGAGGCCAAGCAACTGTCGCTGTCGTTGCTGTACTGGCTCCAGACCGAAGCACCCCGCCCTGACGGCGGCACCGGTTTCCCCGGGCTCCGGCTCCGCCACGACGTGGTCGGCACCGCCGACGGGCTGGCGAAGTCCGCCTATGTCAGGGAGTCGAGGCGCATCCGCGCGGTCACCACCGTCACCGAGCACCACGTCTCCAGAGCCGTCCTCGGCGACCGCGGCACGCTGCGGCACCATGACTCCGTCGGAGTCGGCGCGTATCGCATCGACCTGCACCCGTCGACCGGTGGGGACAACTACATCGACATCGCCAGCGTGCCCTTCGAGATCCCGCTCGGCGCGTTGCTGCCTGTCAGAATGCGCAACCTGCTGCCCGCGGGGAAGAACGTCGGCACCACGCACATCTCAAACGGGTGTTTTCGCCTGCATCCTGTGGAATGGAATGTGGGTGAAGTCGCGGGCCATCTGGCCGCGTACTGCCTGCGCCGGGAGGTGGAACCGCAGGAGGTCAGGGAGAAGGAGACCTTGCTGGAGGAGTTCACCGGGGAACTGGACAAGATCGGAGTCGAGCGCCACTGGCCGGCACCGGCGGGCTACTGATCCTTGGCCCTGCGCCTGCCGAAAACCCCGTCCGCGCAGTTCAAGCGGCATGCGTGTATTCGTGGAGGACGCCACCGAGCCGGTCTCGTCGGCGCACGTTCAGGTCGGCGATTCGCTCTGGATCGGTGATCGGATCCGGGACGGTACGCAGCGGGGCGGCTTGGGCCAGTGCTTGATGGGCGCGGTGCCGGTTGTAGAACCGTTCGTACTCGCGCAGGGCGTGCCGCAGGTGGCGTTCGTTCCAGAGCAGGCAGCGGTCGAGAAGCTCACGGCGGCACGACTGCACCCACCGCTCCGTGACCGCGTTCATCCGCGGCATCCGGATACCGGACCCGCACCAGCCACCTCGCGCGCCTGGAACTGGCAGAACTCGCCCTCGCCGCCTGAGCCGAGTTAACCAGCGGGGTCATCACATCGAGCAAACGTGGGAGCCTGTCGCGGACCTCGTCAGGTGGTCTGCCGGCCGCCGCGACAACGCGCTGCGCGTACGGAACGGCTCTCCTGCCTGCTCGCCCCGGCTCCCGGTGCCCCACGGGCGACGGACACGTGTGCGGCCCGGCGGCCGGTGTCGCCGGGCCGCGTGCATGCCGGGCGCTGTTCATGGCACGTCTACGGAATTTCCGTAGGCCTACGGATGTGTTAACGGATTTTCGCGGATGCCGCCGATGCCTATCGTCTGGCGACAACAGGGTGAAACGCGATCACCCTCTCAACACCCCCCGTTTCCCATCTCACCTCGCCTGCTCGGAGATCCCCGGCGGCGTGGTGGTCCGACGTGCGCCGACAGGCGACACGGACCGGGAAGACCGAAAGGAACAGCCCCGAGTGAAACACAAGGTCTTAGCCGCGGTGACCGCCGGTGTCGCCACGGTCGCCTCGATGGCGCTCGTCGCGCCACCCGCGGACGCCGCCCCGTTCCACGGCGCCCTTGCCGGATCCCTCACCCCCGCGGCCTCCGTCTCTTCCACGACCGCGGCTCCGGCCGCCGATCCCAAGTCGCTCGCCGTGGCCGCCGCCGACCGGGCCGTCGCCAGCGGGCTCGACGAACTGCGCGCGGGACCGGACGAGTCCTACGAGCGGGCCGGCGTGACGACCGGCCCCGGCGGCATGCAGTACGTCTCGTACGAGCGCACCTACAGGGGGTTGCCGGTGATCGGCGGCGACGCCGTGGTCGTCACCGACGCCTCCGGACGGGTGCGCGACACCACCGCCGCCTCCGGGCCGAGCCCGCGGAACATCCCGCTGGTGGCGAAGATCACCGCGGAGCAGGCGACTCAGACCGCCAAGGCGCGGCTGTCACGGGTGGACGACGTCGGCGCGCCCCGGCTTGTGGTGCTGGCCTGGGGCGGCAAGCCCAAGCTCGCCTGGGAGGCCGTCGTCGCCGGTGTGGCGAAGAACAAGCCGAGCATCCAGCACGTGTTCGTCGATGCCCGCACCGGCGCGGTCGCCGACTACTACGACGAGGTCGTCGCGGGCAGCGGCAACGCGCACTTCGCCGGTCAGGTCACCATCGACACCAGCCGCGTCGGCAGCTCCTACTCGATGACCGACGCTGGGCGGCCCGGCATCCAGTGCGGCGGCCAGAACGGCTCGGCGTACACGAAGAGCACTGACACCTGGGGCAACGGGTCGGGCACCGACCTGGAGACCGCGTGCGTGGACGTCATGTACACGGCGGCCCAGGAATGGAACATGCTGCGCGACTGGCTCGGCCGCAACGGCATCGACGGCAGTGGCAGGGGCTTCGGCGCGCGAGTCGGGATGACCGACGTCAACGCCTACTGGACCGGCACTTACACCACCTTCGGCCGCAACCAGGCCGGCAACAAGCAATTGACGTCGATCGATGTGGTGGCGCACGAGTACGGCCACGCCATCTTCCAGACGACACCCGGCGGGGCCGGGTCGCAGAGCGACAACGAGCGCGGCGGCCTGAACGAGTCCACCGGTGACATCTTCGGCGCCATCACCGAGGCCTACGCGAGCAACCCCAAGGAGCCGCTGGACTACACGGTCGGCCAGGAGGTCAACCTCGCGGGCAACGGCCCGATCCGCTACATGTACAACCCGTCCAAGGTCGGCGACCCCAACTGCTACTCCTCCTCGATCCCCAGCACCGAGGTGCACGCGGCGGCGGGCCCGCAGAACCACTGGTTCTACCTGCTGGCCGAAGGCAGCAACCCGACCAACGGCCAGCCGACCAGCCCGACCTGCAACAGCAGCACGGTCACCGGCATCGGCATCCAGAAGGCCGGGAAGATCTTCATGGGCGCGCTGTCCCGGAAGTCGTCCACCTGGAAGCACTCCAGTGTGCGCTCGGCCTCGGTCGCGGCGGCCGTGGAGCTGTTCGGCGCCAACAGCGCCGAGTGTGCGAGCACCAAGGCCGCCTGGAGCGCGGTGAGCGTGGCGGCCCAGTCCGGTGAGCCCACCTGCACCGATCCCGGTCCGGGCAGCGCCGACTTCTCCCTGTCGCTGAACCCGTCGTCCGGCTCCGTGCAGCCGGGCGGCCAGGCCACCGCCACGGTCGGCACGCAGACCACCGTGGGCAGCGCGCAGACGGTCAACCTGACCGCCTCCGGGCTCCCGTCCGGAGCGACCGCGAGCTTCACCCCCTCGTCCGTCACCTCGGGCGGCTCCGCCACGCTGACCGTCTCCACCACGTCCGCCACTCCCACCGGGACGTACCAGATCACGGTCACCGGCACCGGGACGGGCACCGGAACGCCCCGCCACACCGCCACCTACACCCTGACGGTCGGCGGCGGATCCGGCGGGACCGAGCCGCCGGACATCAGCGTCACCAACATCAAGTCGCACCTGCAGCAGTTCCAGACCATCGCCACCGGCAACGGCGGCAACCGCAGGTCCACCGGCGCCGGGTACACCCAGTCGGTCAGTTACCTCGAGCAGAAGCTGACCGCGGCCGGCTACACCGTGACCCGGCAGAACTGCACCTCGGGCTGCACCGCCGGCGCGGGCCCCAACCTGATCGCCGACTGGCCGGGTGGTGACACCAACCAGGTCATCATGGCCGGCGCGCACCTCGACGGCGTCGCCGCCGGACCCGGCATCAACGACAACGGCTCCGGCTCCGGCATGCTGCTGGAGGTCGCCCTCACCCTCGCCGCCCAGAAGCCCAGCATGGCCAAGCACGTGCGCTTCGGCTGGTGGACCGACGAGGAGCAGGGCCTGAACGGGTCGAAGTTCTACGTCAACTCACTCAGCTCCACCGAGCGCAGCAAGATCAAGGCGTACCTCAACTACGACATGATCGGCTCGACCAACGCCGGATACTTCATCAACAACATCACCACCGCCACCGCCGCGAACCTCAAGGCCTACTACGACAAGCTGAACCTCCAGCCGGAGGAGAACGTCGAGGGCCAGGGCCGCTCCGACGACGCCTCGTTCAAGAACGCCGGAATCCCCACATCCGGCCTGGCGGCGGGAGCCAGCGCCACCAAGACCTCCGCGCAGGCGGCCAAGTGGGGCGGCACCGCGGGCCGGGCGTACGACTCGTGCTACCACTCCGCGTGCGACACCGTCTCCAACGTCAACGACACCGTGCTCGGCCGGGCCGCGGGCGCGACCGCGTACGCGCTCTGGAAGGCCGCGGTGGGTGGCGACACCCCGCCGCCGACCCGTGACTTCTCGCTGTCGCTGAACCCGTCGTCCGGCTCGGTCCAGCCGGGTCAGCAGGCCACCGCGACGGTCGCCACGGCCACCACGTCCGGCACGGCCCAGACGGTCAGCCTGTCGGCCACCGTGACGCCCGCCGGGCCGACGGTCAGCGTCACCCCCACCCAGGTCACCTCGGGCGGCTCGGCCACGCTGACCGTGTCCACCTCGGCCTCCACCCCGGCCGGCACCTACAGCGTGACGGTGACCGGCGGAGGCGAGACCGCCACCCGTACCGCGACGTTCACGCTCATCGTGAACGGCCCGACTGGCGGTGACCGGACCTTCACCAGCACCACCGTCTACTCGATCCCCGACAACGGCTACGCGTTCAGCCCGATCCAGTCCACCGCGACCGGTCAGGCCTCCTCGCCGGTGCAGGTCGCCCTCACCGTCGAGCACCCGTGCTCGGAGACCCTCAGCGTGTACCTGATGGCCCCGGGCAGCAGCGACTTCATCACGATCAAGGACCAGGAGTTCAGCACCACATGCACCCCGTGGTCCGGCTCCCGCACCTACCAGGTGCCGGTGAGCTCGACCGCGAGCGGGGCCTGGTACCTGCTGGTCATGGACGGCAGCCAGGACAGCAGGACCGGGAAGCTCACCGGCTGGAGCATCACGCTCTGACCGGTTCGTAACCCGGGGGCGAGGCCCCGGCCGGTGACCCCGGCCGGGGCTCTCGCATGTCCGGGCCGGTAACCGGGCGACCCGTCGGCGGAGGGGTCAGCGGGGCGGCGCCACGTCGTTGCGCGAGCGCACGCCGAGCTTGCGCAGCACCTTCGCCACGTGCGTCTCGACCGTACGGGGAGAGAGGAAGAGCACCTCGGCGATCTCCCGGTTGGTACGGCCGAGCGCGACCAGCCGGGCCACCTCGCTCTCCCGAGTCGAGAGCACGCCGCCCTTGGCCTTCCTGGCCCCGCGCGGCAGGCTGCCCGCGCCGATGTCGCGCAGCGTGCGGCGGCAGCGCGCCGCATCGTGGGTCGCGCCGAGCCCGGTGAACCGTTCGGCCGCCTCGGTGAGGATCTCCCCGGCGGCGGCGCGGTCGCCGAGGCGGAGCCGCGCGCCCGCCTCTGCCTCGGCCGCCCGCGCCGCCCCGTACGGCTGGGGCATCGCCGCCTGGGCCGCACGGGACCTGGCGAGGAACTCTGCCGCCGCTTCGTGCCGGCCCTCGGCCTGGGCCGTCATGCCGCGCGCCATGTCGAGCGCCGCCTCGGCCGAGGGTGCGCTCCGATCCTTGATGCTGTCGGCGAAGTCGGACACCAGGGTGGCCGCGTCGCCGAAGCGCCCGGCTGTGAGCAGTGCGGCGACCGCGGACGGCACCAGGTGGGCGCCCCACACCCAGACGCCCTTGCGGCGCAGCCGGGACAGAGCGCGGTCTGCCTCGGAGACGGCGGCGTCCACGGAGCCGCGGGCCAGGTGCAGCTCGATCACTCCGCCGGATGCCGCGGCCAGGACGGGATGGAAGCCGGAGCCGGGGTGGCGCAGGCCTGCGGCGTGGAGGTAACTCGCCGCCTCCTCCCACTCGCCCGCGACCAGCGCGAGCATGCCGAGGACCAGTTGCGCGTCCGCCGCGAGGAGCGGCGCCTCCGGCGTCATCTCCACCACGGCGGCGGCGCGCCGCCGCAGCCCGTCCCAGCGCCCGGTGAGCCAGTCGAGCCGGACCGACGACACCTCCACCAGGTAGCCGGAGTAAAGGGCGCCGGTCTCCTTCGCGAGCCGCCTGCCCTCCTGGGCGAACCGCTCGGCGGCGGCGTAGTGGCCGAGCGGGATCGCCCCGTCGCACAGGTTCGAGTACGCGCGGGCGGCCTGCCTGCGCACCGCCGCCGACGGATCGTTCACAGGGAGCGTCGCCGCCAGGGTGAAGGCGTCGGGCGAGCCGACCAGCATGGCGAAGGCGACTCTGTTGGCCTGCACCGCCGCCGTGACCTCGGGGTCGTTGACGACGGCGAGCAGCCGCTCGGCCCGGTCCATCCACTCCATGTGGGTGGTGAGCGGCTCGTCGCCCCACGCGGGCATCGCCAGCAGGGCGAGGCCGCGGGCGGCGGTGGCGGGCCGGTCGTCCAGATCGTTGAGCGCCGCGATGATCTCCTGCCGTCCGGCGGCGATGGCACCCGCCTGGTTGGACATCAGCACGCCGAGGTTGAGCCGCACCTCGCCGCGTACCTCCCGTGACAGGAAGTCGTCGGAGAGCAGGCGTCGCAGCAGCCGTACGACCCGCCGGTGGGAGAGCCCGATCGCGGCCACCTTGCTCAGCCGCAGCATGAGCGGGCCCCGGCAGGAGCGCGGCAGGTCGGGGTCGCCGAGCATGCCCTCGAGCACCTCGACCGCGAGCGGGCTGTCGCCCAGCGCGGCGGCGTGGTCCGCGGCGGCCGCGCCGTACCGCCACCAGGCCTCGATGTCACCCGCGCGGCGGGCGTGGAACGCGAGCTGGACGAGCGGCGGCGAATCGAGCGCGGCGAGTGCGGCCATCGCCCGCATGTGCGCCCGCCGCCGGTCCGGTCCGGGGATCACGTCGTAGACCGCCTGCTGCGCGAGCACGTGGCGGAAGCCGTACCGGCCGTCCCCGTCCTCGTGCAGCACTCCGGCGCGCAACGCCTCGCGGATCCCGGCCTCCGCCTGCGACGCGCCGAGGAGCGGGCCCGGGCCCGTGGACTGTCCTGTGACGGCGGCGATCAGCGGCTCGGTTGCGGGCAGCCGGAGCGCGGCGGCGGCGTAGACCGCGTTCAGCCCGGCAGGGGACAGATCGCTGAGCCGATCCGCCATCGCCTCACGCAGGAGCACTGGCACGGTGATGTGCTCGAGCGCGTCCGGCTCGCCGTCGTCGTCCGTGCGGCGCCCGTCGGCGCCGGGCAGCGAACGGACCACCTCCTCGATGACGAACGGGATCCCGGCGGTGCGGTCGAGCAGCCTGGCGGCGAAGGCGGAGGTCACGTCCGCCCGGCCGAGCAGCGCGCCCGCCAGGCTCCGCACGCTCTCCGCGTCCAGCGGCGTGAGTGAGATGACCTCGCTCGTCGTCCCCGGCAAACGCCGATGGGCACGGCCGAGCGGCAACTCCGGCACCGGCAGGTCGGACCGCCGATAGGTCGTCACCAGCGCGAGGCCGTCCGGCGGCTGACCGATGAGGAAGCGCAGCAGGTCCCGGGTGCCGTCGTCGGCCCAGTGCAGGTCCTCGATCACCAGGACGGCCGGGGAGACTGCCTCGAGTAGCGCGTGGACCGCGCGGAACAAGCGGTGCCGTTCCGCCAGCGGATCATCGAGCGGCGCGGGCGAGGGCGGCAGCCCCCGGGCGAGTTCGGGAAGGTGGCCGCGCAGCGCCCCGACGACCGGGTTGAGGCGGTTCGATTCCGGGAGGGCGTCGGCGGCGTTCCGGAGGGCGTCGAACACCGGGCCGTAGGGGAACGCCTCGCGGATCTGGTGGCAGTGGCCGAGCAGGACGATCCGCTCACCGCCGCCGAGCCGGTCGACCGCCGCCTTGACCAGCCGCGTCTTGCCGATGCCCGCTTCGCCCTCCACCAGCGCAACGGCGGGCGGGCGGTTGATCGCCCTCAGGAGGGTTCGCAGTTCGGTGTCACGTCCGACAAGTACGGGAGAGGCCACAAGCGTCATCGACGGCTCCGAACGGTGCGAAGTACGGGCCCCCCGTCCCTGACACACTCCAGCATCGGCCGCGCGGGGGTCAACCTTCTCAGGTAACGTCCCAGCGTCTTTCAGCGACGTCCAGGATGGCCGGTCCGTGAACAGTGGGGCGTCACACATGACCTGATCGCGTTCCTGCAGGCACGTATCAACGAGTCGCGGCAGATCGCCGGACGGGCAGAGCGTCAGGGAACCAAAGCGACCACTGTGATCTCGACAGGCTGTGCGGGTGCCGACTGCGCGGATGAAGCACCCGCAGGACCATGCGGTGGAAGGCGCCCTTGAACGCCTTCCAGATCGCCTTCGAGGGACGCCTCACCCCCGCCAACCACTGACCACTTCAACAAGCAAGATCAGCCGTTAAGTTGACACTCCCTCGCTGCTGCGCAACACAGCCCGCCGGCCCCGTCTGCCGAGGCTGGCGGCCCTGAAACCCGGATTACCGTTTGAGTGAGTCGTCCCCGTCTTCGACTCCACGAAGCGGAGTTCCAGGTCGCGGGTTCCGCCGGTGAAGTGCGCGGCCTTCCACCGGCCCCTGTAAGGGGTTCCGACCTCGACACCCGTAGAGTCCGAGCCCCCCGGTTTCCGACCTGAGTCGATAGGAGATGAACCGCCCCATCGCGTAGGGTCCGCCCATGAACGGTAGGGACGTGCGCGGCAGCGCCACTTGGGGCCAGGTCGAAGAGTATTTCCTGCGGTTGCACGAGCCGGCGTTGGGACAGCCGTACAAGCTGCTGGAGCCGTCCTGCTCCGCCGACGGGTCGCGGATCGCCGTGACCGGCCTCGTGTACGACGAGCTGGCCGGCCTTCCACGCCAGGCCTGCTTCCTGGTCGACGGTGCGGACCTGCGGCCGCTGACGGGGCCGTCCGGTTCCTCCCGGCAACCGCGCTTCTCCCCGGACGGGGCGACGGTGGCATTCCTGTCGGACCGCACGGAGGCAGGCCGGTTCCAGCCGTACCTGTTGCGCACCGGTCAGCTGGGTGAGGCGGAGGCGGCCCCGGCCGTGCCCGGGACGGTGGAGTACTGCTCCTGGTCGCCGGACGGCACGAAGGTGCTGCTCGGGGTGGCGGGGCTCGGTGCCGACCTGGCCGGTGGTCAGGGGAGCGGCACGACGTACAAGCCGAAGGAGGAGCTGCCGGATTGGCACCCGCGCGTCGAGATCGGCGTGACGGAGGAGTCGTGGCGGTCGTTGTGGATCCACGACCTCGCGGCAGGTACGACCACCAGGCTGTCGCCGGAGGGTCTCAACGTCTGGGAGGCGGTCTGGCTCGGCCCCGACGCGGTCGTCGCGGTCACCAGCCCTGCTCCGGACGAGGCCGCCTGGTACACGGCCGTGCTCTCCCGCCTGGGCCTCGACGGGGCGGTCACCGAACTGGCCCGCTCCGAGGTGCAGTTCGGCTGGCCCGCGGCCTCGCCTTCCGGCGGACGGTTGGCGGTGGTCGAGGCGGTGGGCAGCGACCGCGGGGTCGTCGCGGGTGACCTGCTGGTGGGCGCTCCCGGTGCTGCCTTCGAGCGGGTCGACACCGGTGAGGTGGACGTCACCGCGACCCAGTGGATCGACGCGGATCGCCTGGGAATCCTGGGGATCCGCGGCCTGGAGACCGTCGCCGCGGTGTACGACGCGGTGACCGGGAAGATCACCGAGCTGTGGTCGAGCACGGACACCAGCTGCGGCACGCGCTACCCGGAGGCGGCCTGGTCCGCCGACGGCCGCGTGGTGCTCGTCGAGGAGGGCTACTCGGTGCCGCAACGGGTCGTGGTGCTGGGTGACGACCGGGTCGAGCTCGCGGGGATCGGACACCTGGGCACCGAGTACCTGCTGTCGGTCGCGGGCAAGGCCGAGACGGTCGCCTGGTCCGCACCGGACGGGCTGCGAATCGAGGGGATCCTATGCGTCCCTGCCGGGGACGGGCCCTTCCCGCTCGTGGTGAACATCCATGGTGGCCCGGTGTGGGCCTACCGGAACACGTGGTCGATGTTCTCCCCCTATACCCCGCTGCTGGTGGCCCAGGGGTACGCCGTCCTCAGCCCCAACCCGCGGGGCAGCTCCGGCCGCGGGCAGGACTTCGCCCGGCTGGTCTTCGGGGACATGGGCGGCGAGGACACGGCCGACTTCACGTCCGCGATCGACGCTCTCGTCGAGCGCGGGATCGTGGACCCGGCCAGGGTCGGCCTCATCGGCGGGTCGTACGGCGGCTACATGTCCTCGTGGCTGGTCACCCAGGACCAGCGCTGGGCTGCCGCCGTACCGGTCTCACCCGTGACGAACTGGTACAGCCAGCACTTCACCAGCAACATCCCCTACTTCGACGCGCTGTTCCTCAACGGGAACCCGGAAGTCCCCGGCGACAGGTTCCACTCCAGGAGCCCCGTCATCCACGCCGGCAAGGTGCGCACCCCGTGCCTGAACATCGCCGGCGCCCTGGACCGTTGCACTCCCCCGACGCAGGCCCAGGAGTTCCACCAGGCGCTGCTCGAGCACGGCGTCGAGTCCCAGCTCGTGATCTACCCGCAGGAAGGCCACGGCGTCCGTCGATTCCCGGCTCTGATCGACTTCTGCACCCGCGTCGTGGACTTCTTCCAGAAGCACATGCCGGCCCGCGGCTGACACCCTTCGTGCCCGAAGGTCCGGCTATGGCGCAGCGTGCGATGGCAGCAGGTGACCGGCTTCGGCACGGTGACCGCGTGGGACGACCTCGGCGTCTACCGGCTGCTCGTGCAGCTGCCGCTCTCCGACCTGCCGGAGGACGCCATCCCCGACGGGCTGCGCACCCTCATGGAGGAGGCGAGACTTTGCACATGAGTGTGACAGCAGACGTAGTGGTGGTCGGTGCCGGCGTGATCGGCTCCTCGATCGCCTTCGAGCTGGCCAAGACGGGCCGCTCGGTGGTGGTGGTCGACAAGGCGAGCGGGCCCGGCCAGGGGTCGACCAGCGCGTCCAGCGCTGTGATCCGGTTCAACTACTCGACCTGGGACGGCATTGCGCTGTCCTGGGAGTCCAAGCACTGCTGGGAGAGGTGGGCCGACCACCTCGAGGGCGTGGACGACGCCGGGATGGCGAGGTTCCACCGCGTCGGCAAGGTGTTCATGGACGTCGACATCGCGCCGATGGACCGTGTCCTCCAGATGTTCGACCGGGCGGGGATCCCGTACGAGGTCTGGGAGGCCGACGAGCTGGCCCGCCGGATGCCCGGGCTCGACCCTGGCCGGTTCTGGCCTCCGAAGCGCATCGAGGATCCGGTCTTCTGGGAGGACACGGACAAGCGCCTGGGTGCGCTGTGGACCCCGGACGCCGGCTTCGTCGACGACCCGGGGCTGGCTGCCGTCAACCTCGCCAACGGCGCGAAGCGGCGGGGTGCGCAGTTCCTGTTCAGGCGTCAGGTGGTCGCCGTCCTCGGCGACGGTGCGGTGAGCGGTGTCCGGCTCGACGACGGCACGACCGTGAGCGCGCCCGTCGTCATCAACGCGGCCGGGCCGTGGTCCGGCAGGCTGAACGCGCTGGCGGGCGTCGGCGCAGGCTGGTCGGTCACCGTCCGGCCGATGCGCCAGGAGGTGCACCACGTGCCCGCGCCGGCCGGCTACAACGGCGAGGGCATCGGCCCGTGCATCGCCGATCTCGACCTCGGCATCTATATGCGGGGCGCCCCGGGTGACGGACTGCTGGTCGGCGGCACCGAGCCCGAGTGTGACGAGCTGCAGTGGATCGACGATCCCGACGCCATCAATCCCAGCCCCACCCGGCAGGTCTTTGAGGCACAGGTCACGCGTGCCGCCCGCCGCCTTCCCGGCCTCGGTGTGCCCGGCAGGCCGATCGGTGTCGCCGGCGTCTACGACGTCACCGAGGACTGGACCCCGATCTACGATGGCACGGAACGCGCGGGCTTCTACGTCGCGATCGGGACCAGTGGCAACCAGTTCAAGAACGCCCCCATGGCCGGGCGCCTGATGCGGGCCGTGATCGACGGTGAGAGCCGCGTCGTCGGTGAGCACACCGGGTTGGAGATAGGGCTCGCCGCCTTCGGTCGTGCCCGGCCGCGCAACGCGGACTCGACGGGCACGGTGCTGGGATGACCGAGCCCGTCTTCATGCCGTCCAAGCCAACTCCACCGAAACCGGGGTGATTCAACACCAGCTCACCGGGCTGGGGGTAGGTGGCGATCATCTAGGATCTCTCATCGACGACGCCGGCCCCAACGGTGAGGGAGCCGCTGTCAGCCTGAGAGCCTTGTACACCGGCCCGGCGCGCCCGTGCCGCCTGGGGCCGGCTACTCACGCAGCTGACCACCGGCACCTCCCCTGAAAAAAGAGAGTCAAGGAGACGACATGAGCAACACCAACGGCCGTATCGCGATCATCACCGGAGCCGCCTGCGGAATCGGTGCCGCCATCGCGAAGCGACTCGCTGCGGACGGCTTTGCTGTGGCGGTGCTCGACCTCGACGAGGCTTCCTGTAAGCCGGTCGTTCACGCGATCGAGTCCGCCGGCGGTCGCGCGCTGCCGGTCGGCGTTGACGTCTCCGATGCGGCCGGCGTCGAGGCCGCGGTGACCCGGGTCGCCGAGGAACTCGGTGACCCCACGGTGCTGGTCAACAATGCCGGCATCACCCGCGACAACATGCTCTTCAAGATGAGTGCCGAGGACTGGGACTCGGTGATGAACGTCCATCTGCGCGGGTCGTTCCTCATGAGCCGCGCCGTGCAGCGCTATATGACCGAGCACAAGTGGGGTCGCATCGTCAACCTCTCCAGCACTTCCGCGCTCGGTAACCGCGGCCAGGCCAACTACTCTGCGGCCAAGGCCGGCATCCAGGGCTTCACCAAGACCCTGGCCATCGAACTCGGGAAGTTCGGCGTTACCGTGAACGCGATCGCGCCAGGCTTCATCGAGACCGAAATGACCGCCGCGACCGCTGAGCGGGTCGGCGTCCCGTTTGAGGAGTTCAAGGCTGCGGCCGCCGCGCAGATCCCGGTTGCCCGCACCGGCAAGCCGGAGGACATCGCCCACACGGTGTCGTTCTTCGTCAGCGAAGGGGCGTCCTTCGTCTCCGGGCAGGTCATCTACGTCGCCGGCGGCCCCCGCGCCTGACCGGTGCCGGCAGCATCGCCGTCGCTCCCGCTTCGCCACCCGGCCCCCTCAAGATCATGCCTTGACGACTTCGCCGGGGCCCTACCACCGAATCCGCCATGCTCCACGCCCGGCGGTACTCCCTCTCACCGCACCCACGATTGGAGTCGGGATGGACAAAGGGAGTGCTGGGATCGTTCGCTCTCGACATGTGTCCGATGACAGGGCAGACGACCCGCCAGTACTTCTTGAACAAGCTCAGGATGAGGAGCGGAATGAAGAATCATCAAGATCGAGAGCCCGGATCAACGATCGAGTACGTGGCCCAGGACGGAGTGGCGCGGATCGCCCTCAACCGCCCGAGCCGACTGAATGCCGTCACCCCGCAGCTCGTGCGCGAGTTGCTGGAAGCGATTGAACAAGCACATAGGGACAGCGCGCGGGTCATCGTGCTCAGCGGACGGGGTCGTTCATTCTGCTCCGGTTACGACCTGAAGCATGAGGTGGTCGGAAGCCCGCCGGCCGACGAGCGCACCGAACGACTGGGCCGTATTCAGGCCCTGACCACCGAGCTACGTGGTTCACCCTGTTGTGTCATCGCTCAGGTTCACGGATACGCGTTAGGTGCGGGCGCGGAACTTGCGCTTGCTGCCGATTTCGTCGTCGCAGCTGAAGACGCGGTATTCGGATTTCCCGAAGTCGAAGCCGGCCTGAGTGTGACCGGCGGCATCTCCGCCATCCTTCCTCGACTCATCGGACCGGCACGTGCCCGGCGACTGATGATTTTGGGGGAACGGGTCGGCGGGAAGCAGGCGTACGAGATGGGCCTTGTCAGTCATGTAGCCGCCGGTAGCGATGTGCCGGCTGTCGTGGATTCGCTGGCCGATGCGGTCCTAAGCCGTCCGAGGGGGGCCGTCGAGGGCGCCAAGCGACTCCTTGAACAGGGCACTTGGGCGAACCTGGAAACTGCGCTTGACGCTGAGGTGCGATTCGCCCTCCGGGCCCAGGACTCGGGAGAGGCTCGTGAAGCACAGAAGAGATTTGCCGCAGGCTGCGGCCTTCATGTTGCGGGAGATGCGGGATGACGGGGACCGGCGGAGATGACGCCGTCAAGGTGCAGGATCTGGCCACGCTCGTGCGACGGGCGGCGAAGCTCTGGCCGAGCCGGTGCGCCCTGAGATTCGATCAGCATGACCTCGACTACACCTTCGCCGAACTCGACGAACTGTCGGACCGATACGGAGCCGTCCTCGGCACCCTCGGGATCAGGTACGGCGATCGGATCGCGTTGGTCTTCGACAACCGTCCGGATTACCCGCTGCTGTGGCTGGGCGCGGCCAAGATCGGCGCGGCGGTCGTGCCGGTGAACCCGAGATATTCGGTCAGGGAACTGACACGACTCCTGGACCACGCGGACCCCGCCCTCGTCGTCACCTGCTCCGACCACCTCGATCTCGTGCTCGAGTCGTCAGCCGAACGCCGTCGAGTTGCGGTGACCGACGTTGAGGGCAGGCCGGGAGTGATCGGCTTGAACGGCGTGGACGCCGCCGCGGGCTCCGCGCCGGGTGAGGCGGTTTATCCCGAGACCTTGGCCAACATCCAGTACACCTCCGGCACCACAGGCCACCCCAAGGGATGCATGCTGTCGCACGGCTACTGGACAACGATGGTGCGCAAGTACGCGGACGGCTTTCCCTATCTCGGTCCCGATGATGTCCTTCTCACGGCGCAGCCGTTCTACTACCTGGATCCGCAATGGAGCCTGGCGGCATGCCTCCTGGTGGGGTCGTCGCTCGTCGTCCTGGATCGTTTCCATCCCACGTCGTTCTGGGACAAGGTCCGTACGTACGACGTGACATACCTCTACTGCATCGGGATGATGCCGACCCTCCTGCTTCGCCAACCGGAGAAGCCCACCGACCGAGATCACTCGCTCCGTGCTGTGGCCTGCTCAGGCATTCCCAAGGACATTCATGCCGCGCTTGAAAAGCGGTTCGGGGTTCCCTGGTACGAGGGCTTCGGGATGACCGAGACCGGCGGTGACCTCCGGGTCCTACCCGACGATCATGACGAACTGGTGGGCACCGGGTGCGTCGGGAAGCCCAACCCGCATCGGGAGGCCAGGATCGTCGACGAGCGGGGCCGCGCCGTACCTCGTGGCGCCACGGGGGAACTGATCCTGCGCGGAGCGGGCATGATGGACGGCTACTACAGGGACGAGCCGGCGACTCGTGAGGTATTCCGCGACGGGTGGTTCCACACCGGCGACCTGGCGCGAATGGACGGCCTCGGCCGGGTGTATCTGACGGGCCGGTTGAAGGACATGGCACGCCGCAGCGGGGAGAACATCGCGTTGAACGAGGTCGAGGCGGTGCTGTGCTCATCCGAGCGGGTCAGCCAGGCGGCCTGCGTCCCGGTCGCCGACGACGTGCGAGGGGAGGAGGTTCATGCGTTCCTCGTCGTCGGCGGGGAGGTCGTCGGCGGGAAAGCGGAGGTCGCGGCGACGACTTTGGCTGAAGTCGTGGCACACGCAAGTGCGAACCTGGCACCCTTCAAGGTGCCGAGGTACTGGAGTTTCGTCGATCAGTTGCCGCTGACCCCGTCACAGCGGGTCGCCAAGGAGAAATTGCGTGTCCTGCCGGTTACCGCGTTCGACCGCACCACAGGGGAATACGTGCGCCTCGGGTCACCCTCGATCTCACCCGGGCTCGTCTCCGAGCGAGCCGATGCCTGAGCCTCGTCTGAAGATCGCCGGCCACTCGATCCGGGCGTCGGATGCCTGGGTGCTCCTCCAGTTACCACCTGATCTGGAATTCATCGGGTTCGACTATGCCGGCGATCTCAGCAACGACCCGCCGGGCGCGAGCGATGTCGTGGAGTTACAGGACTTCGGTCGCCTGCTGCTGCTGGGCGTCTCGTTGACTTCGGATGATGTCCGCTCGTGTCTGATGGCGGCCGAGCAGGCGCCGTGGTCGTCCGTCCCGGGGGACGCCCGGCTCGCCGAGACGCCGTACGGGGGCGTGGGGACGCCATACGCGCACGCAACTGTGCTGTACCGGCACTTCCGCTATCGTCATCGGCTCGAGGTCACGATCGCGTCGGCGATCCTCCATTTGAAACGCCCGTCCCTGGTTCCGCTCCTCAACAACCGGATCCTCGCTTTCTACAGCGAGCGGGCTGTCGACCTCGCCGCCTCAAGCATGAGCGAGTCCCCGCTGTACTGGGAGGTCTTCCGGCGGGACCTGATCGACAGCGCCCCCGGGATCGACGCGCTGAGACAGAAACTCATCACGGCCGATGACGCGGTATCGCGCGCGTTGTCGAGGCTGAGCGATGTACGGCTCTTCGGCATCGTGGTGAACGGCGTCGCGGCGAATTAGCCGCCTTTCCCCGGTATCGCGCGTTCAGAGGGCGGTTTGCAGGATGGCGTGCATCTGCAACGCGATTCCGAAGCTCAGCATCCACTCCGGGCTGCGCGGGTCCTTCCCTGTCAGCTGGGCGACGCGATCGAGCCGGTAGGAGAGCGTGTGCCGGTGTACGCACAGCTTTTCGGCGGTGGGTCCAGGACGGCAACCCATGTCGAAGAAGGCGGCCAGAGTGTTGACGAGCTCTGTGTTGTTGGCGGCGTCATGACTGATCAGCTCGCCGAGCAGGGTGTCGGCGAACGGCCTCATCACGTTCTGCGGGTCGAGGCCCGCGAGCAGCCCCGGCAGACCGAGAGAGGTAACGTCCTGGATCTGACCGGCCGTCTGTCCTGAGTACTGGCTGGCGGTCGCCGATTCGCGGATCGCCAGGGCGAGGCTCTCCGCGTCGGTCTTGGGCCGGCTGCGGCCGATCGTGATCGCCTTCCACCCGCGGGCCTGGCATGCCCGGAGGAAATCCTCGGGCACTGTGCTGTCGACCGGCTGCACCAGGCAGAAGATCTTTCCCTGCAGGCCGCCGACTATGGGTCTCGTGCTCGCTGCCGCGACATCCTCTAGCAGGGTGAACGCCCGCGCTTCGGGAGTGCCCCGGTCGAGCCGCACCGCGAAGACCCGGTATCCCTCGGCCGGTTCGAGCCCCATCCCGCGCAGCGCCAGTGCCAGCTCTCCGTGGTTCATCGATCCGTCCACCGCGGCGCGCAGGAGCTGCTCGACCGCGGCGCGCTGGGCGTCGCGCCGGGACTTCTCCCGCGCGAAGCGGAGCAGCATGGCGGAGCGGGCACGCTCGAAGAGGAGGAGCTCGGGAGAGGTCAGCCGACGGCGCCCGATGTACACGACGGCGCCTTCGACCTGATCGTGCAGACCGACGCCGACCAGAACCGCGAAGCGGCCATCGCTCAACTCGATCTGCGTCGTGTCGATGAGGGGCAACGTACTCAGCACGGCCTCGAGCTCTGCGGGCACGTTCAGGCTGCGCTGGCCGCGGTGACTCCACGAAGAGACGACAAGGCCGGTGTAGTCGACGAACATCGCATCGAACCCGGACACCTGACGGGCGGTCAGTTTCAGGATCGTTTCGAGGTCGGCGCCCACCATGACCGCGGCGACGAGCGAATCGTGCAGTTTCAGGATCCGGGTCAGGCTCGCCCGCCGAAGGGTTTCCACGAGCCGCCGCAGATCCCGTACGAAGGTCGCGGCGTTGACGGGGCGAGGGCAGCAGGCCAGGGAGAGTCCGGGCGTTCCGGCGTCCACCGCCAAAGCCGGCTTCGCCGCACCCGGCTCCATGCCGACCACCACGAGTGTCCCGGCGAGGTGGGGCAGCTCACGGACCCTTGCGAGGGCGGCCGGGATGCTGGCGGCGTCCACGACCAGGATTTCCCCTCGTCCGTGAAAAGCCGACGGCTCCGCGGTGACGGCCTCCACCGGCAGCGTCGCGTCGGTGGTCTCGCGGATGAACGTGGTCGGGTGTTCGAGCGCACTCAGTGCGGTGGATGCGGACACGTCGAACACGCTGGGTGTGCTGGCGTGCGTCAAACGTATCTCCTTGTGTGCTGCGCCTCCGGCTGGAGCCCTTCCCGCCCCGGGCCCGTCACGATCTGTACACTCCCTGGCGCTGATGGTGTGACCTACCATACGGCCGACGCCCGCCGACCGGCACCCGTACCTTAGCGTTCTTGCCTAAAGCGCTGCGAAGGTGGACAAAACGCTGGCCAGGACCGACGGCCATCCTGGCAGCGCCGGCGGCGGGTCCGGAAGCGCCGGACGCACGATGTCCCCGCCCTTCTTTGGCCACTTGGCCATGTGCGCGCCGTCGAGACTGTCCATCCGTCGGCTGACGTGATCCGGGCCACGTGTGACTCTCTTACGACCGATCCATCGCGGTGACGCCGACCGTCAGCGCGATGGATCGTGACAAGCCGTGCAGGCCGGCGACCAAGGGGCGAGTGGCAGGCTGCTGCACTGACCCAAGAGCGGGAGATCAACCGTGACGAGAAGAATGTCCAGAAGAGCCCTACTGCCACTTCTGCTAGCTCCAGCGGTGGTGCTTTCGGCGTGCTCGACCGGCACCGCCTCGGATGGGGCCGACGGTGACAAGACCACCATTCGTCTGATGGCTTATGCCACCGGCGGATTCAAGGAAAAGTATATCAAGGCGGTTGTCGAGCCGTTCGAGACTGCGAATCCGGACGTCAAGGTGGAGTACGACCCGGTCGTCTCGTCCGCGGAGATGCTTGGCAGACTGCGTACCCAGAAAAACAACCCGACGGTCGACGTTGTGATCATGGACCTGTCGGTCGCCGAGAGCGCCAACAAGGAAGGCATCTTCACCCCGCTGGACCCCACTGCGGTCCCCAACATGAAGGACCTCAGCGAGCACGCGAAGGTGCGTGACAACTTCGGTCCCGGCATCACGTTCGACAACCTGACGCTCGTCTACAACACCAAGGCCGTGACCACTCCGCCGACGTCGTGGAACGACCTGTGGGACCCCGCCTACAAGGGGAAGATCTCGATCAGTGCTCCGCCTCAGCTGGACGGGATCGGGCTGACCGTCATCCTGAGCAAGGTCCTGGGCGGGGACTACAAGACGTCCATCGATCCGGCGATCAAGCGTCTTCGCGAGCTGGCACCGTCCGTTCAGACGTGGAACCCCCAGCCGGACACGTACACGCTGGTCAAGTCCGGTCAGGTCAACCTGGCCCTGGCGTGGAACGCGCGCAGCCAGCTGCAGCATGACGAATCCGATGGCGCACTGGACATTGCCCTTCCGAAGGAAGGCAGCATCATGCAGGTCAACACCATCAACCTCGTCAAGGGCAGCAAGCGGGCGAGTGCCGCGCAGACGTTCATCGACTACGCGCTGAGCCCCGAGGCGCAGGCCCTGTTCTCCGCGGAAATGTTCTACGCGCCGACCAACACGCTGGCCAAGGTCAGCGACGAGGTCGCCCAGCGGACCGTGATGACGCCGGACAAGCTCAAGACCATGATCGAAGTCGACTGGAACCGGCTCGGGGAGCAGCGCGCCCAGTGGACCGAGGTCTGGCGCAAGGACGTCATCTCGCAGTAGTTCCGGGCAGACCGAGGAGTCCAGTGTGGAAGACGCGTATCTCGCACTTAGCAAACTAACCAAAACATATCCGAACCAGTCCCGGTCGGCCGTGCACAACGTCGACATCGACGTCGCGCGTGGCGAGTTCATCTCGCTGCTCGGACCGTCGGGTTGCGGCAAGACGACGACGTTGCGAATGATCGCAGGTCTGATCACCCCCACATCCGGCCACATCCGTGTCGACGGGACCGACATAACCAACCGCCCTGTTCACAAGCGAGACATGGGGCTGGTGTTCCAGTCCTACGCGTTGTTCCCACACATGTCGGTAGGAGAAAACGTCGATTTCGGGCTTCAGATGCGCCGTGTCGCCAAAAGCGACCGCCGGCGTCGAGTCGCCGAAGCCCTCGACATGGTTCACCTGACGCACCTCGCGAACCGCCGGGTGAGCCAGCTCTCCGGTGGGCAGGCGCAGCGCATCGCGCTGGCGCGGGCGTTGGTGATCGAGCCCACCGTGCTGCTCCTGGACGAGCCGCTGAGCAATCTCGACGCGAAGCTGCGTGAGGAGCTTCGCGTCGAGATCCGGCGGATCCAGCAGGAAACCGGGATCACCACGGTATTCGTCACCCACGACCAGGACGAGGCGCTGGCGATGTCCGACCGGCTGGTGGTGATGTCCGAGGGGCGCGTCGAGCAGGTAGGTGAGCCGTGGGCCGTCTACGAGACCCCGGAGAACCGGTTCGTCGCGGACTTCATCGGCCGGACCAACATGTTCGACGGGCAGGTGGCCGGCCAGAACGACGGCGTACTGCGGCTGGAGGTCGAAGGGCTCGGGACCCTGTCGGTACGCGCGCAGCGGACCGACAGGGCGAGCGCCACCGTGATGGTTCGGCCGCACCGGGTGCGGATCGAGCCCGCTCAGCGGATGGCGAACGAACTGAAGGGGCGCGTCGTCCAGTCGAGCTATCTCGGCGATGTCGAGTCCGTCGTGATCGACGTCAACGGCACCCGCGTCCTGGCGGAACGGACACACAGCGGCCGGCCGCTGACGGCCGGTGTGACGGTCGGTCTTGGATGGGGTGACGCGGATGCGTACGTCATCCCGCAGTAGCGAAGGCGGCACTCTCAGGGTGGCGGCGGCCGCCCTGCTCACCCCGGGGCTGCTGGCCCTCGGGGTCAGCTTCCTGGTGCCCCTGGTGTGGCTGGCGCGTATGTCCTTGAACAGGACCGTCGGACCGGCCGAGCTCCAGCCGGCCGTGAGTCTGCGGTCCTACATCGACGTGCTGACCGACGGCTTCGTGTGGGAGGTCGCCTGGCACACGTTGTGGCTCGGCGTCCTGGTCACCGTCCTGGCGATCGTGGTGTCGTACCCCATCGCGCTCTTCCTCGCGCGGACGCGCTCGCGCCTGCGCGGACTATTGATGGCGCTGGCGATCGCACCGCTGTTGACGTCGTCGGTCGTACGGACCTTCGGCTGGCTGATCCTGCTATCCGACGACGGCATCGTGAACTCGGCGCTGAGCAGGCTGGGGATCACCAGCGAGCCGCTCACGCTCACCAACAACGTCGCCGGCGTGGTCATCGCGCTCGTCGAGATCACGATGCCGTACGCCGTCCTCGCGATGATCGCCGGGTTCGGCCGGGTCTCCAAGGATCTGGAGGACGCGGCCGGATCGCTGGGCGCCGGACGGCTGCGCTGCTTCGTCCGGATCACGTTCCCGCTGAGCCTGCCGGGTGTGCTCACCGGGGCGCTCATGGTCTTCGTGCTGACCGTCTCCGCGTTCATCACGCCGAGGCTCATGGGCGGCGGCCGGGTCTTCCTGGTCGCCACCGAGATCTACGACCAGGCGACGACGACGCTGGACTGGCCACGTGCATCGGCCCTCTCCGTGCTCTTGCTTCTCCTCTTCGGAGTCTTCCTGGTCCTGTATCAGCGCCTCTTCCGCATGGTGGAAGGAAGGTAAGCGGCATGAGATCTCTCTCCGAAGCGATCTACCGGACCATCGCCGGGATCGTGGTCGGCTGCAGCTATCTGTTCCTGCTGGCGCCGCTCCTCGTGGTCTTCGTCATCTCCTTCGGCGCCAGCCCGAACCTCGAATTCCCGCCCAAGGACTGGTCCATGCGGTGGTACGTCGACCTGGCGGGCAACGGCGAGTTCCTCGAGGGCCTGCGTGTGTCGCTGCTGCTCGGCCTGGTCGTGACGGTCGTCTCGCTCGTCGTCGGCACGGCCGCCGCTCTCGCGCTCACCCGGTACGGCTTCGGCGGACGGGACGCCGTGATCGGTCTGTTCACCTCGCCGCTGCTGCTCCCGAGCGTCGTCCTGGGCCTGGCCCTGCTGCTGGTGCTCGGGCCGGTAGGGCTCGTCGGCACGTATCCGGGTCTGGTCGTCGCGCATCTCGGCCTGACCATTCCGTACGTGGTCCGCACCACGATGATGAGCCTCAACGCGGTCGACCCCTACTGCGAGCAGGCGGCACGGACCCTCGGCGCCGGTCCGGTCACGACCTTCCGCCGGATCACCCTGCCCCTGATCACGCCCGGCCTGATCGCCGGCGCGGCGCTGTCGTTCATCATCTCCTTCGACGAGGCGGTGGTGTCGCTCTTCGTGGTCGGCACCGGCCGTACCACCCTGCCGGTGGTGGTGTTCCGCTACGTCTCCAACAACACCGATCCGCAGGTCGCCGCGCTGTCGGTGGTCCTCATCGTGTTCTCCCTCGCGGCCGTCGCGTTGATCGAGCGCGCGCTCGGTCTGAAGCGCGTGCTCAGTAAGGCCTGACCGATATGACACAGATCATGACCGTGACCGGAGCCGTCGAAGACTCGCAGCTCGGCACGACCCTCATGCACGAGCACGTCTTCATCAACCTGCTGCGCGAGTATCGGGGCACCGGGCTGATCCAGGATCTCCCGCTGATGCGGTCCGAACTCGACCGCTATCGCGAAGCCGGCGGTGTGACGCTGGTCGACGTGACATCCGCGGAGCTGACCTGGGGCGCGAGCCCGGACCCGGGTGGCGTGTATCGCACCGGGCAGCCGGTCACCGCCTCGGCCGAGCACACGAGGGCGCCGGACAACGTCGCCGCGCTGTATGAGCTGTCGGCTGCGACCGGCGTGCGCATCGTCCTAGGGACCGGCCACTACCGCGATCCCTATCTGGCCTACGAGGATTTCGACCGCAAGAGCGTCGATGCGATCTCCGAACTGTTGGTACGCGATCTGGTCGAGGGATTCGCCGGAACACGGATCCGGGCCGGCCTCATCGGCGAGGTCGGCTCGGACCAGTGGTTCATCTCGGCCAGGGAGGAGCGCAACCTGCGTGCCTCGGCCCGCGCGTGCCGTCGTACCAACGCGGCGATCAGCACGCACGCGGCGCGATGGCCGGTGGGCCGCCGGCAACTCGACCTGCTACTGGAGGAGGGCGTGCCGCCCGACCGGGTGATCATCGGGCATTGCGACACGGTGAATATTCCCGAGTATCACCTCGACCTCGCGAGAAGCGGATGCTACGTGCAGTTCGACACGATCCGGCCCGGGTCGGAATTCGCGCTGAACAGTCGGGTCGCACACATCGTCTCGCTGATCCGCACCGGTTTCATCGACAGCATTCTGCTGAGCCATGACGTGTGCGGCAGAGACCATTTGCAGGCGTACGGAGGCGGCGGGTTCGGCTACATTTCCCAGCACTTCTCACAGAGGCTGGCGCACGCCGGCGTCGATCACGGCGAACTCGACCACATCCTCATCGAAAATCCACGGCGAGCGCTTTCGGGGGAGGCCGGGTGACGGCGCCCCGCGATTGCGGGCAGGGCCGGCTGGCCATACGGTTCTCTGATCTCGATGTCGCAGGGCATGTCAACAACGTCGCCTGGCTCAGGTTCGTCCATATCGGGGTGTCTCGCGCGCTCGCTTCCCGGCCACCGCCTCATCGAGCAAACCAGGCAGGTGCCGAGCGCGGACCCGGCGAGATCGCATGGCGGTGTGCGGACATCCGCTACCGCCGGGCGATCCAGGCGGTGGGGACCCCGATCACAGTCCGCGCGAACCCCGTCGAACAAACGGACGGCGTGCTCGTCGTCGCCTGCGAAGTGGGCGCCGTCGAACCTGACGGCCGTGTGATCGATTGCGTCACAGCGGAGATCTTTCTCGGCCCGCCCGCGATGACCGCGCTCGAACCCGATGCGTCGAGCGCGCATCGCGGGCCCAAGCCGGCACCGCCCGTGCCCACTGACCGGTGGCCGTGGTCGATGGTCGTTCCGGTACGCGCGACGGACCGGACGGACAGCGGGTCCCTTTCGCCGACCGCAGCGGCCGACCTGCTGCAGGAGGCACGGCACGACGCGTTGTCCTCGTGGCGACATGGGCTCCGGGGCCGACTGATCGTGGCCCGAACCGTGTTCGGCTTGAGCCAGGCGACGGTCCGGGGGGAGATACGCCTCGACTCCCGGTGTTCCCGCGTCGGTCGTGCGTCCGTCGATCTGGCCTCGTGCGGCGTCGATCCGGCCAGCGGCGCGGTCGTGGTCCGGTCGACCACGAGGATCGCTCGGCTGATGACCGGTACCGACCCATCGGCTACCCCGTGGTCGGATGCCGAACGTGCCCTGCTTCAGGACATACGTGGATGAGTGTGCGACCGAGCCAACCGGGACCCGTGGCTCCAATTGGCCACGCCCCGTCGAGCGGTTGTGGACAGTTGGATATATGGCCTAACAACTCCGGCTCATACAGTTGCGAAAGTCGACAAAAGAAACTAACCCCGACAACCATGAGCGCGATGTCTTACGGAGAATTAGGGACACCGGATGTACCGAATTGGAATTGACACTGGCGGCACGCATACAGACCTCGTATTGCTAGATGAGGAAACCGGCAGGATATGGGTTGAAAAGGTCCCTTCGACGCCTCGGCGAATAGTCGACGCCGTGCTGTCCGGAGCCTCGCAAATCCTCGAAAAGGCGGGCGTCGAGCCCGGAGACGTGCACACGATCGTCTACGGGACGACCGTCGCGGTGAACATGATTCTCCAGGGAGAGCGCATCTCGGCGGGCCTGATCACCACCGCCGGATTCGGCGACGTCCTGGAGGTCGGAAACTCCTACCGGAGCGGCAACATCTACGACGTACAGTGGGAGCCCAGCCCGCCCATCATCGAACGCCGTCACTGCTTCGAGGTTCGCCAACGCCATGACTTCCGCGGGCGTGAACTGAAGCCCCTCGACGAGGAGCAGGTACGGCACATCGCCGGAGCCATCAGGGAACTGGGCCTGGAAAGCGTCGCGGTCTGCCTGCTGCACGGCTACACCCAGCCGGCCCACGAGGCGCGGGTGGCCCAGATCCTGGCCGAGGAGGTACCGGAAATTCCGGTGTCGCTCTCCTCGGTCGTGAGCCCGCGCATCTCCGAGTACGAGCGCGCGAGCACGACCGCCCTCGACGCCTACGTCAAGCCGAAACTGAGCGCCCATTTCGTGGACTTCGCCGAGCAGGCGGAAGAAGCCGGATTCGGCGCCACATTGCTGACCATGCAGGGCAGCGGGGGTACGTTCAGCCTCCGGCAGGCCGCAGAGAAACCAATCCGGGTCGCCAACTCCGGGCCGGTGGCCGGGGCCATCGCCGGCTCCTACTTCGCGGCCGAGGTCGGCCAGGCGAACGTCATCACGTACGACATGGGCGGCACCAGCACCGACCTGGCGGTGGCGATCGGCGGGGCGCCCATCGTCGTACCTCGCGACAAGTTGCTCGGGCACCCGATCCAGTTGTCGAGCATCGAGATCACCCCCATCGGATCCGGCGGTGGATCGATCGTCTGGATCGACGAGGGTGGCGCGCTGCGGGTCGGACCGGACAGCGCGGGAGCCAGCCCGGGGCCGGTCTCCTACGGCGCCGGCGGGACGCGGCCGACCCTGACCGACGCGGCCGTGGTCACCGGGCGGCTCAACCCGGACTACTTCCTCGGGGGGCGTCAGCGGCTCGACCGGCAGGCCGCTCACGATGCGCTGGCGTTGTCCAGGCACGACACCGACGACTGGGATCCCGAGCACTGGGCCGCCGGGGCGATCGCCATCGCCACCGCCGACAGCGTCCGCGCGATCAGGCGGGTGTCGATCGCCCGCGGGCTTGATCCACGTGATTTCGCGATCGTCGGCTTCGGCGGAGCGGGCGGCCTGATCGTCAGCGATGCCGCCCGCGAACTCGGCATCCCCACCGTGGTCATCCCGCCGAGCCCCGGCAACGTGTCGGCGATGGGCCTGCTGCTCGCCGACCAGAGCTGTGACGCGGTCGCTTCGCGGCTATGCCCGCTGGACGAGGTCGATGTCGGCGTGGTGAACGATTGGTTCGACCAGCTTGAGACCGAGGCGGCCAAGGAACTCCTGTCCGAAGGCATCGAGATCGATCGGATCACGGTGGTGCGGACCGCGGAGATGCGGTACCGGGGCCAGAGTTTCGAACTCGTGGTGCCCTTCGAGAAGAGGCACGGCGACCGGGCGCTCGACCACCTGGCCACGGCCTTCCACCAGCTCCATGAGCAGCGCTACGGCCACGCCTCCCCGGACGACCCGGTGCAGTTGGTGAGCCTGCGGGTGTCCGCGGTCGCCGCGACGGCCAAGCCGGCCTTCCCCCGGCTGGAGAAGGCCGCCACCGCCTGCGCCGACGATGCGCTCAAGGAACGGCGTCCGGTCGTGTTCGACGAGCGGATGGACACCCCCGTCTACGACCGCGCCCTGCTGCGGCCGGGCCATCTCATCGAGGGGCCCGCGATCATCGAGGAGCCGGGGAGCACCACCGTGATGTGGCCCGACCAGAAACTCTCCGTGAGTCCGATCGGCACGCTCGTGCTCACCGCGCTCTGAGCGCCTCATTCCGAACGAGACCCGACACATGAAAGAGAATTTCGTGAACTCAGCGGATACGCGAGACGCCGCCTCAGGTCGCAGCCTGGATGTGGTGACCGTGGAGGTCATCCGGAGCGCGCTGGAGTCTCTCGCGGAGCAGATGACCGAGACGATGACGCGTACGAGCTACTCCCTGCTGCTGAAGGAGGGCAAGGACTGCTCGTCGTCGATCTTCGACGCGCGTGGCCGGCTGGTCGCCGAAGGGGCCAACGTACCGGTCCACCTCAACGCGCTCGGGCCCTGCCTCAAGGGCATGCTGAAGCACCATTTCCCACCGGCGACGCTTGTCCCCGGCGACGTCATCCTGACCAACGATCCGTACGTCGACGGCAGCGTCGGGGCGCACCACACCGCCGACTTCATCATCTACGAGCCGGTCTTCTGGGACGGCGAACTGGTCGGCTTCTCCACGATCTTCGCGCATCTGGCGGGAGCCGGCGGTCTGGATCCGAACGACTGGCACACGAGCATCTTCGAGGAAGGCCTGCGGATCCCCCCGGTCAAGCTGTATTCCGGCGGCGTCCTGGACGAGGACCTGCTCAAGCTGATCCTGACGAACACCAGCGTGCCGTACGCGCAACGCGGTGACCTGCTGGCCCAGGTGTCCGGGGCCCATGTGGGTGCCGACGGGTTCCGCCGCCTGCTGGACCGGTACGGCCTGGACGTTGTCCTACAGGCGGTCGACGCGCAAATCGACTACGCCGAGCGGCGCACCGCGGAGTACATCCGGCGGATCCCGGACGGCGTCTACCGGGCGGAGAAGCCGCTGCTCGAAGACGGCAGCATGGGCGGTCCCGTCCGGCTCCGGCTCGCGATGAGGGTCGCGGACGACCGGATCACCTTCGACTTCACCGGTTCCGACGCTCAGATCGCGGGACCGATAAACTGTCCGAAGTCGGCGACCATCTCGGCCTGCCTGTTCGGCCTGCTGGCGATGATGCCGCCGGACATTCCCAAGAACCAGGGCCCGGCCAACCTCGTGATGATCGACGCGCCCGAGGGCTCCATAGTCAACCCGACCCCGCCCGCGGCCGTCTACCAGCGGATGGCGGTGACCCATCAGATCGTGGACATGATCTTCGAGGCCATGGCCGGGGTGCTGCCGAAGGCGGTGGTGGCCAACTCCTGCGGTCTCATCTACGGTCGCGGATCCGCGGTGAACACCACCACCCATCCGGACGGCGGCGACGTCTCGGCGCGCCAGGAGTGGCGGATGGGCACCGGACCGAGCACCGGCGGCCTCGGCGCCCGGGCGAGCCGGGACGGCCTGAGCGCGATGCCGGGTTGGATCACCAACGTGGCCAGCCCTTCCATCGAGAGTTCCGAGTGGGAAGCGCCCGTGCTGTACCGGTCGAAGACCCTGTACGCCGACTCCGGCGGGGCCGGTCGATGGCGTGGCGGGCTGGGCCTGAAACTGAGCTGGCAGGTCAAGGGTGAGGCGGCGAGGTTCTCGCACACCTCGCAGTACTCGGCCATCCCGCCGAAGGGCCTGTTCGGCGGGCACAGCGGCGCACCAAGCCGGTGGGTCGTCAACGAAGGCAGGGAGTCCGAGCAGGTTCTGCGGTATCAGACCGGCCCGACGATGAGCCTCGACTACGACGACACCGTCACCTTCTACACGCCCGGCGGCGGAGGGTACGGCGATCCGCTGGATCGGGATCCGGCTCTGGTACGGGCCGACGTGCTCAACCGCAAGGTGAGCGCCGAGGCCGCACGGGACGTCTACGGCGTTGTGCTCACCGGCACCTTCGAGGTCGACGAACCGGCGACCGCCGAGCGGCGGGCCGCCCTCCGATCGGCTCGGAGCCGGTCATGACGACTGTGCACACGAGTGCGAGGGGAACGGCGTCGAGGCCGACGGTCGTCGTCGGCGGCGGTGTGCTGGGGCTCTGCGTCGCGTGGGAACTCGCCCGGTGGGGCCACCAGGTCGTCGTCCTCGAACGGGACCGGGTCGGCAGCGGAGCGTCCCGCGGGAACGCAGGGGAAATCTGCTCGTCGATCGTGGGTCCGCTCCCGGCGCCCGGCATTGTCAGCACGGCGCTGAAGAACATGTACCGCAAGGACAGCGCCCTCTACGTCCACCCGGCGGCAGCGCTGACCATGGGCGCCTTCCTCTTGCGGATGGCCCGGAACGCCACCGCCGAGCGCTTCCACGCCGGGGTCCGTGCGCTGACGCAGCTGGGAGCGGACACCTACCAGCGGTTCGCCGCGCTGTCGGACAACGGGGTAGGCATCGAGGTCACCCGGCGTGAATACCTGTACCTCTTCCCGTCCCGCGCCCGGACCGAGCGAAAGCGGGCATTCCTTCGCGAGCACTATCCGGTCGAACACGACCTCGGCGAGATCCTGGACGGGCCGGAACTCCGTGCCCTGGAGCCTTGCCTGGGGGAGCGGGCTCAATCCGGGTTCGTACTGTCCGGTCAGGCGCAGGTCGACCCGAGCGCCTTCGTGGACGCGCTCGCCGATGCCCTGCGGGCCGGCGGCGTCGTGATCCACGAGGGCGCACGGGTGACGCGAGTCGTGCCGTCGTCGCGGGACGTACGCGTCGCGTCCACAGCCGGCACCTTCACGGCCGGGCACGTCGTCATCGCGGCCGGGGCCGGTTCGGCTGATCTGACCGGGAATCTCGGGCTCAACCTGCCCGTCCGTCCCGGTAAGGGATACAGCTTCAGCATCGCCCCCGCGGCACCGCTCACCCGGGTGCTGAAGCTGGAGGAGGCGCACGTGGGCGCCGTCCCGCTGGACGGGGTGGTACGAATCGCCGGAACGATGGAGTTCGACGCCATGGAAGACAGGTTCAACCGCAGTCGGATCCGGGAGGTCGTCAACGCGGCCGCGCCGTATTTCACCGGCGTCGACTGGGCACGGCGGACGGCGGAGTGGATGGGGCCGCGTCCGATGACCCCGGACGGGCTCCCGTTCATCGGCGCGATGCCCGGTGAGTCACGGGTCTTCCTGGCGACCGGGCACAACATGCTCGGTGTCATGATGGCCCCCTCGACCGCGCACCTGCTCGCGCGGCTGATCGACGGCCAGGACGTTCCGGCGTTGCGGCCGTTCGACCCCGCCCGCGCGCCACGGCGCCGTGGACCGCGGCCGACCGGCCCGGCGGCGCCGGGCAGGTCGCGACGGAGGGAGAAGTAGTGCCGGAGGCGGTCATCATCGCGGCGGTGAGATCACCCATCGGCCGCGCGGTGAAGGGTTCGCTGGCGTCGGCGCGCCCGGATGACCTGGTCGCCCAGGTCATCCGGCACGGCCTTGAGCTGGTGCCGGAGGTCGATCCGGCGGACTTCGAGGATCTGCTGCTCGGCTGCGCACAGCCCGCGGGGGAATCGGGCTTCAACATGGCCCGCACGGTGGCGATCCGGTTGGGCTTGGACGGGCTTCCGGGGACCACCGTCAACCGCTACTGCGGTTCGTCGATGCAGACCACACGGATGGCCTTCCACGCGATCAAGGCCGGCGAGGGCGAGGCGTATATCTCGGCCGGCGTCGAGACGGTCTCCCGGTTCGGCCGGGGAACGGCCGACGGATGGCCCGGTACGAGAAACGAAATCTTCACCGCGCCGGGCGAGCGGACCGTTCGACGTGTCCACGAGCGGGTCCACGGCTGGGACGACCCGAGGGATCTCGGGCTGCTGCCCGATGCGCATATCCCGATGGGCCAGACCGCCGAGAACGTGGCATGGCTGAGAGGGATCGAGAGGGAGGACATGGACCATTTCGCCGTGCGCTCACAGCGGCGCGCGGAGAAGGCGACCGACATCGGATTCTGGGCTCGGGAGATCTGTCCGGTGCGCCTGCCGGACGGGCGGATGGTCACCGCCGACGACGGACCGCGGCGCGGCGTGACGTACGAGGCGGCTTCCCGGCTTCCACCGGTGTTCCGGCCCGACGGCCGGGTCACCGCCGGCAACAGTTGCCCGTTGAACGACGGCGCGGCGATGCTCGTCGTGATGAGCGATACCAAGGCGCGTGAACTGCGACTCACGCCGCGCGCGCGTATCATCGCGACCGCCGTCACCGCGCTGTCCCCGGAAATCATGGGACTTGGGCCGGTCGAGGCGACCCGCAAGGCGCTCCGTCGAGCCGGCATGACCATCGCCGACATCGACCAGGTCGAGATCAACGAGGCGTTCGCGTCGCAGGTGCTGGCCTGCCAGAGAGACTTGGACATCGCCGACGACCGACTGAACGTGAACGGGGGCGCGATCGCGATGGGGCACCCGTTCGGAATGAGTGGCGCACGATTGACGGCGACCCTCCTGAACTCCCTGGAGTTCCACGATGGCCAGGTCGGGCTGCAGACGATGTGCACGGCCGGCGGACAGGGCATGGCCATGATCGTGGAGCGGCTCTCGTGAGGCAGGGTGCCGGCTGAGATACACCCTTCGGGCGAAGACCTCCATGACGACCAGGCAGTACAAGCGCTTGAGCGGCATGGTGCCGCAGTGGAAGAAGTCGCACGACACACAGGTGTCGGTGCCGCCGGCCCGGGTCCATCCCGCCAGGCCGGCTCCGGCCGTGAAGACCGCCGCGCCTTCATTGATCACCGTCGATAAGCCCGCTGGCGAGCATCACCTGCAGTGACCGCTCGTAGTGCTCCGCCAGCAGGGCGGTCGCCTTTTCGGTGTTTCGCTGGAGCGTCGCCTCAAGGATCAGCTCATGCTCCTCGGCTACGGACCGCGTGGACGCAGCGGGCGACGGGGCGGACCAGCGACGGTACAGCTCCGTCGAGTCGAAGGCGGTCTCGGCGATGGTCATGAGCATCGGAACCTCGCACGCCTCGACAAGAGCCAGGTGGAAGGCTCGATGAGCACGCGACCACGCTTCGGTCGTGTGCTCGGGGTCTTCGGGCGTGCGCCGGGGCGTGCGGGTGAGCACGTGGTACGCCGTCACCACCGAGGTCTCCCAGGCGAGGTCGCCTCTCTCGATGGCGAGCCTCAGCGCGAACGTGTCGCAGTGCGTGCGCACCCGAGTGAGGTCTTCCAGACCGCTCAGGGAGAGGCTCGGGACGAAGAAGCCCTGGTTAGGTCGGGCCACCACGAGCTTTTCCTGAGTGAGGCGGACCAGTGCCTCACGGATCACCGTCGTGCTGGTCGAGTGCCTGCTTGCGAGCTCCGCAGGCTTGAGGTGGGTTCCGGGCGGCAGCTTGCCTAGCACGATCTCGCCTTTGACGACCTCGTGGAAGTGCGAGGCAAGGGTGCTCGCCCCCTTCTGTCGGACCATACGGGAGATCATAACGGACGCTCGGCAAATAATGCATTCTCTGTTGACGAATGCACTATCTCTTGGCTAGCGTCCGTTCCCGCAGGATGTCCTGCCGGTTACGCAGGTGTTACGCGGAGGTCGCCGCCGATGACGAAGATTCGCCTCTACAGGCTCAACAGCCTGGTGATCATGCTGTTCGCGCTGGGGGTGATGGCCTACGCGCTCTCACTGCCGCTCGGTGGCCTGCAACAGCCCGGCGCGGGGATGTGGCCGCTGGCCGTCTCCGTGGTCATGGCCTTGGCGGCCCTGGGCCTGCTGGTCGGCGAGCGCGACGACGGCGACTACGAACCGCTGACCCGGCGGACCTGGATCATCGTCGCCGGGTTCGGGTTGATGGGCGCGTTCATCGTGATCTTCTCGATCGCCGGCCTGACCCTGGCGTCCTTTTTGATGTGCCTCGTCTGGCTGCGCTTCATGGCCGAGTACCGGTGGCGCACGAGCCTGGTGCTGTCGATCGCCCTGACCGCGATCGCCGTTCTCACCTTCTCCGTCATGCTCGGCATCCCCATGCCACACGACGTACTGAATGTCCTGTGAGGGGCGAACAATGAACTTTGGTGATCTCCTCCTTGGCTTCGAAGTCGCCCTCCAACCCGAAAACCTGCTCTATGTCTTCATCGGCGTCGTCGTCGGCATGGTCGTGGGCATCCTGCCCGGCCTCGGCCCCGCGCCCACGATCGCCCTCATGCTCCCGCTGACCTACCTCCTGCCGCCCGCCGGCGCGGTGCTGATGCTCGCCGGCATCTACTACGGGGCGTACTACGGCGGCACGATCACGTCGGTGCTGCTCCGCCTGCCGGGCGAGGCCGCCAGCGTCGTCACCGTGTACGACGGGCACCAGATGGCGCTGAAAGGCCGCGCCGGGCCCGCGCTCGGCATCTCGGCGATCGGCTCCTTCATCGGTGGCACGGTCTCGGTGGTCGGCCTGCTCTTCCTCTCCCCGGTGATCGCGGACTTCGCGCTCACCCTCGGCCCGCCCGAGTACGGCATGCTGGCGGTGGGCGGCCTGCTCATGGTCTCCGCCCTGGGCCAGGCCCGGATGCTGAAGAACATCATCGTCGCCTGCCTCGGCCTGCTCATCGCCGCCGTCGGCATCGACGCCATCACCGGCGTCGCCCGCTTCACCGCCGGCTCGACCGAGTTGCTGCGCGGCATCGACTTCGTCGCCGTCGCGATGGGCCTGTACGGGCTCGGCGACGTGCTGTACGACCTGGAGCAGAAGGCCCGCAACGCCCGGATCGACGGCAAACTGGGCCGGATCCTGCCCACCAGGCAGGACATGAAGGACTCCGCCGGGGCCATCGGCCGCGGCTCGGTCATCGGCTTCCTGCTCGGCCTGCTGCCCGGCGGCGGCGGGGTCGTCGCGTCGCTCGCCTCGTACGCCACCGAGAAGAAGGTCTCCAAGCACCCCGAGGAGTTCGGGCGCGGGGCCATCGCCGGTGTCGCCGGGCCCGAGACGGCCAACAACGCGGGCTCCACGTCCTCGTTCCTTCCGCTGCTGTCGCTCGGCATCCCGTCCAACGTCGTACTCGCCCTGATCTTCGGCGCGCTGCTGATCCAGGGGATCACCCCGGGCCCTCAGCTCGTCACCAGCCACCCGGAGATCTTCTGGGGCGTGCTCGCCTCGATGCTGGTGGGCAACCTCATGCTGCTGGTGCTGAGCATGCCGCTGGTCAAGGTCTTCGTGCACCTGATCAGGGTCCCGATCGGGATCCTGTCCACGGTGATCGTCGTGGTCACCATGGTCGGCGTCTACTCCATCTCCAACAGCACCTTCGACATGTGGATCATGCTCGCCTTCGGTGTCGTCGGGTACGCCATGCGCAAGACCGGGTACGACCCGGGACCGCTCGCGCTCGCCGTGATCCTCGGGCCGCTGCTCGAAACCTCGTTCCGGCAGTCCCTGCTCATGTCCGGCGGATCCCTCGGGATCTTCGTCCAGCGTCCGGTGTCGCTGATCATCGTGATCACGCTCGGCGTACTGGTGGTCTTCCAGGTGATCGCCCGGCTGCGCAGCGCCACCAGGCGGAAGTTCATCGAAGAGACCCGGCACGACGGGGCCGCCGCCCAGGTGGACGAGCCGGCCTCGACCGGCTGAACCGGCCTGGACCGCAAACCCTGATCGCTTCACCACCAGCCACCCCCGATGAAAGTAAGGCCAGAAATGGGTTTCTCACTGACCCGGTCCAGCAAGTCCGCAGGCGTGGCCGCGGCGCTGGTCACCGCCCTGTCGCTGACCGCGTGCTCGTCCGCCGGCGACGCCGGTGACGCCTCCTCCTACCCGTCCAAGGTCGTCGAGATGGTCGTCCCGTACGCGGCCGGCGGCCCCACCGACATCTCCGCCCGCGCCCTGGCCAAGGGCCTGAAGAAGTCGCTCGGCGTCAACGCGATCGTGGTCAACCGGCCCGGCGCCTCCGGCATCACCGGCACCGCCGAGGTGGCGACCGGCGCGAAGAAGGACGGCTACACGATCCTCTACAACACGGGTGACGCGTTCGTGCAGTCCACCATCCGCAGCGCGCCGTACAACTTCGACAGCTTCACCCCGGTGGCCGGCGTCATCTCCCAGCCGTACCTGCTGGTGACCTCGGCCAAGTCCGGTCTCAAGTCGTTCGCAGACCTGGCCAAGGGCAAGGACCTGACCTACGCGGTCTCCGGCATCGGCACCCCCACCCACCTCAACACCGCGATGCTCTTCGACGGGCTCGGCGTCAAGTCCACCGCCGTGCCGTACGACGGCGCCGGTCCCGCCGTGCAGGCGCTGGTCGGCAACCAGACCGACCTGGGGATGCTCGACGCGTCGGTCACCATGCCCTTCGTGACCAGCGGCGACCTCGTCCCGCTCGCCGTCTTCACCCCGGACGGCAAGAAGCTCGACTACGTCGACGCACCCACCCTCCAGGAGGCCGGTGTGGACGTCTCCAGCATGACGTCGTCGGTGTGGGGCGTCGCCGTACCGGCCGGGACGCCGGACGAGGTGGTCAAGAAGCTGCGCGAGGCCACCCTCACCGCCGCCCAGGACACCGAGTTCGTCACCTTCACCGAGAAGAACTACATGCCGCGCCTCGAAGGCGACAACGAGCTGAACTGGTACGCCGACCTGAAGACCACATCCGAGACCACCAAGGCCGCCCTGGCCAAGTTCAGCATCGAGCTGAAGTGAGCGTGACCTCATGACCCGGCTCACCGGCAAGGTGGTCGTCGTCACCGGCGCCGGCCGCGGGATCGGCTCCGCGATCACCGAGGCACTCGCCCGCGCGGGCGCCTCGGTGATCGCCACCGACCTGGACGGCGCGAGCGCCGAGGCGGTACGCGACCGGATCCTCGCCGACGGCGGCGACGCGATCGCGGTGACGATGGACGTCTCGGACCGGTCGTCCGTCGTCGCGGGCCTGTCCGCCGCGGTCGACCGGTACGGGCACCTGGACGTACTGTTCAACAACGCTGGGATCCTGCGGGAGAACCCGTTCCTCGAGGTGACCGAGGACGACTGGCGGCAACTGATGACCGTCAACGGCCTGGGCACCCTGATGTGCACCCAGGAGGCGGCGCGCATCATGATCGCCCAGGGTCGCGGCGGGAAGATCGTGAACACCACGTCGATCGCGGCCAGGCAGGCGAACGCCACATTCGCCCACTACGCGGCCAGCAAGGCGGTCGTCTCCTCGCTCATCCAGTCCGGCGCACGCGCGCTGGCCCCGTACGGCATCACGGTCATGGGCTTCGCGCCCGGGATCGTGCGGACCGAGATGTGGGAGGGCGTCGTGGCCGACCCCGAGGCCCGCGGGGCACGGGAGGCCGGTTACGCCGAGCGGATCCTGCTCGGCCGGGTCTCCGTCCCCGAGGACCTCGGCCCCACCGCCGTGTTCCTCGCCGGGCCGGGCTCGGACTACATGACCGGTCAGGTCGTCATGGTCGACGGCGGCATGGTGCTGGTCTGACCCGGCCACCATGACCGGCCACCCCAGCGGTAACGAAGGAAGGAGCAGTGATGCGGGCAGCGGTGCTCACCATGCCGGGCCGCCTCACCGTCGTGGACGACTGGCCCGATCCGGTGTGTCGCCCAGACCACGTCGTCGTCGCGATACGCGATGTGGGGATCTGCGGCACCGACCTCGGGCTGTTCGACGGGAGCCGGACGGTGCCCCACCTGCCGTGGGTCATCGGCCACGAGGCGCATGGCAGGATCGTCGAGGTCGGGCCGGGCGTGCCGCCCTCCCGGATCGGCGAGCGCGTCGCGATCGAGCCCAACTACCCGTGCCAGGTGTGTGTCCCCTGCCGGGACAGCGCTCCCTCGCTGTGCGTACGGCGGGGCAGCCCCGCGCTGAACCTTCCCGGCATGCTCGCCGAGCGGGTCGAGGTACCGGCCCGGCACGCCTGGGCACTGCCCGCCGGCCTGGCCGACCAGGACGCGGTGTGCGTCGAACCCCTCGCCGTCGCCCTGGCCGCGGTCCGCCGCGCTTCCCTGACCTGCACGGAGTCGTGCCTGGTGGTGGGCGCGGGCGCGCTGGGGCTGCTGCTCGTGCACGCCCTCCGCTCCGCCGGGCACCCGGTCGCCGTGCTTGAGCCGCACCCCGAGCGGCGGGCCAGGGCCGTGGCCCTGGGCGCCGCCCACGCGCCGGACGGCACGGAGTTCCCGGTCGCCTTCGAGACCTCCGGAACCGCCGCCGGCGGCGAGACCGCCCTGGCCCGGCTGGCGCCGCAGGGCCGTCTCGTCCTCGTCGGCGTGGGCTCCGACCCCATCCCGCTGGACACCAGGATCGCGGTCCGCCGCGGCCTCACCGTGCTCGGGTCGATGATCTACGACCACCCCGGCGACTACCGGGCCACGATCGACGCGGTCGCGCTCGGCTCGGTCGCCCCAGGGATCGTCGTCGCCGCGACCTACCCGCTGGAGCGCGCGCAGCAGGCGTTCACCGCCGCGTCCTCCGTACCGGGCAAGACCGTCATCACGCTCGCCGAAGGAGGCGCCGCATGACCGGCACCGCCCGCCCCTTCGGGGTCGACCACCTCACCATGCTCGACACCTCGCCGCCGGAACTGGTCGGCCTGGCCGCCGCGGCCGGATTCGCCCACGTCGGGCTGCGGATCCACCCGATGGACCCCACCGAACGCCCCTGGCCGATGGCGCCGGGCTCTCCCATGCTCGCGGAGACCGTCGCCCGCCGTGACGACACCGGGATCCGCATCCCGGTCATCGAGGTCCTCCTGCTCGACGAGCACGCCGACATCGCCGCCGTCGAACCGTACCTGCACGCCGGCGCCGAACTGGGCGCCCACCTGCTGTATGTGGTCGGCCAGGACCCCGAGTTGGACCGGCTCGCCGACCGCTTCGCCGAGCTCACCCGGCTCGCCCTGACATACCGGATCAGGCCGGTCATCGAGCCGATGGCCTACCGGCCGGTCCGCGATCTCGCCACCGCGCTCGCGGTGGTCTCCCGCTCCGGCGGCGGAGGCGTCCTGGTGGACTCGCTGCACCTGCTGCGCTCGGGCGGCACCCCCGCCGACGTCGCCGCGACCGACCCGGCGCTGCTGCCCGTCGCGCAACTCTGCGACGCGACCGCCCAGGTCGGCGCGATGCCCGCGGACGCGGTCGCCGCCCGCGGCCAGTCCGCCGAGGTGCCACCGCTGCAGTGGGAGGCCCGGGTCGGCCGACTGCTGCCCGGCGAGGGCGCGCTGCCGCTCGCAGACGTGGTACGCGCCCTGCCGGCCGAGACGCTGCTCGCGCTTGAGGCACCCAACTACCACGCCCTGCGGGAGCGCGGCGCCGAAGGTTTCCTCACCGAAGCCGCCCGGCGGATGACCCTGCTGCTCGATGAGGCACTCTCATGAGAGCACTGGTGACCGGGGCCACCTCGGGCATCGGCCGGGCCCTGGCCGATCGCCTGGCCGCCCGCGGATACGACCTGGTCCTCGTCGCGCGGGACGCGGACCGGCTGGCGACCACGGCGGAGGAGATCCGCGCCGCCCGCCGGGTGACCTGCGAGGTGCTCCCGGCGGACCTCACCGCCGAGGACGGCCTGGCCGCCGCGGAGGCGCGGCTGACCGCCGAGCGCGACCCGGTGGACGTGCTCGTCAACAACGCCGGCATCGGGCTGCCGCCGGGCGGTTACCTCGGCAACCCGGTGCAGGCGTCGATGACGCTGAACCGGATCAACGTGGACAGCGTGCTGCGCCTGACCCACGCGGCCCTGCCTGGGATGAAGGCACGCCGGCGCGGCGGCCTCATCACGGTCTCCTCCATCGCGGGCTTCGCCCCGGGCACTCCGGCGATCACCTACTCGGCGTCCAAGGCGTGGGCGACCACCTTCGGCGAGGGGCTGCACCACCTGCTGCGCGGCTCCGGCGTGACCAGCACGACGGTCGCACCGGGCTTCGTGCGCAGCGAGTTCCACCAGCGCTCCGGGGTGTCCACCGCGCACCTGCCGGACTGGTTGTGGCTGACGCCCCCGGTGGTGGCCGAGGCGGCGGTACGCGGCTTCGAGCGCGGCACGCCCCTGGTCATCCCCGGCCCGGCCTGGCGCACCGCGTACGCGATCAGCCGCCTGCTGCCCCGGCGCTGGGTCCGGGCCGGCTTCGCCAGGCTCATGAGCAGGACGTCACGAAAGGGAGCGAACCGATGACCGGCGACGATGCCCGAGGCGGACGACTGGACGGCAAGGTGGTGATCGTCACCGGGGCGGGCAACGGCATCGGCGCCGGATTCGCCACCGCCCTCGCGGCCGAGGGGGCGTCGGTCGCGGTGGCCGACATCGACCGCGGCGCGGCGGAGCGGGTCGTCTCCGCCATCCGGGAGCGGGGCGGCCGTGGCCTGGCCGTACCAGTGGACGTCACCGATCGCGCGTCGGTTCGGGCAATGGTGTCGGCAGTGCTCGCCGGCTTCGGCGACATCGACGTCCTGTTCAACAACGCCGGCATGCTGCTCAAGGAGCCGTACCTGAGCACGACCGAGCGGCAGTGGCAGAAGGTCCTGGACGTCAACGGCCTCGGCGTGCTGCTGTGCACGCAGGAGGTCGCCAGGCACTTCATCGCCAGGGGCCGGGGCAAGGTGATCAACACCTGCTCGACGTCCTCGCGCAGCCCCAGCGCGCACTTCGCCGCGTACGCCGCGAGCAAGGCCGCCGTCCTCTCGCTCACCCACTCCAGCGCCCGCGCGCTCGCCCCGTACGGCATCACGGTCAACGGGATCGGGCCGGGGATCATTCAGACCGACCTGTGGTCGCAGATGCACCGGGACGAGACCGGCTCGGCCAGGGCCGATGACTCCCCGGCCGCACTGGACGACTACACCCCGACCATCCTGCTCGGCCGGGTCGGCACCCCCGGCGACGTCGCGCCCACCGCGATCTTCCTGGCCGGTGACGACTCCGACTACATCACCGGCCAGCTGATCATGGTCGACGGCGGGATCGTCTTGCAGTGACCGCGTCAACCGCCACGAGAGAAGGAAACCGCATGAGCAACCGTTCATACCCGAGCGTCTGGTCCGACCTGCGGGAGGTGGAGTTCAGCCAGGGCTTCCTCCAGGCCGGCCCGTACCGCACTCGGTATCTGCGCGCCGGCGACGAGTCCAAGCCGACACTGCTCATGCTGCACGGCATCACCGGCCACGCCGAGGCGTACGTGCGCAACCTGGCCGCGCACGGCGAGCACTTCAACACCTACGCCATCGACTTCATCGGGCACGGCTACAGCGCCAAGCCGCGGCACCCGCTGGAGATCGAGCACTACATCGACCAGCTCCAGCACGTGCTTGACACCTTGGGCGTGGAGAGGGCGTACCTCACCGGCGAGTCGCTCGGCGGGTGGGTCACCGCGAAGATGGCCGCGCACCACCCCGACCGGGTGGAGCGCATCGCGCTGAACACCATGGGCGGCACGATGGCCAACCCGCAGGTCATGGATCGCCTGTACACACTGTCCATGGCGGCCGCGAAGGACCCGAGCTGGGAGCGGGTCAAGGCCCGGCTGGAGTGGCTGATGGCGGACCCGGCGATGGTCACCGACGACCTCATTCGCACCCGCCAGGCCATCTTCGAGCAGCCCGACTGGCTGGCCGCCTGCACGGCGAACATGGCCCTGCAGGACCTGGAGATCCGCAAGCGCAACATGGTCACCGATGAGGAGCTGGCGTCTATCAAAGCTCCCGCGCTGGTGCTGTGGACCACCAAGGACCCCTCTGGCCCGGTCGCCGAGGCCGAGCGCATCGCCTCTCTCATCCCCGGCTCGGCCCTCGCCATCATGGACAACTGCGGGCACTGGCCGCAGTACGAGGACGCCGAGACCTTCAACCGGATCCACCTGGACTTCCTGCTCGGTCGCTGAGCAGCCACCCGGTCTCCATGCGGCGACCTGCGCGTGGAGACCGGGTGGAGAACTCGAAGAGCTCAAGGAGAAGGAGAGGAACGATGACGCTCGCACTGGTGAACATGTCGCACAGTCCGCTACTGCAGTTCTCCGAGGCGTCGCGTGAAGTGCTCGACGATCTCAACGGGGCGTTCGGAGCCGCACGGCGGTTCGCGGCGGACTTCGACCCCGAGCTGATCGTCCTGTTCGCGCCGGACCACTACAACGGGTTCTTCTACGAACTCATGCCGCAGTTCTGCATCGGCTACCAGGCCACGGGTGTCGGGGACTACGACAGCGAGGCGGGCCCGCTCGACGTGCCCACCGAGATCGCCCAGCGGCTCGCGGCGTCGGTGCTCGACGACGGCGTGGACTGCGCGATCTCGCTGAAGATGGAGGTCGACCACGGCGCCGTCCAGCCGCTGGAGATCCTCTTCGGCGGCATCACCGCGAAGCCGGTGATCCCCATCTTCGTCAACTCCGTGGCGCCGCCGTTCGCTCCGATGCGGCGGGTCGGCGCGTTCGGAAGGGCCGTGGGGAACTTCCTCAAGGATCTGGACGCCCGCGTGCTGATCATCGGCTCCGGCGGGCTGTCCCACGACCCGCCGGTCCCACAGATCGCCACCGCCACCGAGGAACAGCGCAAGCTGCTCCTCAACGGCCGCCATCCGACCGCCGCCGCACGTGCCGCACGCCAGCAGCGTGTCATCGACGCAGCCAAGGCGTTCGCCAGGGGTGAGGCGAACATCCGGGACCTCAACCCGGAATGGGACCGCGAGTTCATGTCCATCCTGTCCTCCGGGCAGCTCGACCGGCTCGACGACTGGACGGCGGAGGAGATGGCCGCCGAGGCCGGAAAGTCCTGCCACGAGGTCCGTACCTGGGTGGCCTCGCACAACGCGATGAAGGCGGGGGCCGGCGAGTACCGCTCGACGTTCTCCTACTACCGCCCGATCCCGGAACTGATCGCCGGCTTCGGCGTGACCACGGTCTTGCCGGCGGATCGGGAGCAGCGGGGCGGCGCCGGAGCGATGATCGAGAGCCGTTGATCGTCGGGAAGGGGATACTGCCGGAAGGAGCCCGCGCAAGAGCACCGACCTACGCGGATGACATTGTCGGCAGGGGCACGTCGGATTGGAAGCCCGCAGCTCCGGCCAGGAGTCACCCTCCGTACGCGAAGGTCGGAGGGGGGCCTCGACCGGGCGCCCCCCAGGAGAGCATGATGGCCTGATGTCGTACGCTGACGCGTTTGCCCGCAGCATCACCGACCCGGAGGACTTCTGGGCCGAGGCCGCCGAGGCGGTCACCTGGAGCAGGCCCCCGCGCGAGGTGCTGGACTCCGGGGCGCCGCCCTTCTACCGGTGGTTCCCCGACGGGGAGCTGAACACCTGCCACAACGCGCTGGACCGGCACGTCGAGGCGGGCCACGGCGACCGGGTCGCGCTGATCTACGACAGCCCGGTGACCGGCACCGGCAGGCGCTACACCTACGCCGAGCTGCGCGACGAGGTCGCCAGGTTCGCCGGGGTGCTGCGCCACCTCGGGGTGGAGCAGGGCGACCGGGTGGTGATCTACATGCCGATGGTGCCCGAGGCGGTGATCGCCATGCTGGCGTGCGCGCGGCTGGGAGCCGTGCACTCGGTGGTGTTCGGCGGGTTCGCCCCCAAAGAGCTGGCGGCCAGGATCGACGACGCGCGCCCCAAGGTGGTCGTCTCGGCCTCCTGCGGGATCGAGCCCACCCGCGTGGTGCTGTACAAGCCGATGCTCGACGCCGCGCTCGACCTGGCCGGACACCGGCCCGCGCACTGCGTGATCCTCCAGCGCGAGCAGGCACCGGCGGAGCTGGTGCCCGGGCGGGACGTCGACTGGGCCGACACTGCGGCCGAACCCGCCGGGTGCGTGCCGGTGAAGGCGACCGACCCGCTCTACATCCTCTACACCAGCGGCACCACCGGGCTGCCGAAGGGCGTCGTACGCGACAACGGCGGGCACGCGGCGGCGCTGCTGTGGAGCATGGCCAACGTCTACGACATCGCGCCCGGCGATGTGTTCTGGGCGGCATCCGACATCGGCTGGGTGGTCGGGCACTCCTACATCGTGTACGGGCCGCTGCTGCGGGGCGCCACAACGGTGCTGTACGAGGGCAAGCCGGTCGGCACCCCCGACGCGGGCGCGTTCTGGCGGGTGATCGCCGAGCACCGGGTGAACGCGCTGTTCACCGCGCCGACCGCGTTCCGCGCGATCAGGAAGACCGACCCGGAGGCGGCCCTGCTGCACGGCCGTGACATCTCGTCGCTGCGGACGCTCTTCCTCGCCGGGGAGCGCCTGGACCCCGACACCTACCACTGGGCGGCGGAGAAGCTCGGCGTCCCGGTCGTCGACAACTGGTGGCAGACCGAGACCGGCTGGCCCGTCGCGGCCAACCTGCGCGGCCTGGAACCCATGCCGATCAAGCCGGGCTCCCCCACCGTGCCCGTCCCCGGCTACGACGTGCGCGTGCTGCGGTCCTCGGGCGCCGAGTGCGCCGCCGGCGAGGAGGGGGCGATCTGCATCCGGCTCCCGCTCCCGCCCGGCACCCTCCCCACGCTCTGGCAGGACGACGAGCGCTATGTGAAGTCCTATCTGTCGGCCTTTCCCGGCTACTACCTGACCGGCGACGGCGGCTACCTCGACGAGGACGGCTACCTCTTCGTGATGGGCCGCACCGACGACGTGATCAACGTGGCCGGGCACCGGCTGTCGACGGGGTCCATGGAGGCGGTGCTGGCCGCGCACCCGGCGGTGGCCGAGTGCGCGGTGATCGGAGTCGCCGACGATCTGAAGGGGCAGGTCCCGCGTGGCTTCGTGGTGCTGAAGAGCGGGGCGACGGTCGAGGTCGAGACCCTGCGGGCCGAGCTGATCCTGGCCGTCCGCGAGCAGGTGGGCGCGGTGGCGGCGCTGAAACAGGTGGACGTGGTCCCGGCGCTGCCGAAGACCAGGTCGGGGAAGATCCTGCGCAAGACCATGCGCGGCATCGCCGAGGGCGCCGACGAACCCGTCCCCTCGACCATCGAGGACCCGGCGGTGCTGGACGTGCTGCGACCCATCGTCGGGCGCGGCGCCACCGCCCCGGACGGCCGGGACGTCGATCCGCTCCGCTCGGGTTCCGGCGACGGCTGACAGGCCTGCCCCGGTTTTCAGGCCGGTACGGTCTTCCGGAAACGAGCCGGTCTCCTCTCCGGCGGCGAGGGGCGACCCGGCCGAGAGCGCGTTCGCTCCCGGCCGGCCGCCGGGATCAGTCGCCGGAGACGATGCGGGCGTGCAGCCGCGCGGCGGTCGCCGGGTCCCAGCCGAACGCCTCCCGCCCGGCCAGCCACGCCGCCGCGCCCGCGCCGTCACCCGCCAGGACCGTCGCGGCCCCCAGCTTCTCCCGTACCGCGGGGCCGACAGGTCCCTCACCGGTCAGCACGCTCCCGGCCAGCACGATCGGGCTCGTCTCGCCCGCCGGGCGGACCTCGGCCACCGTCTCGCAGAGCAGCCGGGCAGCGGTGGAGGCGATCTCCAGGGCGACCGGGTCGCCCTCGGCCGCCGCCCGGCTGACGAGCGGGGCGAGCCTGGCCAGCTCCAGCGTGGGCCGCGACTGGGCGCGGACCACCAGCCTGATCGCCAGTTCGCGCAGCTCCTCCGCCGCCGTCTCCCCGGCCCCGTCGCCCTGTCCAGCCGTTCTCCTCCCCTGCGGGAGCGGCTCGCCCTCCAGCAGGGCGTCGACGACGAGGCGGGTCAACGTCCCGCCCGCCTCCCCCCGGCTGAGGGCGTGGGCGGCGGCGCGGGCCGCCTGCCTGCCCAGCCAGAAGCCGGAGCCCTGGTCGCCCAGGAGCCAGCCGAGCCCGTCGGCGATCATCACGGGCTCGCCGTCCTCGATCCTGGCGGCGATCGCCCCGGTCCCGGCGATGAGCACGGTGCCGCGCGGCTCCGCCGTACCGGCGGCGAAGGCGATGCCCAGGTCGCCGGTGAGCCGGGGCCGGACGCGCAGGCCGGCCGAGGCCCACATGGGGTCGAACACCAGGCGGTCCAGCGCCCCGGCGCCCGCCATCCCGATGACCGCCCCCGCCACCAGGCCCGGGTCGATCCCGTGCAGGGCCTGCCGCAGGGCCAGGCCGATGTTGGCGACGGCGACGGCGTTGCCGTGGGCCGCCGGGTTGCCGCCCCCGGCCACGCCGTATCCGGCCCGCCGGCCGTCGGCGTCGATCAGGAGCGCCCGTGAGGACGTACCGCCGACGTCCAGTCCGAGGACGTACATCGCGTTCAGAGGTACTCTCCGAAGAACGCGGCGACCGCCTCGACCGCCCGGGTGACGTGTGGCTCGGTGTCATAGAGGTCGATATGGAGCCGGGTGTCCAGCCAGACGAGCCTCTTGGGATCGTCCATCCGCCGGTAGGCCTCCTCGGCGCCCTCGGGCGAACAGAAGCGGTCGACCACACCGTGCACGACAAGGCCCGGCTTGGGGGACAGGAAGTCGGCGCCCGTCATGTTGTCCAGGGTGATCAGCTCTCGGATCGAGGCCCGGGTCACCGTGTTGCTCCAGTGCGCCGAGGCGCCTCGGGATGTGCCGTAGTAGGCGAACGGCTCGTCGCCCGGCATGGCCGCCTCCCCCTCCTCGGCCACCGCGGGCAGGTACTCCACCTCACCGCTCCTGTCCTGCCGCTCCAGCACCTCCGTGAAGGAGGCCAACGCCCGCTGGTACCCGTCGGGCGACATCCCCGCGCGCATGCCGTAGGGGTTGTTGTACGCCCCCGCGACGCCCGCGAACGCCTTCACCCGGGGGTCGAACGCGGTGAACCTGAGCGCGTAGCCCGCGCCGAGGCAGATCCCGACCGCGCCGATCCTGCCGGCGTCCACCTCGGGCCGCGAGCGCAGCAGCGAGACCGCGGCCCGCAGGTCCTCCAGCTTGCCCTGCGCGTCCTCGTGGTTGCGCGGCTCGCCACCCGACTCGCCCCAGTTGCGGTGGTCGAACGCCAGCGTCACATATCCCGCTCCGGCCAGCCGGGACGCGTACAGGCCGGTGACCTGGTCCCGGGTTCCGGTGAACGGGCCGGTGAGGACCAGGGCGGGGTGCGGGCCCGGTGCCACCGGGACCCGCAGGTCGCCGGCGAGGGTGACCCCGCCGGCGGTGAACTTCACCTTTTCCGACATGGTGCAAGTCTGTACGGCCCGCGTGCCGGAAGCCAACGACCGTCCCCGGCCGGGGCCGGGGACAGTCCCTAGGAGTCGAACCCGAGGCCCATCCGGTCCAGGGTGCGCAACCAGAGGTTGCGGCGGCCCTGGTGCAGGTCTGCCTGGGCGATCGACCAGCGGGTCATCTGGATCCCGACCGAGCGGACCGGCTCGGGCGGGAACGGGACGGGCTTCTCCTTGACCATCCGCAGCTCGGTCCGCTCGGTCCGCGTCCCGGCGAGCAGGTCGAGCATGACGTTCGCCCCGAACCGGGTCGCGCCGACGCCCATACCGGTGTATCCGGCGGCGTAGGCCAGGCGCCCGCCGTGCGACCGGCCGTAGAAGGCGCTGAACCGGCTGCAGGTGTCGATGACCCCGCCCCACCTGTGGGTGAAGCGCAGCCCGGACAGCTGGGGGAAGGTGGTGGAGAAGTGTTCGGCCAGCTTGACGAAGGTCTCGTCACGCTGCTCGTACTCGGGCTTGATCATGCCGCCGTTGTAGTAGACCGCGTCGTAGCCGCCCCAGAGGATCCGGTTGTCCTCGGTCAGCCGGTAGTAGTGGAACTGGTTGGCCGCGTCCCCGACCCCCTGCCGGTTCTGCCAGCCCACCGAGGCCAGCTGGTCGGCGGAGAGCGGCTCGGTCATCAGCGCGTAGTCGTAGACCGGCACGAGGAGGTGCCTCAGCCGCCGCAGCAGTGGCTGGAACACCCCGGTGCCGAGCGCGACGTTGCGCGCCCTGACCAGGCCGTGCGGGGTGAGCAGGTCCAGGCTCGTCGGGGTGTCCTTCATGGTGCGTACCGGCGTGCGCTCATAGATGCGCACGCCCACCGAGAGGCAGGCCTCCCGAAGCCCCCAGGCCAGCCGGGCGGGGTCGAGCATGGCGCAGCCGTCGCGATCCCAGTGGCCGCCGATGTAGGTGGGCGAGTTCACCTCCGCCCGGATCTCTTCCGCGTCGAGGACGTCGAAGCGGGCGCCCAGCTCGCGGGCGATGTCGATACTCTGGTTCATCTCCTCCAGCTGCCACGGCTCGGTGGCCACGTGCAGCTCGCCGGTGCGCTCGTAGCCGCAGTCGATGCCGTACCTGGCTATGGCCTCGCCGATCTCGTCGAGGTTGTCGACACCGAGGCGTTCGAGCGTGGAGATCTCCTCGGGCCAGCGCTCCAGCCCGTTGGGGAGACCGTGGGTGAGCGTCGCCAGTGCGAAGCCACCGTTGCGACCGGAGGCCGCCCAGCCGACCCTCCGTCCCTCAAGCAGGACGACGTCGAGTGACGGGTCGCGTTCCTTTGCCATCAGGGCGGTCCAGAGCCCTGAGAATCCTCCGCCGACCACTGCCAGGTCGGCGCTCGTCTCACCGAAGAGCCGCGCCAGCGGCTCGGGTTTCGCCGGACTGTCGAGCCAGTACGGCTTGCGCTCCGCATCAGCAAGAGCCTTCAGCGGATCCACAAATCTCACTTCCCTACGTGAGTCAGGTTTTCTCTGTGTGTATCGCGTGGTCGTGAAGATCACGCGCGGGTTCCCCCCGCCTGAATCCGATCTCGCCTCCCTGTTCTGTGCCGTGGATGTTCTGTCATGGATGTCCTTGCGGGCATCCGGATACACCGAAGCCCCGCGCCACCCGGTGAGGGCACGGGGCTTGACGGCGGCTAGGTGCGGCGGCGCGCGTTGACCGTGTTGAACACGGCGATGGCGACGCCTACCGCGAATATAAGCGTCCCGAGGATGTTGACCTGAGGCGGCACCCCGATACGGGTGGCACCCCAGATCCACAGCGGGAACGTCTGGGTGGCACCGCTGGTGAACTGGGTGATCACGAAGTCGTCGATGGAGAGCGCGAAGGCCAGCAGCGCGCCGGAGACGACGCCGGGCAGGATCATCGGGAAGGTGACCCGCCAGAACGTCGTCCAGGTGGACGCGCCCAGGTCGCGCGCCGCCTCCTCGATCGACCGGTCGAGCCCGATCACCCGGGCGCGCACGGTGATCGCCACGAAGGAGAGCGAGAAGAGCACGTGCGCGATGACCACGGTCGCGAAGCCGGTCTGCACGCCGGCGCTGATGAACAGCGAGAGCAGCGAGGCGCCCATGACGAGTTCGGGCGAGGCGATCGCGGCGAACATCACCAGGTTGGTCGCGCCCTGCCCGCGGAAGCGGTAGCGGCCCAGGGCCAGGCCCATGAGCGTGCCGATCAGCGTCGTGATCACCGTGGCCAGTACGGCGATCTTGAGCGAGTTGATCACCGCTGTGACCAGCTCCGGATACTCGTCCAGGCGGCCCCACCACCTGAGGGTGAAGCCCTGCCAGGTCACGTTCGACTTGCTCTGGGTGTCGTTGAAGCCGAACACGATCATGACGGCGATCGGCAGGAACAGCCAGGCGATGATCAGCCAGACGTAGACCCGGAGCAGCCGGTCACCCAGCCGCCTCGTGTTCAGCGGAGACCTCCGCCTGGTGGGTGCCTCGCCTCGGACATCGGTTTCGCTGATGCTCACGGTCGCTCACCGTTCCTGGTCCTGCGGAGGGTGTCAGGGCTCATCGGGCCGCCGCCTCCAGGACGTTCTCGGTGCCGAGCGCCTTGGCGTAGGCGAAGATGCCGATCAGCATCGCCGCCATCAGCGTGAACGACAGCGCGGCGGCGGTCGGGTAGTCGTTGTTGACCAGGTACTCGGTCTGGATGATGTTGCCGATCATCGTGTTCTCCGGGCCGCCGAGGATGCCGGCGTTGACGTAGTCCGCGGTCATCGGGACGAACGTCATCAGCACCCCGGCGAACACGCCGGGCAGCGAGAGCGGCAGCACGATCTTGGTGAACGCCTCACGCTTGGCCGCGTACAGGTCCTGGGCGGCCTCGACCACCTTGGGGTCCACCCGCTCCAGCGCGACGTAGATCGGCAGGATCATGAACGGCAGGTAGTTGTAGACCAGGCCGCCGATCACCGCGAACGTCGTCTGCAGCACGTGGAAGTCCTCGGGCAGCAGCCCTGCCGACTTGAGCGGCGAGAGCAGCATGCCGTCGTCGGCGAGCAGGAACCGCCAGGACACCGTGCGCAGCACGAACGAGACGAAGAACGGCAGCAGCACCAGCAGCAGGTAGGTGGACTTGCGGTTGCCGCCCTTGAACGCGATCCAGTAGGCCATCGGGTAGGCCAGCGCGATGGAGACGACGGTCGCGGCCAGACCGTACCCGGCCGAGCGCAGGAACTGGGTCTTGTACTGCACCAGGGCGTCGCCGTACACCGAGAAGTTGAACGTCTGGGCGAACCCGTTGACCACGTCGCCCTCCTGGGTGGAGACCGAGGCCATGAAGACCATCGGCACCACCAGGAAGATCGCCAGCCAGAGTCCGCCGGGCAGGATGAGCAGATAGGGGGCGAGGCGTTTCACCGGCCGCTTGCCCCTTCCCGACTGGTTCGCTCTCTCATCGGCCTAACCCTGCGTGATCGGCTGGAAGATGTCCTCGAAGACCTTCTCCTCACCCGGGTTCAGCTTCTTGTACGACCGCAGCTTGGCCATGTCCGTCTCCGAGGGGAAGATCATCGGGCTCTCGGCGATCTGCTCCAGCGCGGCCTTCTCCTTGCCGGTGGCCTTGGCGGCGTCGGCGAGGACCAGGTCCTTGGCGGAGGAGACCGGCGTGATGTAGTTGATGGACTCGACCAGCATCGTGGCGATCTTCGGCTGGTAGACGTAGTCCATGAAGGTCAGCGCGTCGACCGGGTTCTGCGAGGTCTTCGGGATGCACAGGTTGTCCGTCCAGATCGTGCCGCCCTCCTCGGGCACCACGAACCTCAGGTCCTTGCCCTCGGCGACCTGCTGGAAGATGTCACCCGACCAGGCCATGGTGATCCAGATGTCTCCCCTGGCGAGGGCGTCGACGTAGTCGTTCTCGTAGTACTTGCGCACCAGACCCGCGTCGCGCTGCTGCTTGAGCTTCTCCCCCGCCTTCTTCCAGTCGGCCTCGGTCGACTTGTCAGGGTCGATGCCCAGGGCGAACATGCCGAAGTTGGCGACCTCCTGGGTGTCGAGCATCATGCCGACCTTGCCCTTGTACTTGGGGTTCCAGAGGTCGGCGATGCTCTTGACCTCCTCCACGTACTTGGGGTTGTAGGCGATGCCGGTCAGGCCGCCCGCCCACGGGACCGTGTGGGCGTTGTTCGGGTCCCAGGTGGGGTTCTTGACCACGGAGCTGGCGTTGGCGGCGAAGTTCGGCAGCTTGGCGTGGTCCAGCGGGACGAGATAGCCCAGCGCGATGGCCTTGGACAGCTGCAGGCCGTTGGTCAGGACCATCAGGTCGTAGCCGATGTCGTTGTTGGCGGCGAGCAGCGGCTGGATCTTGCCGAAGAACGTGGGGATGTCCTGGATGGCCTCCGTGTAGGTCACCTTGATGCCGGTGTCGGCCTCGAACATCTCCAGGGACGGGTACCGCTTGCCGTCCTTGTCGATGTAGAGCGGCCAGTTGGCGAAGCGCAGCGTGCCGTTCTTCTTCTTGGAGCCCCAGTACTCGGCGACGGCGTCCTTCTGGGGCGCCTCCACCTTCTTGCCCTGCACGCCGCAGGCGGCGAGGGCCAGACCTGCGGCCGACATTCCCCCCAGGCGGAGGGCGTCACGGCGGGTGACGGAGCGGCTCTGCGTCATGCCACGCAGGAAGGCGGGGTTCATGCGGGAGTACATAGCGGACTCAACTTCCGATCGCGTACGAGTGGTGCGGCTGCCACGACAGCCAAACGGCGTCGCCACGCTCCGCCGTACTCGTGCTGTCGAGTGCGTTCTGCTGGAAGACGGTCACCTCTGCCCCCTGGGCCAGGCCGACCGTGTAGGAGTTGTAGAGCCCCAGGTAGACCACCTCGGAGACGACGCCTCGTACGACGCTGAGGTCTCCGGTGGGCTCCTCGGTGGAAATACTGATCTTCTCCGGGCGCACCGTGATCGCGATCGGTTCCCCGGCGGTGAACGATCCGCCTTCGGCGAGCACCTGGTCCTCATCGCCCAGCCTAAGCACCGCGAAACCGGACTGGAGGCGGTCGACGGTGCCGCTGAGCAGGTTGGACGTGCCGATGAATCCGGCCACGAAGGCGGTTGCCGGCCGCTCGTAGATCTCTCTCGGAGTGCCCAGCTGCTCGACCATGCCGTCGTTCATGACCGCGATGCGGTCACTCATGGTGAGCGCCTCGCTCTGGTCGTGGGTGACGTACACGAAGGTGATGCCGACCTCACGCTGGATGCGCTTGAGCTCGATCTGCATGGCCTGGCGGAGCTTGAGGTCGAGGGCGCCGAGCGGCTCGTCCAGCAGAAGCGCGCGGGGGTTGTTGACCAGGGCCCGTGCCAGGGCGACCCGCTGCTGCTGGCCCCCGGACATCTCACGGGGGCGGCGCTTCTCCCGCCCGGTGAGATCGACGATCTCCAGGATCTCGCCGACGCGGCGCTTGATCTCGGCCTCGGCCACCTTCTTGCGCCGCAGGCCGAAGGCGACGTTCTCCCAGACGTTCATGTGCGGGAAGAGGGCGTACGACTGGAAGACCATGTTGACGTCGCGCTTGTTGGGGGGGACGTTGGTGACATCCTGGCCGTGCAGCCGCACGTTGCCCCGCGACGGATCCTCAAACCCGGCGATCATGCGCATGGTGGTGGTCTTGCCGCAGCCCGAGGGGCCGAGGAGGGAGAAGAACTCCCCCTCGGCGATGGTCAGGGTGACACCCTTGACCGCCTGGACGACCTCGCCGTGGGAGACATACTCCTTGACGACCCCATCGAGTTCGATCGCGGGCATTTGGGGCGAGCGGGAGGCGGCGTCGGCCGCCTCCGCACCCACCTGGATTTCGGTCATGCCAGGCTTATCCCTCTGTTCGCGGCTATTCGCCGATGTAGTGCATGACGTGCTTGACGCGAAGGTAGTCGTGCAGGCCAAAAACGGACAAATCCTTGCCGTAACCGGAGTGCTTGAAGCCTCCGTGTGGCATTTCTGAGACGAATGGGATGTGAGTGTTGACCCAGACGACACCAAAGTCGAGACGGTTCGACACGCGCATCGCCCGGCCGTGGTCGGAGGTCCACACCGAGCCCGACAGGCCGTACCTGACGTCGTTGGCCTTGGCCACCGCGTCCGCCTCGTCGGAGAAGGTCTGGACCGTGATGACCGGCCCGAACACCTCGTTCTGCACCATCTCGTCGTCCTGCCTCAGGCCGTCGACGAGCGTGGGGGCGAAGAAGTAGCCCCGCTCGCCGACCCGGTTCCCGCCGGTCAGGACCTTGGCGTGACCGGGGACCCGGTCGAGGAAGCCGGTGACGCGGGCCAGCTGCTCGGCGTTGTTGAGCGGGCCGTACAGGGCCTCCGTGTCGGAGAGGTCGCCCGTCACGGTGTTCGCCACCGCCTCGGTGAGCGCGGCGACGAACTCGTCGTGGACCTCCTCGTGGACCAGCACGCGGCAGGCCGCGGTGCAGTCCTGGCCGGCGTTGTACAGGCCCGCGGTGGCGATCGACTCGGCGGCGGCCTTGAGGTCCTTGACGTCGTCGAACACGATGACGGGCGCCTTGCCGCCCAGCTCCAGGTGGACCCGCTTGAGGTCCTCGGCGGCGCTCTTGGCCACGGCCATGCCGGCGCCGACGGAACCGGTGATCGCGACCATCGACGCGGTCGGGTGGCCGACGACCAGCGCGCCGGTCTCCCGGTCGCCGACGACGACGTTGAAGACACCCTTCGGCAGGACCTCGCCGAGGATCTCGGCCAGCTTGACCGTGGAGACGGGAGTGGTGTCGGAGGGCTTGAGCACGACGGTGTTACCCGCGGCGAGCGCCGGGGCGATCTTCCAGACCGCCATCATCATCGGGTAGTTCCACGGCGTCACCTGGCCCACCACGCCGATCGGCTCGTGCCTGATGACCGAGGTGTGCTCGGCCAGGAACTCACCGGAGGTCGGCCCCTCCAGCGTGCGGGCGGCGCCGGCGAAGAAGCGGAAGTGGTCGGCGGCGACCGGGGTCTCGTCCTCGGCCATCCGGGCGCGCGGCTTGCCGGTGTTGAGGCACTCGGCCTCGTTCAGCTCCTCGGCCCGCGCCTCGATCGCGTCGGCCACCTTCAGGAGCAGGTTGGCGCGCTCGCCCGGAGTGGCCTGACTCCACGACTCGAACGCGGCGGCAGCGGCGGCGTAGGCGGCGTCGACGTCCTCCTGTCCGGAGATGGGAGCACTAAGGTAGATCTCTCCGGTGCAGGGGTCGATGACGTCGGAGAACCGGCCGCTCCGGGCCTCCACGAGCTCACCGTTGACGTAGTTTCTCAGGCGGGGGAGCTCACTGGTCTCAACCGGGGTGGTCACCGTCGGCCTCCTATGGATCGGGGCTGAGTTGTCGCGACTCTTACAGAGCAAGAACCGTACGACAAGGGATTTCGTTGTTAAGATACCAAATTGCTACGAAATCGCTTGACAGATGGCCCGAAACTGACAGCATGTCGCATCGGAGCCGCAACACGCCGGAAACAGCCCCGCAATATGACGCCAGGGAGCGCGGATGACGACGCCGCCCAAGGTACGCCGTGACAACGACGCCAGGTCAGGCCCCGTCGTCCTCGACGAGATCTCCAAGCAGATCATCGAACAGCTGCAGGCGGACGGGCGCAAGCCCTATGCCGCCATCGGCAAGGCCGTGGGGTTGTCCGAGGCCGCGGTACGCCAGCGGGTCCAGCGCCTGATCGACGCGGGGGTCATGCAGATCGTCGCGGTGACCGACCCGTTGACCCTGGGTTTCTCCCGCCAGGCCATGATCGGCATCAAGTGCGAGGGCGACCTGGAGATCGTGGCCAACGAACTGTCGGCCATAAAAGAGATCGACTACGTGGTGCTGACCGCCGGGTCGCTCGACATCATGGTCGAGGTCGTCTGCGAGAGCGACCAGCACCTCCTGGAGATCCTCGGCAAGATCCGGGCCATCCCCACGGTCCGCGCCACCGAGACCTTCGTCTACCTCAAGCTTCACAAGCAGACCTACTCCTGGGGCACCCGCTGACACCTCAACGGCCGAGGTGGGCCTCAAGGACGTCCGCCAGGTCGGCGAGGAACTCGTCGACCTCGCCGACCGCGTAGCCCGGCCTCAGCAGCACCGTGGCGAACCTCGCTCCGCGCACGTCATCGGGGGTGAGGGGCTGGTCGGTGGTGCCGCGCAGGGTGGCCACGATCCGGTCGAGGAAGGTGTCGACCTGGTCCTCGTTGTAGCCCATGCCGAGCCGTCCGGGTCTGAAGGCGGCCCGCTCGACCCGGACGGCGTGCTCCTCGATCTCATCGGCGCCGAGCGGTTCCGGCAGCCCGCCGGCCACCGGCTCCCACACGGCCCGGACGACGGCCGCCGGTTCCCGCTCGGCCGCTCCCGGATGCCGGGTGACCGCCGCCGGTTCCCGCTCGGCGGCCCCCGGATCCCGGAGCGGCGGTTCAGCGCGCTGTGCCCACTCCTGTTCCTGGGGCGCGGTCGGCCAGGGCACGGGTTGCCGGCGCGCGGGAACGATCGGACGCCCGTCCGCCCCGGTGGGCCGGGTCTCGATCGCCACGATGAAGGCCTCCAGCGCGAAGTCGACGGCGATCTCGTGGTAGCCGCCGAGCTTCGTGCGGAAACGGGCCTCGCGGATCTCGTCCGCGGTGATCGGCTCCCCCTCCGGGGCGCCCCTGCCGAGGGTGCCCTCGATTCGGCGGACCAGCAGATCCACCTGATCAGGGTCATATCCCGTACGCACCCCGAGAACCCGTGGAAAGCGGTTCAACCCCGCATCCTTTCGCATCTCCCCGATTGGCCCTTTACCCGATGCATCCATTCTGAAGGGAGTCACCGGACAAAAGCGAGACGTCAGGAGCGGGCGCGGATCCGGGCGTTCCGGCGGGTGCCGAGCCCCGCGGAAACGGCCTCGGCACCCGGCGAGGTCGGATAACCCCGCGAGGACGACGGCAGCCGAGCCCGACAGATCGGGTAACCGGCGGGAATGACGAAAACCGAGCCCACCGAACTCGGTTTCCGCAAAATCAGCTGATTTAGTTATTTATCAGGTCGAACTGCTCCCAGGGACCGACCGCGTCGCGGTTGGCGATCAGCGCCTGGGCTCCGCCGCCCTCGGCGCACACGAACTTGCCGTTGACCTGAGCCTTGAGGCTGACCGAGCCGTCCGGGTTGGTGCTGAGCTGGAAGGTCTCCCAAGGCCCGGCGGAGGGGCGGTTGGCGATCAGCGCCTGAGCTCCGGCGCCCTCGGCGGCCACGAACTGATTGTTGATCTTCGCCCGGAGAGCCACGTTGCCGTTGCCCAGATCGACGCGGTCGAACTGCTGCGCCGTCCCGTTGGACGTCCCGTTCGCGATCAGCGGCGAGCCGCTGGAGGCGGTGACGTAGAGACCGTTGGCCTTGGAACGCAGGCTGATCGTCCTGGTGCCGGTCGTACCCCCCGGGAGACCCAGGGTGGAGGCGGTGCCGCTCAGCGCCTTGACGCCCTGGTTGGCTGATCCGGTCAGCATCGTCGAGGCGTAACCGCTCAGTGGCTTGGCGGTCCGCTCCACGACGTACACGGTGTTGGCGGCGGTGGCGAAGGAGACCTCGCCGGCGGAGACGGTGGTCAGGACGGCGTTGTCGGAGGCGCGGCGCACCCGGATCTGCTGGGTGCCCCAGGGGTTGACCACCGTGGCCTGCTTGCCGTGCAGGCTCCTGAGCCCGACGTACTTGATCTCCCCGGCCTCGCGCTCGGAGCTGACCTGGAAGCCGTCCTTGGCCAGGAGAGTGAACTTGCCGACGAAGGAGGAGTCGCCCGGCACCGCCGGGAACACCCTGATCTTGTCGTTGTAGCTCTGCATGAGCGACTCGTTCAGCGCCGACAGGTGCACGCCGAGATACTCGAAGACGCCGTTGGTGTTGGTGGTCATGCCGTTGGGGTGGTTCTGGTACTTCTGCAGCATCGTCTTCATGCCCTGGTAGGCCTGGTCACCGAGACCGAGACGGGCCGCCTGGACCGCGTCGTTGGACCAGACGTTGCCGTAGGGGAACGGCCGCTGGTTCCAGGTGTTCACCGCGGTCTGGTAGTCGGGGTAGCCGATGCCGGTGATGTTGTACGGCCAGATCAGCTCGGAGGCGACGTTCTCGTTGTTCCTCGTCTGTGAGATCGGCGGCTGGTGCGGCTGGTAGGCACCGTTGACCACGGAGTAGGCGGTCAGGTTGTTCAGGATGTTCTGCCAGTCGGCACGCAGGCCGCTGTCGAGACCGAGCTGCTGGCTGACCTGGATCGTCAGCGGGAAGATACTGCGCACCGCGGCCAGGTCGGTGATCGCGTTGCGGACGTTCCAGTACGTCTCGTGGGAGTTGGAGTTGGCCATGTAGTACTTGCCGGTCGGCCCGTCGAAGGACAGCAGGCCCTTGTAGAGCTTCGCGGTCTCCCGCATGTACGGGTACGCCACGTCCCGCAGGTAGTTCGCGTCGTTGGTGTAGCGGTACTGCAGGTACATGTTGTGGGCGGCCTGGTAGCCGGTCGTCAGGATGTTCTTGGTGTAGTCGCTGTTGATCGTGCCGCGCGCGTTGCCGTCCCAGCCCATGGTCTCGGGCACCCACAGGGCGTCGATCCCGTACCTCGTCGTCGTGTACGACTTCAGCGCGTTGTAATTACGGCTGTAGAGCCGGTTGAAGGTGTTCATCAGGTCGGTGTGGTTGGAGGCCAGGAAGGAGTTGTAGACGTCTCGCTGGTTCCAGTACCAGTAGGCGTTGCTCCACTTGGAGTTGTCCTGCGTGGCGCGGAAGACCCCGTTGATGAAGTGCAGCGGGTAGTCGCCGTAGCCGCCCGCGGCGATCATGTACGTGCTGAGGTAGTAGACGTTCTCCATGTAGTCCGCGTCGCGGGAGGAGTTGGAGTACTGGACGAACGACTTGGCCCAGAACGCGTGCCACCAGTTGCGGTAGTTGTTGAACGTGTTGGCGTAGCCGGTGTTCTTGACCGAGGTGAGCTGGCTGCGGGCCTGGGCGACCGAGTCTCGGTTGGGGGCGTTGATCCGGCTGGCGGCGGTGAACCAGATCGTGTAGCTGGAGGTGGGTGTGATGTTCAGCCGTACCCTCCTGCCGTCCACGACCTGGGTGGTGAAGTTCGCGCCCTCGACGGTGGCGGCCATGGTGTAGCCGAAGCCGCCTGCGTCGGTCTGGCCTCTGCTGAATCCGGCCACCCCGGCGTCGGAGAAGGTGGAGATCGTCCGCCAGGTGTTCAGGTCGGGCACGTCCGCGATGTTCTGGACGGTGGCCGGGTCCCACATGCTGAGGTCGAACGCCACGTTGGATATGCCGCCCCGGGTGTCCTCGACGTGGATGCCCATGACCTCGGAGTTCGGTGACCCCATCACGGTCACGGTCCGGTTGGAGTCGTACTTGGTGGTCAGCGTCCCGTCGTACAGCGACAGTCGCTGCTGGAAGGTCGTGTACCCGGTGTCCATGGCCGGGCTGGTGCTGAGGTTCGCCAGGCCCGCCGCGTAGGTCGACTGCGGCGACAGGTCCACCCCCGACACCTGCATCGTCAGCCCGTTCTGGTTCCAGGCCATGGCCCCGGTGCGGCCGTTGCCGACGGTCAGGCCCTGGATCGGGTTGGTGTTGGGGCGGTTGTAGACGATGTCGTGCTTCGACAGGTACGACCCGTAGTCGACCTTCAGAACCCCGGCCGTCTGGTCGAAGGCCGTGTCACCCGGTGCCGCCCACGCCGGCGCGGCCATGCCGACCGAGGCCAGGCATGTCACGAGGAACCACACGAGTAAGAGGCGTACTGGTTTTCTCGACATGATCTTCCTTAATCGCCACCGGGGACGGCGGCCACGCCGCCCCGCCTTGACCAAGCGCGCGACTCACCCACCTACGTGCCGGCGCCTCCGCCGGGTGAGAGCGGGTCGCTTGGGCGGGACGTTCCGGTGAGCGGGTGACGTGCTGCAGGGGAGCACTCCGGGAGTCAGTGAGCCGCCGCCGGCAATCGGCGACCGACGGCGGCTCCTTGACTTCCCCGTAGGTGCAGATCCGTCACCAGGACGACTGCCATCACAAAGTGGAACCTTGCTTCACAGTTGGTAGATCGGACCTGTCAGCCGTAGTTAACATCGGATGTCTAGATACGTCAAGACGTGAAATATCCCCCTTGGATGGGAAAAGCTGGCCAGATACTCACAGCAAGTCGCCGACCAGGCCATACTTTGGCCACCTCGGCCAGAAACCACCGGGTGCCGCAAATAAATACATCCGATGTATCGAGATCATCGTGCGTGAATCGCACGTAACACCCACGACCTACTGCCACTTTCGCCGGCTCGCGGGAATCTTTTGGGGTCTCCGCCATCCAGCAGCTCGGCGCGGCAGGAGGCTTCACGACAGCCGCCACGGAGGACGCGGACGCAGGCCAGTCACGACCTCCAGCGTGGAGAGCGGCAGCGCGCACGTCGGGGCGAACGCGGTGGACGGCAACGCGACCACCCGCTGAGGCAGCGCCTACGCAGACCCGCAGTGGATCACCGTTGACCCGGGCGCCACCCGCTCCATCAACCGGGTCCGGCGGATGATCGCGGTATGGTTGCGGCTTATGCGGCTCTCCATGCTGTCCTTCCGATACTCACGGCGCAGCCCCTGGATCCTGCGGGATGTCGAGCTCACGCTCCGTCCCGGCTCCGTCATCGAGGTCACCGGCCGCAACGGCGCAGGAAAGTCGACGCTGCTGCGGCTGATGGCGGGGTTCGTCCCCCCGTCCCGGGGCTCGATCACCGACCGGCCCGACGTCGTCGGCTACGCCCCCGACGTGTTCCCGGTGGACCAGCCGTTCACCGTCGCCGCCTACCTGACCCACATGTCCAGGATCCGGGGCATCTCCTCCACCTCCGCCGCCGGGGACCTGGCGGGACGGCTGAACGCGACCCACCTGCTGGACCAGCCGCTCGGCGACCTGTCCAAGGGCAGCGCGCAGAAGATCGGACTCATCCAGTCGCTGCTGGCCCCGCCGGACCTGCTGATCCTGGACGAGCCCTTCGCCGGGCTCGACGAGCAGACCCGCACCGAACTTCCCGTGATCATCGAAGAGATCGCCGCACGCGGCGGGACGGTCGTGGTCAGCGACCACCAGAAGCAACTCCAGGACTTCCCCGGCGCCGAGCACTGGCTCGTCGCGGACGGCAACGTCACCGTCGGCACCCACGCCCCCTCCCCGCCCGTTCTCTCCCCCCGAGACACCTACGAAGAACCGCGACCGCTTCCCCTGGTTCCCCGGAAGGCCTCGGAAGGATCGTCCCGGCAGGTGGTCATCGAGGTGATCGTGGACGTCGGCGACGCCGACGAGGTGGAACAGAAGCTCCGCGCCGACGGCTACCTCACCAGGCGGTCATCATGATCCATCTCGCGCGTTTCAAGCTCTCCGCCTACGCCCGATCGCACCGGCTGTTCCAGCCGATGATCGGGCTCCTGATGATGCTGGCCATCTTCTACTCCACGCTGACCCCGCCCGGCAAGGAGCTGTCCGCCTACGCCGACTCGGCCGGACTGCTGATCCTCGTCTTCGCCTGGGCCGCACGGGGACTGCTCGACACCGAGCCCCCGACGCAACGGCTGATCTCCATGACGGCGGCCGGACGGCCGGGCCGCGAGATCGGGGCCGGGCTGCTCGCCGCGCTGACGGTCAACCTCGGCATGGCGACGATCGCGATCGGGCTCCCGCTGATCCACGGCTTCGCCGCCATGCCCGCACCCGCCGACCTGGCAAGCGGTATCACGCTGCACGTGCTCGGCGTGAGCGCCGGGACCGCGCTGGGCGCGCTGACCAGCCGGCCGATCCTGGCCTCCCCCGCGGTCTCGATGCTCGCCCTCTTCGGCGGCTACCTGGCCCTGCTGCTGATCAGCCTGACTCCCGTGGGCCGCCTCTCGGTGCCGATCATGCCCTGGATGCGCGCCGCCAACGACGGCCTGCTCGACACGGTCCTCCTCCCTATCTCCGCCGCCACCCTCTTCTGGACCGCCGCGAGCCTCGCCCTCTACGTGCGCCTCCGCCGCCTGAACCCCTGAACGACTACCGAGCTTCGACTCGTGGCGTTTGGCGGCATGCTTTTCTCGACGCTTGGTCCGGATAGGCCGTGACCGCATGCGTGACGTGACATCGAGCGTGGACATGCCGGGCGGGGTGGGGATCCATCCGGGTCAGGCCGGGCCGCACGGCGATGCGCTGACCGGATCGACATGGCCGTCACCAGGTCCGAACGAGCCGCGCCGCGCCGGACGACGATGCGGCGGGGAGCGCGGACGGGAGAGGAGCGCCGCCCGGCGGGAGTGCGCCGGGCGGCGGTCGGCGCCTCGGGGGCGCAGCCGTAAGGAAAAGGGGGGTTACTCGGCGGCGGCGAGCTGGCCGCAGGCGCCGTCGATCTCGCGGCCGCGGGTGTCGCGGACCGTCACCGGCACACCGTGGAACTCCAGGCGCCGGACGAAGGCCCGCTCGTCCTGGGGCCGGGAGGCGGTCCACTTGGAACCCGGGGTCGGGTTGAGCGGGATCAGGTTGACGTGCACGAGCTTGTTCTTGATCAGCTTGCCGAGCAGGTCGGCCCGCCACTCCTGGTCGTTGATGTCCTTGATCAGCGCGTACTCGATGGAGACCCGGCGCTTGGTCCTGGCCGCGTAGTCCCAGGCCGCGTCGAGGACCTCGGCGACCTTCCACCGGGTGTTGATCGGCACCAGGGTGTCGCGGAGCTCGTCGTCGGGAGCGTGCAGCGAGAGCGCCAGCGTCACCGGCAGCCCCTCCCCGGCGAGCTTGCCGATCGCCGGAACCAGGCCGACCGTGGAGACGGTGATGCCCCGGGCGGAGATGCCCAGGCCGTCGGGCGCGGGCTCGACCATGCGGCGGACGGCGCCGACCACGGCCTTGTAGTTGGCCAGCGGCTCGCCCATGCCCATGAAGACCACGTTGCTGACCCGCCCGGGACCGCCGGGAACCTCACCGGCGGCCAGCGCCCGCGCTCCGGCGACGACCTGCTCGACGATCTCGGCGGTGGTCATGTTGCGGGTCAGGCCCGCCTGTCCGGTGGCGCAGAACGGGCAGTTCATGCCACAGCCCGCCTGCGAGGACACGCACATGGTCGTGCGGTCGCTGTAGCGCATCAGGACCGACTCGACCAGCGCGCCGTCGAAGAGCCGCCACAGCGTCTTACGGGTGGTGCCGGCGTCGGTGGTCATCTCCCGGACGGAGGTCAGCAGGCTGGGGAAGAACGCGGCGGCGAACTTCTCCCTGGCGGCGGCCGGAAGATCCGTCATCAGCGCGGGGTCGCCGTTGAGCTTCTCGAAGTAGTGCCGGGAGAGCTGGTCGGCACGGAACGGCTTCTCGCCCAGCTCGGCGACCGCCGCCCGGCGCTCAGCCATGGTCAGGTCGGCCAGGTGACGGGCGGGCTTGGCCCGGCGCGGCGCCACAAAGGTGAGCTGGCCGGGTACGGGGGTCCCGGACGGGCTGGCAGTCGACACGTCCAATGCCTTCTCTCGACGGTTACGCGAATACTCGAAGCGGTGCCCGACCGTAATCTAGAGTCCGGAGGTATGGCGACAAACCGCCCCACAGGAGAGCGGGGAGACGGCGTCGAGGTCGTGCTCACCGACGTCAATCCCTACGGGAGCCGCACCCTGGTGGTCGAACGCGACGAGACTTCCTCGGTAGCTTACCTGTGCGGGTCGCAGGGGGAAGTGCACGGAGCCGTCTGGCTGGCCAATCACGGCCCCGCTCCCGAGGGGCTCGACCAGGACCGCCTGGACTCCGCACTCCCGCCGACCGCCCCCAGGGCGAACACCCGGCACCCTGACGGCAGAGGCCCCCTGGGCACGCTGCGGGCGCTGTGGTTCGAGGAGGGCGACGGCGTCGCCCTGTACGAGAACGAAGAGCTGCTCGCGGTCATTCCCGGCTGGGCGGACATGCACCGGGGAATGCCCGGCTACTGCCGCGACGCGCTGGGCGAGTCCCCGCTCGCCTGGTCGCTGGAGGAGGCCCATGACGGCCTGGCCTCCCGGATCGCCAAGGCCCGCGCCTACTGGGAATGGCGAGGCGGCGACGGCGCCTGGGCGTCGTTCCAGCAGTTCGTGATGGGCCATCTGGACCGCGGGGTCGGCACCGCGGGCCGGTTCTGGGACGCCGGGGGCGAGCGGATGCCCACGGTGGGCATCACCGAGCGACCGCCGGAGCGGGGCAGGGAGTACACGATCCTGTCCACCGTCGGGATGAGCTGCCAGCGGATGCCCACCGTCGAGCAGTACATCGACCGGCCCGACGCCTACGCCCGGGTGGAGCTCGCCGTCGCCTCCCCCGGCGACGCCCGTGACGCGGCCCGGCTCTTCCTGTGGCTGGGACAGTACCCCTGGCACTCGGTCACCTGGCTGGGCCACGGCCACACCGCCAGGTGGTACCACCGGCCGGAGACCTTCCCGCTCGGCTCCGCCTACGGCGGGATCATGATGCTGACCGGGCTGCCGGGGCTGCCCGACCTGTCGGGCTTCTCCTTCGGCGGGGACTCCGTCCAGTGGCTCTGGCTCATCCCGATCACGCCGGACGAGCTGAACCTGGTCTCGGCCGAGGGCTACCGGGCGGTACTTCCGCGCCTGTCGGCGACCAGGCTCACCGGGACGAGATGAGCCTCTTCACAGCAGCAGGGTGAACAGCACCCAGACCGGAATCAGCGCCACGACGAGGGAGTCGAGGCGGTCCATCATGCCACCGTGGCCGGGGAGCACGCTGCTCATGTCCTTGACGCCGAGGTCGCGCTTGATCACCGACTCGACCAGGTCACCGAGGGTGGCGAAGACCACCACGACCGCGCCGATGAGGACACCCTTCCAGATGTCGTCCTTCAGCAGCCACGCCACCAGCCAGCCGCCCACGGCCATGCAGGCCAGTGCCGACCCGGCGAAGCCCTCCCAGGTCTTCTTCGGACTGATCGTCGGGGACATCTTGTGCCTGCCAAGGGATATCCCAGCGAAATATCCACCGATGTCGCTCGCGACCGTGGTGGCGATGAAGACGAGCACCAGGTCCGCGCCCTTGGTCGGGTGGGCGAGAAGCAGCGCCACGAACCCCGCGAGCAGGGAGGGATAGACAACGACCAGGATGGTCGCGGTGATGTCGCGGACGTAGTTCTCGGTGCCCAGGAACATCCGCCAGATCATCAACACCAGCACGGTCATCGCGAAGACGCCGACCAGCCAGGCGGGCCCGCCCCAGTAGGCGCCGGTCAGCATGGCGGCCATGCCGGCCAGAACCGGGATCAGCGGGATCCTGATGTCTCTGGCCTCGAACGACCTGACCAGCTCCGTCACTCCGACGCCCACCGCCGCGATCACCACGACGAGGAAGAGCACCTTTACGAAGTAGAGGGAGGCTATGGTGACCGCCGCCAGGGCGAGACCTACCGCCACCGCAGCGGGGAGATTCCGGCCGGTACGGCTACTGCCCGCCACGGGTTCCACAGGGGGTCCTACTTTCATACATACACAAAATCCTTGTCCCGCACGGAGCCCCCGCGCGGGACAAGGATCATGGATCAAACCTCAAGCAGCTCAGATTCCTTGTGCTTGAGCAGCTCGTCAATCTTGGCGACATGCTTCTGGGTGAGGTCGTCAAGCTCCTTCTCCGCCCGGCGTACCTCATCCTCACCGGCCTCGCCATCCTTGACCAGCTTGTCCAGGATCTCCTTGGCATTACGACGAATGTTACGGATGGAGACCTTGGAGTGCTCCGCCTTGTTCCTGGCGACCTTGATGTACTCCTTGCGGCGCTCCTCCGACAGCTCGGGGAAGGCCACCCGAATCACCGCTCCGTCGTTACCAGGGTTCACACCGAGGTCCGAGTTGCGGATCGCCTTCTCGATCGCGGCCATCGAGCTCTTGTCAAAAGGCTGGATGATGACCATGCGCGCCTCGGGCACGTGGAACGAGGCAAGCTGCTGAATGGGGGTGGGCGTCCCGTAGTACTCAGCGCTGATCTTGTTGAACATCGACGGGGTGACCCGACCGGTGCGGATGCCTGCGAAGTCTTCCTTCGCCACCGACACGGCCTTGTCCATCTTTTCCTCGGCTTCGAGGAGAGTATCGTCGATCACAGCGGCTCCCTGTCTTCTCGGTCACTCACCATCCTCGCTCACTTCGCGGCACGCACCTACCTCACGCACCACTCCGCTCGCTACGTCGGGCTCGCTCCCTGTCTCCTGGTCACTCACCACTCCTCACTCACTTCGCGGCACGCACCTACCTCACGCACCACTCCGCTCGCTACGTCGGGCTCGCTCCCTGTCTCCTGGTCACTCACCACTCCTCACTCACTTCGCGGCACGCACCTACCTCACGCACCACTCCGCTCGCTACGTCGGGCTCGTTCCCTAACGTGCCGGACTTACCAGCGTGCCGATCTTCTCACCGCGCACGGCCCGCAGGATGTTGCCCTCACCCATGAGGTCGAAGACCACGATGGGAAGGTTGTTGTCCATGCACAGACTGATGGCGGTGGCGTCCATGACCCCCAGTCCGCGGGTCAGCACCTCACCATATTCGAGGTGGTCGAACCGGACGGCATCGGGGTTCTTACGAGGGTCGGCGTCGTAGACGCCGTCCACCTGGGTGCCCTTGAGCAGAGCCTCGGCACCGATCTCCAGCGCTCGCTGCGCGGCGCAGGTGTCGGTGGAGAAGAACGGCGAGCCGAGCCCCGCCCCGAAGATGACCACTCGGCCCTTCTCCAGGTGACGGATGGCACGGCGGGGCAGGAACGGCTCGGCGACCTGCTGCATGGTGATGGCCGTCTGGACGCGGGTGTCGACACCCCGCTTCTCCAGGAAGTCCTGGAGGGCCAGGCAGTTGATGACCGTACCGAGCATGCCCATGTAGTCGGCCCTCGCCCGGTCCATGCCGCGCTCGGAGAGGGCGGCACCCCGGAACATGTTGCCGCCGCCCACGACCACCGAGACCTGGACGCCACCTCGGACGGCCTCGGCGATCGAGTCCGCGAGGTGACCCACGACCGCCGGGTCGATGCCCAGCGGCTCGCCACCGGCGAACGCCTCGCCGGACAGCTTCAACATCACCCGCTTCCAGCGAAGCGGATCCGAGTACGAAGAAACCGCCGACGTGGCGGGTCCTGGATTCTCCTGCACGGCGGCGGCCTCCTCGTTTGGTGCTCTGCGTAAAGAGCGGGTGTCTGGAATTAGGCCTGGCCAACCTTGAAGCGGACGAAGGCCTGGACCTTGACACCATTCTCGTCCGCGAACTTCGCGACGGACTTCTTGTTGTCCTTGACGAAGGACTGCTCAAGAAGGGTGAAGTCCTTGTACCAGCCGTTGATGCGACCATCGACGATCTTGCCGATGGCTGCCTCGGGCTTGCCCTCCTCGCGGGTCATCTCCTCGAAGAGCGCGCGCTCCTTCTCGATGACGTCGGCCGGGACCTCGGCGGGGCTGAGGTACTTCGGGGCCATCGCGGCGGCGTGCTGCGCGATGTCCTTGGCGACACCGGCGTTCGGGGTGTCGAGCTGCACGAGCACGCCGACCGCCGGGGGAAGCTGGGGGTCGGTCTTGTGCATGTAGGAGCCGATGAAACCGCCCTCGAGCACGGCGAACCGGCGGATCTCGATCTTCTCGCCGAGCGCGGCGTTGGCCTCGTCGAGGTGCGTCTTGACGCTCTTGCCGTCGAGCTCGGACTCGAGCAGCGAGGGCACGTCGGTCGGCCTGGAAGCCAGGACGTGCTTGACCACCTGGGCCGCGAGCTCCTGGAAACGCTCGCCCTTGGCGACGAAGTCGGTCTCGCAGTTGAGCTCCAGCAGCGCGGCGGCGGAGTCGCTGTCCTGCTCCAGGGCGACCAGGCCGTTGGAGGCGGTGCGCGCCTCACGCTTGCCGACGTCCTTGGCACCCTTGAGACGGAGGAGCTCGACCGCGCGGTCGAAGTCGCCCTCGGACTCCTCAAGAGCCTTCTTGCAGTCCATCATGCCGGCGGCGGTCAGCTCACGAAGCCGCTTGACGTCGGCCATGTTCACGGAAGCCATTGTCTTTTCCTCGTGGGAATCGTCGTGGATCGGGTGGGTGCCCCCGACTGAGCGGCACCCACCCGGAAGGGTCTTGCGGGTCGTACGGCCAGGCCGTACGGAGATGACCTAGGCCTGCTTCTCGTCGGTCTCGGCCTCGGCGGTCTCGGCGGAAGCCTCCGCGGCCTCGGTCTCGGCAGGGGCCTCCACGACCTCGGCCTCGGCCTCGGCGGCCGGGGCGCTCTCGGCGCCACCGGCCAGCAGCTCCTGCTCCCACTCGGCCAGCGGCTCGGCGCCACCGGCGACGGCCGGCTTGTCGTCGCCACCACGGCCCGCACCGGCGCGGGCCATCAGACCGGCGGCGACGGCGTCGGCGACGACGCGGGTCAGCAGGCCGACGGCGCGGATGGCGTCGTCGTTACCCGGGATCGGGTAGTCGACCTCGTCGGGGTCACAGTTGGTGTCGAGGATGGCCACGACCGGGATGTGAAGCTTGCGAGCCTCGCTGATCCCGATGTGCTCCTTCTTGGTGTCGACGACCCACACGGCGCTGGGAATCCGGGACATGTCCCGGATGCCGCCGAGGGTGCGCTCGAGCTTCTCCTTCTCACGACGGCGCATGAGGAGCTCCTTCTTCGTGAGCCCCGAGGCGGCCACGTTGTCGAAGTCGAGCTCCTCCAGCTCCTTCAGGCGCTGGAGCCTCTTGTGCACGGTGGAGAAGTTGGTGAGCATGCCACCCAGCCAGCGCTGGTTGACGTACGGCATGCCGACGCGGGCGGCCTGCTCGGCGATGGCCTCCTGGGCCTGCTTCTTCGTGCCGATGAACATGATCGTGCCGCCGTGCGCGACGGTCTCCTTGACGAAGTCGTAGGCCCTGTCGATGAAGGCCAGCGACTTCTGCAGGTCGATGATGTAGATGCCGTTACGCTCGGTGAAGATGAAGCGCTTCATCTTCGGGTTCCAGCGACGGGTCTGGTGGCCGAAGTGCACGCCGCTTTCGAGCAGCTGTCGCATGGTGACGACGGGGGTGGACATTGATTGTCCTCCAGATCGGGGCGCCCATCTCTGGGCGCTGTTCTCGGTTGGCCGCGACAACCTGCGGCTGTCGCCCTGATGCCCCGAACCGGATCCAGCCGGGCTCTCACCCGGACCGAGGGATCTTGGCTCTTGACGGGGCATGCGAAGTCGGCCCATGACGAATGGGCCACCAAAAATTGTACCCGTAACCGGGCCTCTCCCTGACCTTCGGTCGTCAAGCGCCCCTTACGCGTCACGGGGGAGGCCGTGTGGCCGGCGTCGGACCCGGGGAAAGAGGTTGATCTGCGCCTCGGCGATCCGGGCCCCGGACGGAGCGTCCGCCCGGTCTCTGACGGTGGTCTTGTAGGGGGCGAGCAGCTCATCGATCCGCTCGTTCAGCCGCTTCAGCTCATCGGCGTCGACCAGCAGGACGGCGCGGTTGAACACCGCGGCCCCGCGCCACTCCCGGGACTCCCGCTCCATGTTCTCCATGGCCCGGGTCACCTCGTCCGCCGCCTGGTCCCGTAGGGCCTTGATCAGGAACTCCTTGGCGCTGCGCACGTCCGGGCCGTCCTCCGGATCGGGAGTGACGCTCAGGCCCACGGAACTGGAGCGCCACAGCCGCTCCCTGCCGTCGCCGCGCGCGGGCGCGTCCTCGACGAAGCCGTACTTGGCGAGCATGCGCAGGTGGTAGCTGGCCGCGCTCGGCGTGACCCCGACGACCTCGGCGACCTCGGTCGCGGTGCAGGGCCCCTCGGCGTGGAGCCGGTTGAGGATCGCGAGCCGCGCGGGGTGGGCCAGCGCGCGCATCGCCGTGGGATCGGTGAGGGACCTGTGCTTCCGTACCTCGGTCATGTGCAGACCGTACCCATTCCAAATATGAAACATTGCCTTCATAACTATGAAGGACTACCTTCACAATTATGAAGCATTCCCTTCGCAGTTTCCGGAGGACGACGTGACCTCCGTGTTCCAGCCGGTGCCGCTCAGGAGGCAGCGCGACTACCGGCTCCTGCTCTCCGCCCGTGCCGTCACCGAGACCGGCGCCGAGGTCTCCCGGCTGGCGGTGCCGCTGACCGCCGCCGTCCTGCTCGGCGCCTCCCCCGTCCAGATGGGCATGCTCACCGCCGCGACCTCGCTGCCCTACCTGCTGATCGGGCTCCAGGCGGGTGCCCTCGCCGACCGGCTGAGGCGGCACCGGCCGGTCATGATCGCCTGCGACCTGATCTCGGCCGCCACCATGGCCACCATCCCGGCGGCCTGGATCATCGGGCTGCTGACCGTGCCATGGCTGATCACGGTGGCCTTCGTGGTCGGCACCTGCTCAGTGATCTTCAGGACGGTCAACTTCCCGCACCTGGCCACCGTGGTCCACGAGAGCCAGCGGACCGAGGCGCTCGCGGGTTTCCAGTCGGCCTTCGCCGTGGCGAGCGTCGGCGGCCCCGGCCTCGCCGGGCTGCTCGTCCAGCTGATCACCGCGCCGTTCGCGATCCTGGTCAACGCGGCGTCCTTCCTGCTCTCGGCGTTCCTGATCCGGGGGATCAACACGCCGGAGACCCACACCCCCGCTCCCCCGCGCGGCATCTGGGCCGAGATCCGTGAGGGCCTGGACACCGTGGCCCGGCACCCGGCGCTCCGCGCGCTCTGCGGCAGTGGGGCGACGATCAACTTCTTCGGCGGCGTGTACATGGCGCTGTTCGTGATCTACGCGCTCAACGTGCTCGACCTGCCCGGGGGCCTGGTCGGCGCGATCACCGCCTGTTTCGGCATCGGCGGCCTGCTCGGTGCCGCCGTGGTGCCGCGCCTGACCAGACGGTTCGGTGAGAACCGGATGCTGGTCTGCGCCACCCTGCTCTTCCCGGTCGACTACGCGGTCACGGCGCTCGCCGACGGCCCGGTGTGGCGCAGCTTCCTGCTCATGTCCGCCAGCGCGATGACCTCCGGCATGGCCGTCGTGGCCTTCGCCGTCTGCATGGGCGCCATCACCCTGCGCGAGGCCCCAGCCGAGCTGCGCGGCCGGGTCAACGCCACCACGTCCTTCGTGGTCCAGGGCGTCGTCACCCTCGGCAGCCTGACCGGCGGCCTGCTCGGCGAACTGCTGGGACTTCGCCCGGTGCTGTGGATCTCCGCGGCCGGGGTGCTGACCACGCTCGCCTGGATCGGCCTCTCTCCGCTCCGCCACTCCGCCGGCACTTCGACACGGTGATCGCGATGCCCCGCGCGGCCACCTCACCACCAGGCGGGCGGGTGCTCGCCGTTCTCCGGAGGCGGGCTCGACCAGTACGGCGAGACGCCACCGACGGTGCCGGGGGGCCGGAGATAGGTCAGGCGGCCGAAGGCGCTGTCCATCTCCTCGATCAGATCGGTGACGTCCGGCTCCGGGGTGGCCGCGCCGTCGATCCGGCCGAGGCCGTCCAGCCATCGCGCGGTCCCCGCCAGGGAGAGCTCAACCCTCCAGGAGCCTCCCTCGGCGGACCGGCGGAGCAGGGCGGCCATCGCCCCGAAAGCGGCCAGGTAGCCGGTGGCGTGGTCGAGGACCTGGGCGGGAAGCGGATGCGGCCGCGATCCGTCACCGCCCTCGTGCGCGATGCCGCACGCCATCTGCACCAGGCTGTCGAACCCGCGCCGGAGCGCCCACGGCCCACGTCCCCCGTACGCCGAGACGTCCACGCAGACGATCCCCGGCCTGATCGCCGCCAGTTCCCCGGGGCCGAACCCCAGCGATTGGAGAGCCCCCGGCCGGTAGGACTGCACGAGCACGTCCGCCCCGGCCACCAGGTCGCGCAGCGCGGCGCTCCCGGCCGTCGTCCTCAGGTCGAGGTGACAGGACCGCTTGCCGAACGCGGTGCCGATCACCAGCCCCGGCACCTCGGGAAGGTGCCCGGCGCCCACCCTGAGCACCTGGGCGCCGTGGGCCGCCAGCGTGCGTGTCGCCACCGGCCCCGCGATCACCCTGGTCAGGTCGAGCACCCGAACCCCGTCCAGCGGCCGCCCTTCTCCCCTCCTCGGGGCACGGGTCCGCCCACCGCCGGAGTCTCCGAACCGGGTCAGGCCGACGAGCGGCGACCTGGCGACCTGGCGGGCCTGGGGGTGCTCGCCCCATTCGGCACGGCTGCGCATGGCCGCGGCGCATCCTCCCGCGGCCGTCACCGACTCCTCGACCTCGACGGCGGCCCGGCCGGCGCAGGCGCGCACGACGGCGTCCCTGCCCGCGGCCGGGGGAAGCCCCAGCGCCGCGAGAGCCGCGTCCCGGTGGTGGTCGAAGTTACCGTGCAACCGGACCCAGCCGTCGGCGGCGCGGTAGTCACCCGAGAGGGGGGCCCACAGCTCCCCGGCGACTCCGTCGATCCTGAAGTGACGCTCGTCCCTGAAGGCCGCTGCCGCCTCCCGTACGTCCACCGCCGCCTCACGTCCGCCTCCCCCGAGCGCCGCGGCCGCCGCGGTGGCGGCTCCGACGGCGACGGCGGCGGCGGCGCCCACCCGGAAGACGGAAGGCAGCACCGGATCATCCCCGGTCACCCGTACCGGCGGCAGCTCGACCCCCACCTCGGCCGCCAGCTCGCGAATACGTTCTTCGGCCACGCGATCCCTCCACATCCTCGGCCGCCTATCCACAGAATCCAGTTCGGCCCATACCCGACGCACCACTGGTCCGCATGCTCACAGGCATGAGCCCCTTCTCCGCCATCGGACTGCGAGCCGTGCTCTGCTCGCTGATCCTGGCCACTCCGGCAGCCGGCGCCCACCACGCGACCCCCCTCGCATCCCCCGGCGGAGAAACCGGCGGAGCAACCGGCCGCGAGGCCACGCTCGGCATGGCGGGGGCGACGCGTCCGGGCGAGGCGCCCGCCCCCTCTCCACTCTGGGGATGGCCGCTCGCCGGGCGACCACGGGTGCTCAGGGGGTTCGCGCCACCGGCGCAGCCGTGGCTGGCCGGCCACAGGGGCACCGACCTCGCCGCGTCGCCCGGAGCCGAGGTGCGTGCCGCGGGAGCCGGAACGGTCGGCTACGCGGGCCCGCTCGCGGACCGTGGAGTGGTGACCGTGCTCCACTCCGGCGGCCTGCGGACGACCTACCTGCCCGTCCAGCCCTCGGTGGGACGCGGGCGGGCGGTGGCCACCGGCGAGGTGATCGGCGTCCTCCAGGACGTCCCCGGGCACTGCCCCACCGCCTGCCTGCACTGGGGGCTGCTCCGCGACCGCGCCTATCTCGACCCCCTGCTCCTCCTCGGTCACGGCCAGGTCCGCCTGCTCCCACTGTGGCCCGGCCGGGATCTCGCCGGCCGTCCCGCGCAGCGGTGATCGCCGATGGGCACGCCGGTGCTCGTCCCTGACGGATGCCGAGGCGGCCTTTTCCCCGGGCAGGCCTCCCGCCCTCCCTGCCCGGGGAAAAGGCTATCCGCCGAAAGGGCGATCGGCGCGGAGACGCCAGCCCTGAGAGACACGCTCGACGTAGCCCGCGGCGGCCAGGCCGCCGAGGCAGGAGAGCACGGTCTCCAGGTCGACGCCCGCGGCGACGGCTATCGTCGCCGGACCCATGCCGATCCGGGTGGGCATGGCCTCGACGACCTTCCTGCTCTCCGGGTCGAGCCGGTCACGGGGGAGCACCGGCCCGCGCGTCTCTGGGGCCAGGTCGGTGCCCATCGTTCCGGCGAGCTCGATCACCTCCTCGGCACCGGTGACGCAGATGGCTTTGCCCTGGCGGATCAGCCGATGGCACCCCGCCGAAGCATCCGAGGTCACCGGGCCCGGCACCGCGGCCAGCTGCCGGTTGAGCGCGACCGCGTGCCCGGCGGTGTTGAGCGCCCCGCTGCGCACGGCGGCCTCGACGACCACGGTGCTCCGTGACAGGGCCGCGATGAGACGGTTCCTGACCAGAAACCTCGGCCGGGTCGGGTGCGCGCCCATGGGACATTCGCTGACCAGCACCCCCTGCGCCCGAACGGCCGCGAACAGCTGCTGGTGCGCGCTGGGATAGGCGACGTCGGCGCCACAGGCGAGCACGACGACCGTCGGTGCCTCGCCGGCGAGCGCACCGCGATGGGCGGCACCGTCGATGCCGTAGGCGCCGCCGGAGACGACCCCCCATCCCCTCTCGCTCAGCCCCGCCCCGAGCTCCGCCGCCACGTGCGTGCCGTATGGCGTGGCGGCCCGGGAACCGACGACCGCGACGGACCTGAGGCAGGAGAATCGCAGGTCGGCGTCGCCGTGCAGCCAGAGCGCATGGGGCCGGGAGTCTCCCAGGTCATCCAGCTGGCTCGGCCACTCGGCGTCGCCGGGAATCACCAGCCTGGCGCCTATCCGCTCGCCCTCGGCCAGATCACGCTCGGGGTCGGCCGTCTTCAGCCGGGCCGCCCAGGACGCGACCATCCGGTCGAACCTGCCCGCGAGCCGCCCGTCCCACCCGGCCCTCCTGCCACCGCCCGCCCCTGAGGCGCCGGCTGAGGCACCATCGGACGCGCCGGCCCCTCCCCCACGCCGGTCCGGGCCCCTGTCGTACAGATTCCCGCCGTACGGACCGGAGCCCCCGTCGCGGGGACCGGGGCCTCCAGCCGGGCGACCGTGGGTGTCGGCGAACCATCGGGTGAAATCCGCGTCCGCGGCGCCCTCCCGGACCAGGGCGACGGCGGCCTGTGGACCGCGTAGGGCGACGAGCGCGCCCATCGCGGTGTCACCCGGCTCTGCCAGGCGCGTCAGGGTGAGCCGCGCGAGCCTGTCGTTCAACGTTCCTCCCCCAGCCACAGCCCGAGGGCGGAGTTGGTCTCGTGCGGCTCCGGCCGGTCCTTGCCGGCGAGATCGGCCAGGGTCCAGGCCAGTTTGATGATCCGGTCAAGACCCCGGGCGCTCAGCAGGCCGCTGTCGAGATGCCGGAGCAGCGGTGACATCGCCGCGGGCGGCGGCCGGTATTCGGCATGGAGGGCGCGGGCGGGCATCTCCGCGTTGCAGCGCCACGGCGTGTTCGCGAACCGCTTGGCGGCGCGCTCACGGGCGAGCAGCACCCGCTCCGCCACCACCCTGCTGGGCTCGATGAAGCGGCGGTCGGCGAGGAGTTCGCGCCGGGTCGACCTGAAGAGGCTGACCTTGACGTCCACCCGGTCGAGCAGCGGGCCGGAGAGCCTGGCGAGATAGCGGCGGCGGGCGGCGGGAGCGCACACGCACGGATCCTTGGGGGTGGCGGGCCGCGCGCACGGGCACCTGTTGGCCGCCAGCACCAGCGCGAACCTGGCGGGAAAGGTCACCGCCCCCAGCGCCCTGGAGACCGTCACCCGGCCCGATTCGAGCGGCTGCCTGAGCGCGTCGAGAACGGTCGTCGAGAACTCGGGGGCCTCATCGAGTTTTCCGGCCTGTGAGAGTGCTGTTCGTGATGTCCGTTGAGGCAGTGACCTGGGACATCACGACCTCGTTTGCCGACCGACGTCGTTATGTTCGCGATGTCAGCGCAGTCGGCATGGAGGTCATGTGGCACAGAGACTGGCGATGGGGCAGCTCAGGGTTCAGAAGGTGCGGCATCGAGACGGCAGCCGTTCGTACACCATCTTCGACTCGACGAGCGGGCTTCATCCGGCAGCGGAGCGGTACCTCGCTCTGTTCGCGGGCAGGGGCTCGGACCGGACGTATGCGTATCTGCTCGTCGACCACCTGCGGTGGCTGGAGTACGAGGGGCTGACGCCTGAGACCGTGGGCTTCCGCGATCTTCAGCGGTATATGAAGGCGGTCGGGGCGAAAGTCTCGATGCCCTACGGATCTCCGTGGCGGGTGGGCAAGCGCCCGTATCAAAACGATGCTCTGCGGGGTGCCGCAGCCTGCCTGAAGGGCTTCTACCTGCGGCAGGCCGAGCTGGGCGTGAACACGGCACTCGCTGAGGCCCTGGCTCTTGAGCGGCTGCCGACGCAGCGGGATAAGGACCGTGCTCTGCTGGGCCACCTCAAGCGGAGCATGGACGCGAACCCGCTCGCGCCGAAGGAACTGCGGCGCCGGCACAAGAAGATGCTGCCGGACGGAGCTCGTGAGGTCCTGCTGGAGGAGGTGAACTCGGCCCGCGACCGCATGACCGTGGAGTGGCTGAGCGACGGCGGCCTCCGGATCGGCGAGTTCTGCGGTCTCCACCTCGCCGACCTGCACCTTCGCGAGAACGCCTCCTGCGGCGAGTGCCGCACCCCGCACGCGCATGTCTGCCACCGCGACGGGCTGGTAACCGACGCCCGCGCGAAGACGAAGTGGCCTTGGGAGTTCGAGGGCGGAGTGATCCGGGGCGGGCTGATCAAGCGGGTCAGCCCGGCGATGATCCACACCTACTTCGACTACATGATGAGCGAGTACCCGCGCGGCGCCGCCCACGGGATGCTGCTGGTCCAGCAGCACGGGCCCGACAAGGGACTGCCCTGGGCACCCGAGGGCGCCCGCAAGATGCTCAAGCGGGCCGGCTTCCGCGCCGGCCTCGGCCTGATCCGCCCGCACATGTTCCGCCACACCTGGGCCAATGCCGTGCTGGATGCCGCGGACGGCAACCTCGTCATCGTCCGGGACGCCGGCGGCTGGGCCTCGACCCAGACGATCGATGAGATCTACGCGCATGTCGATGTCAACGACCCGGCCTTCAACTCGGCCCTGCTGACAGCGTGGGGTGAGATGCAGTGAACGACACCTTGCTGCCGCTGCACACCATCGTCGATAGGGTCCGGCGCCGGGAGACACGCGACCGCTTGGAGGTGCTGACCGCTCTACTCGGCGGCCCGCACGTCGAGCCGCTCTTTCGCGAGGCACTGATCCATGTCCCCGCCGAGCACCCGGTCTTCGGATGGCTCTGCCGGGTGGAGGAGTGCCACCACTCCCGCAGCAACGACCACGATCTTTGCCACCCCCACAGGATGGAGTGGGCACGCGGCCTCCAGGCCAACCCGCAACTGACGCGCCGCGAGTTCCTGCGCGAGGCGAAGCCCTTGAAATTCTACGGCCGCGCGGGCGAGCCCCCGGTCTGCCGGATCTGTCTGGTCCGCCCGGCCCGCCACCACGGTCTCGAGCTGTGTCTGGCCCACCACGGCCGCTGGAAGAAAGCCTTCGCCGCGCAGCCCACTTTGGCCTTGGAGGACTGGCTCGCGACGCAAACCGAGCCGTTCCACAGCTACGGCGACTGCATCGTCTCCTCCTGCCAATCCCTGGCCAGCAGCCCGCTCGGGCTTTGCCGGGTCCACGAGATCCGCTACGACACCGAGGGCCGCCCCGGTGATGCTCTGCGGCCGCCGAGGTGGTTCAACCGCTACGAGAAGATCGGCCGCCCGGTTCCGATTCTCTACGGGGATAAGGCCGTGTTCCTGCAGTGGTGCAAGACCACACACCCCGTCTCGCGGGCCGGCACGATCAATCTTCAGGGGTTGCCGCCGCTGGTGAGAGCCGAGCTGCAGTGGACGCTGTTCGCACATACCCAGCGAGCCGCCCATACCTACTGGCCCACCTGGTGGATCCAGCAGGTGGTGAACCTGGTCCGCGAACGCCGCGTCGGCTCGCTGACCGAGCTCGCCGAGGAACGCAGCCAGCTCGATTCCCGCAAGCGCTTCATCCTGCACGAGGCCCTGACCGAGCTGCGGATCGTCTACTTCACCATGGAGGAGACCAAGGAGGCTGGCTACATCGAGACCGAGCACTTCGGGGTCAAATTCCCCCACCGGCACAGCAACTGGGACCTCACCGACGTTCCCCAGCGATGGTTGCGTGACCTGCTCTGGGAGCATCTCGCCAACCGGCTGCGATCCTCGAAGGGCCCCCGCAGCACCGGCCCGCTTGACAACGACCGGCGCTCCTGCGTCGAACTTGGTGCCTTCCTGGAGATCACAGCCCCCGAGGGCGGACACAATCCGCGACTGCTGGAGGCAGAGCATATGGAGCGGTTCGTCGCTGACCACAACCGACGGATCCGCGAGAACCTGCCCGCCCTGGGCGTCCGCAGTCATATGGGGAAGCCGAGCACGGTCACCGAGAACACCGGCCGCTTCGTCTTCAACCACGCTCGGGTGATCTTGCGCTTCGCTTTGGACAGCGGGCTGGCCGAGGAGATCGGACTGTCGAGGAAGTTCATCGTCGCGCTGCCGACCGGCGGAGCGCCGACCGTCAAGGCCCGGCGCCCGTTCCCCGACCCGGTCGCCCGAGCCTTGGCCGACCAGTCGAACATGGAGATGCTGGCGGACCGCTACGACCCGAACAACCACGGGCTCCGCGATGCCTGGGAGGCCCTGGTGTTCACCGGCCGCCGCGCGAACGAGGTGCTGAAGCTGCGGTTGGACTGCATCACGATCCACCGCCGCGTTCCGTTTCTCTGGCACGACCAGACCAAGGTCGGCAACTTCGACGAGGCGATCCGCATCCCTGAAAACCTCTACCTGCGGCTGCAGAAACGCCAGCAGATCACTCTCGAGAAATTCGAGGACCGTCACGGCCGGCCGCCCACCTCGAAAGAACGGGCCGAGCTGGCCCTGTTTCCTTCCCGCAGCCGCAACCCGAAGGGCACGGTTTCGATTTCCTACACCTTCTTCCACACCGGCTTCAGCGGCTGGCTCGAAGACCTCGACATCGGCGCCTGGGTCCCCCATCAGGCACGTCACACCCTGGCCACCAATCTCCTCAAGCACGGCGCCGGCCTGCATCACATCAAGAAGTACCTTGGCCAGGTCTCTCAGCGGATGGCGGAGCATTACGCGAAGGTTGCCTCCTCGGAACTTGACCAGGTCCTGGAGCGGGTCTGGGTCGGTGGCCCGGGCTCGGCCAACCCCGGTCAGCTCCTCGTCTCCCCGGCCGAGGGCATGACGAAGGCCGACGCCGAGGCGATGGCCCTGGACCTGGCCCGCCGCAGCACACCGGCCGAAGGCGGCTTTTGCACCTTCCAGCCGGTGGTCCGCGGGGACGCCTGCCCCTGGAACATGGACTGCCACAACTGCGACAAGTTCGTCATGTCCGGCGCCGACCTCCTCTACTGGCGCCGCAAGGCCGAACAGTGGCGGACCCTCGCTGAACGCGCCCCCGACGACGCGACTGCCGACTACCTGCACCAGGTCTTCGAGCCCACCGCCCACGCGATCGACGGCCTGGAGAAGGCCCTGGCCGCCCTTGGCCTGCTCGAAGAGGCGCTCGCGCTAGACCTGCGACGTCCTCAGGACTACTTCCATCGGCTCTGGAGCCTCGCCTTCAGGGCCAGCGACCTGGCCGATGAGCACGACGACGACACCAGCGACTTGCCGGAGATGACCGAATGACCGCCCCAACCATTCCCGCCGCCCGGACCTCCCGAGCCCTGGAGGTCCGGCGGCAGAAGACGGCAGCCGGTCTGGACCGGATCAAGGACGTCCTGGACCAGATGATCAAAACCAGGGCGCCCATCACAATGGCCGCGGTCGCGCGGACCGCAGACGTCTCGCGCACGTTCCTTTATGAGCATGCCGGCGCCCGAGCTCTGGTGGATGAGGCAGTGAGCCAGGCCGCCGGCCGGCGCGTCCAGGATCGCCAGGCCGTCCAGGACGAACTCGAAGCGTCCTGGCGCGAGCGGGCCCTGAACACCGAGGCCGCCCTCAAGACCGCTCACGCCGAGATCCTCGCCCAGCGCGAGCAGATCGCCGAGCTGATCGGGCAGGTCCGTGACCTGCGGAGCGAATGGTCCCAAGAAGACATCGCCCGGATCATCACCGACAACGGGAACCTGAAGAGGCAAGTCCGTGAGCTGACGGCCGAGGGCAGGTCCTTGACCGGGAAACTGTCCGCCGCCCGCGACAACGTCCGCTTTGCCGACAAACGCATCGCTGACCTCGAAGTCCAGCTCACCGAGCAAAGCCACTCCGCAACGTCCTGAGGGACACGAGGGACAGATTTCCCGACCATCTGACCGATCTCTATGCCCAGGGGGCCCAGCGCTTCGCGCTGGGCCCCCTGGGCGCGCGGCAAGCACCACGCCGATCACTCATCCGAGCGACCACCCACGTTCAGGGGCTTCAGACATGTCAGTGCGGCAGCTGACAGTCTGGGAAACGCCCGAAACCCTGGGCCTCCTGACCTGAGGGCACCCCGGCTCAAAGCATCCACGAAGAAGATCAACGGCTAGTGCAGAGAATTCGCCGGGGCGCAGTCAGATGGCCTCACCCAACTGTTCGGCCAGCCACTCCATGCCCTCCTTGATGAGCTGGCCATGCTCGTCGTCGCCAAGTGCGCCGATCCCGGCCCGCGCCTGCTGGAGGTGCTCACGGGCGCGGCCGAGATCGCCCAGCTTGCAATAGCACTCACTCAAGTTCAGGTGCAACGACGGATACAAGCCGGCCACCGAAAGCGGCACCCCGGCTTGCGCCACCCGCTCATCAGTGATCAGGCCGACGGCGGCAAGCGCTCGCAGATCCCACATCAGCTCTTGGTGCACGTCGTCCTGCACATCGGCCATCGAGTGGGCAAGGACGTAAACATGCAGCGGGTCGCCTTGCTCGCCGCCGATGTCGTCCCAGATCTGCGCGAACAACTCGCGAGCTGCTTCACGCTGACCTTGGTGGTGATGCAACTCCACCCCCTGGCCGATCCGGGTCATCGTTGGGTCGGCGGTCATGAGCGGCTCCTTCACCGTTGCAGGCGATCGCGGTCAGCGTACTTGCCTTACGTGGCTTAACGACCTTCAAGCTTCTGACCAGCTGGTTCGCTTGACAACCCCAGATAACGGAGTGAGTCACCTACCAACTTCCCGGACATGTTCGCTATGTTGAGTCCCAGGTCACAGCCCATCTGCGGACGTCCTCAGCCGGAAAATTTGAGAAAGAGCACTCCCCGGTGGGCCAGCGAGACCGCACCAGGACGGATCATCCCGCTGCCCCCACCGATGACGGACGCGACGGTCGCGGTGTGGTGTGGCGCCACGAACGGCGGGCGGACCAGCAGCGGGCGGTCCCTGGGCAGCACTCCGGCGACCGAGTGTATGGCGGTCACCTCCAGGGCCTGATCCCACTCCAGGGCCGGAAGCAGGGTCGGCAGCCGCTCGGCGAGCATGGTCTTGCCGGTGCCGGGAGGACCGAGCATCCAGAGGTTGTGACCACCGGCGGCGCAGACCTCCAGCGCGCGGCGGGCGACGGGTTGCCCGGCGACGTCTCCCAGGTCGGGGCCGTCCTCGGCGCCACCGGCGGCACTGTCTCCCAGGTCGTGCCCGGGGACGGCCTCGCCGGGACATCCCGACGGAAGCGGGCGCGCGGCCCGGTGACCGGGGTCTCCGGCGCCGTCCAGGACGCCTCCCGGCGGCTCGCCGCTTCGCAGCCCGCTCACCAGCGCGCCCAGGGTGGTCGCGGGGATCACGGTCACGCCCGGCACGAGACCCGCCTCGGCGGCGTTGCGCGCGGGGACGACGACGGTGCGGGCACCCGCGGCGACGGCCGCCAGCACCGCGGGGAGAACGCCCCTCACCGGCCTCACCGAGCCGTCGAGCCCCAGCTCACCCAGGAAGAACGGCTCGGCGACCCTGGCCGCGGGCACGAATCCGGCCGCCGCGAGCAGGGCCATCGCGATCGCCAGGTCGAAGAGGCTGCCCCGCTTGGGCAGGCTGGCGGGAAACAGGCTGACGGTGATCCGGGCGTCGGGCCACGCGTACCGGCTGTTGACCAGGGCGGAGCGGACCCGGTCGCGGGCTTCGCTCAGCGCGGTGTCCAGCATTCCGATCAGGTGCAGACCCGCGACACCGCTGCCGATGTCGGCCTCGATCTCGACGAGACGGCCGGTCACCCCGACCAGGGCGACGCAGCGCGTACGTGCGACGGCCACTCACCTCACCTCCCACGGGGTGGGATGTGGGGAGCGAATGATCCAGGACAGGCCAGGAGACATCAGCACACCCCCCGCTCGTGGCGGATGGCGAAATCCCCGGCGAACCGCTCAAGGGCGACGACGTCGACGCGGATCGCGTCGAACCCCTCCTGGTGCTCGGCGACCCATCTGGCCACGAGCATGCGCAGGCGCGCGATCTTCGCATCGGTGACCGCCTCGAAGGCGGTGCCGTGACGGCGGCCGGAGCGGGTCTTCACCTCCACCGCGACGAGCGTGCGCCCCTCTCGGGCGACGACGTCGATCTCCCCGTCCGGGCATCGCCAGTTGCGATCCAGGATCTGCAGGTCGTGCGCGAGCAGATAGTCGACGGCGACCTGTTCGCCGTACCTGCCGAGCTCATCCTTCGCGGCCATGGAACCACCTCCGGTTCCCGACCTTCGCTCAGCTCACCGCGCCCCCGACGAGCCGAACGGGACTCTGTGGACAACCGGCCGGACACCAGGCGCCCCTGTGGACGACGCCCCGGCCCCGCGGACAGCGTTCTCACCGCTCAGCAATGGTCAAAAAGCCGCAAAGCCCCTCAGGAGGAGAAGCCCTCCTTCGGCATCTCCAGATCGGGTTTGGCGAGCTCCTCGACGTTCACGTCCTTGAAGGTCACCACGCGGACGTTCTTGACGAACCTCGCGGGCCGGTACATGTCCCAGACCCAGGCGTCCTGCATCTTCACGTCGAAGAACACGTCGCCGTTCTCGGCGGTCCGCACGTCGAGATCGACGGAGTTGGTGAGATAGAAGCGCCGCTCAGTCTCCACGACGTATGTGAACAGGCCGACAACGTCGCGGTACTCACGGTAAAGCTGCAGCTCCATCTCGGTTTCGTACTTCTCGAGATCCTCTGCGCTCATACCGGTCCTCCTGTTAAACGCACACCCCGGCCCGCCCGATCAGACGCACCGGCCCCCAGTTCATTCTCACCCATCACCTCGCCCGCTCCTGACCGTGCCACCGTCGAGAACGAGAAGCGGTGGTCCGGACACGGACCGTAGGTTCTGAGAGCCCTGCGATGATCGACGGTGCCATACCCCTTGTGCACGGCGAATCCGTACCGGGGATGACGTTCGTGCAACGCGACCATCATCTCGTCCCGCGTCACCTTGGCCACGATCGAGGCCGCGGCGATGCAGGCCGCGACCTGATCTCCCTTCCACACCCCCAATGACGGCATGGGCAACCCGGGAACGGGAAACCCGTCGGTGAGAACGTAGCCGGGCTGACGGGGAAGTCGTGCCACGGCCCTGCGCATTCCGTCGATGTTGGATCTGTGCAGACCACGGGCGTCGATCTCACCCGGCGGGATCACCATCACGCTCACCGCCTCCGCGGTCGCCGTGATCCGCTCGTACAGCGACTCACGGCGGGAGGCCGTCAGCTGCTTGGAATCACCCAGGCCGTCGATCCGGCCGCCCAGCACCACGGCGGCGACCACCAGAGGCCCGGCACAGGCACCACGGCCCGCCTCGTCGACCCCTGCCACGGGACCGAGCCCGCGGCGGTCAAGGGCCCGCTCGTAGCCGTACAGCCCTAAATCGCGCCGGACCACGCTGGGCCTGGGGCGAAACGCAACCGTCATGACACCTCGGGTGACACAGCGACCATGACCAGAGAGTACGCCCCCTCCGGTGCATTCGGTACCGCTATCTCACCTTGAGAAAGCTCTCCGGCCTCGAAAGGATCGTGGCCCTGGAGAACGGCCAGTAGATCGCCACCGCACGGCCGACGACGTCGTCCTCGGAGATCGTGCCCTCCTCCTTCCGCTCCTCGTAGGAGCGCGAGTCGGCGGAGGCGGTGCGGTGGTCGCCCATGACCCACAGTCTCCCGGCGGGGACCACCTTCTCGAACGCGTCCCCCGAGGGGAAGTCGCCGGGGTACAGGTAGGAGCCCTCTTCGAGCGGCACTCCGTTGACCGTGATCCGCTTCTTGGCGTCGCAGCACTTCACCGTGTCACCACCGACCGCGATGACCCGCTTGATGGTGTCCTCGTCGTTCCAGCCCTTGAAAACCACGATGTCGCCACGCTCGGCGTCGCCGTGCAGCTTGTTGACGACCACCCGGTCACCCACCTGAAGGGTGTTCTCCATCGACTCCGACGGGATCCAGAACGACTGGAAGACGAAGGCCTGCAACAGCAGCGCCACCACCACCCCGCACACCAGCAGGAACAGCGACTCGCGCAGGTTGCCGCCCTTACCGGACTTCTTGTTCTTGTCAGCCTCGGGTTCCACGGTCATGAGGTCCGGTTACCGCCTTGAACGCCGGCGACGACGCCACAGCACCAGCGGCACGGCGCCTGCGAAGCCCGCGAGGAACGGGGCCGCGCCTCCCACGGCCGCGGCGGCCTTGAGAGCCGGTTGACCGAAGGTATCGGGAATGGGGATGGTCGTGGCCCTGGAGAACGGCCACACGATCACGAAGGCCCGGCCGATCACCTTGTCCACCGAGATCGTCCCGCCGCCGGGATCGCCCAGGTGGGAGCGGGAGTCGAGGGAGACCAACCGGTGGTCGCCCATCACCCACAGGCGGCCCTCGGGGACCTTGGCCTCGAAGAACCTCTGGGACGGCACGTCACCCGGGTAGAGGTAGTCCTCGTCGAGGGGGACCCCGTTGACCGTCACCCGGCCTTGGGCGTCGCAGCACTTCACCGTGTCGCCACCGACGCCGATGACCCGCTTGATGTAGTCCTTCTCGCCGGGGACCACGCCGAAGGCGGTTCCGACCCAGCGGAAGAACCCCGTGACCGGGTTGGACGGCTCCTCAAGGACGATCTCGGGATCCCAGGAGTCGACCCCGGAGAACACCACCACGTCGCCGCGTTCGATGTCCCGGACGCGGTAGACGAGCTTGTTGACCAGGACCCGGTCGTTCGTGAGGAGGGTGTTCTCCATCGACTCCGAAGGAATGTAGAACGCCTGGATCACGAAGGTCTTGATTATGAGAGCGAGCACCACCGCCACGACGATCAGAACAGGCAGCTCCTTCCAGAAGGAGCCCTTCTTCTTGCCCTTGTCGCTCTTGGCGTTCTTCTGGGTGTCTTCGGCGACCACGTCCACCTCGTCCTCGACAGGTCGACGCGAGACTGCGCCGTACTCCCGGTCTTCGCTAGTCATCGCTGACGAGCCTAGATGATGGGCGGCACCAAGTGGTCGAGTGACGGGGTACCGCATAGCCATGCGTATTGCCATAGGAGGTCAAACCTCCTTACATGCGACTGGCCCGCTCCCCGGAAAAGAGGGCGCGGGCCAGGGCGGCGACTACCGCGCGCCTAGCGGGCCTCGCGCTTCTCGCGGATACGGGCGGCCTTGCCGCGCAGGTCACGCATGTAGTAGAGCTTGGCCCGGCGGACATCGCCACGGGTCACGAGGACGATCTTCTCGATGACCGGGCTGTGCACCGGGAAGGTGCGCTCGACGCCGACGCTGTAGCTGACCTTGCGAACCGTGAAGGTCTCGCGGGCGCCACCGCCCTGGCGGCGAAGGACGAAGCCCTTGAAGACCTGGACACGGGACCTGCTGCCCTCAATGACCCGGACGTGGACCTCGAGCGTGTCACCGGGCCGGAAGTTCGGGATGTCGGTGCGGAGCGCGGACTTCTCGAGCTCGCTGATCAGCGTGTGCATGGCAGTGGTACCTCATTTTTAAACGCACCCGGAGGTCCATCCGGCCGCGACGGAGCGGCGTCGTGATGGACACGCGTGCTGAAGTGGACTGTGTCTCGGAGCCGGAACCGTCTACCCGGCGGCGCGTGCGCCGCGGCGAGACCGGCCTGGGGGCCGGGAAGGCAGTCGGCGGCAACGCTTCAGTCTGCCATATTTTCCCGACCGATCGGAAATCAGCCGGTCAGGGCGGCCGGGCCGGCCTCCGCATCGGCTCCGTCGGCCAGGGGACGGAACCGGTCAGGGAGCCTGGCCGACGGGTCCGGTCCCGGGCTGGTCGAGCTCGGACAGGAGCTGCCTGTCGTGCTTGTCCAGGCTCTGCGGGGCGAGCGCCGCCAGCAGTTCGGGCCGGTTCCTCGCGGTACGGCGCAGTGCCTGGTCCCGCCGCCACCGGGCGATCTTTCCGTGATGCCCGGAGAGCAGGATCTCCGGCACCTCGTGCCCCCGCCACTCGGGCGGCTTGGTGTAGACGGGGCCTTCGAGAAGGTTCTCCATCGCGCCGGGCGCGAAGGAGTCGTCCACGGCCGAGTGGACGTTGCCGAGCACACCCGGCAGCAGCCGCCCGATGGCCTCGATCATCACCAGCACGGCCACCTCGCCTCCGGCGAGCACGTAGTCCCCGATGCTGACCTCGTCCACCCGCATGCGCGCGCCGTACTCGGCCATCACCCTGGAGTCGATGCCCTCGTAGCGGGCCGGGGTGAACAGCAGCCAGGGCTCGGCGGCGTACTCCATCGCCAGCTTCTGGGTGAAGGGCACACCGCTGGGAGTCGGCACGATCATCCGCGGCAGGGCCACGGGGTCCGCGGCGAGGACCTCGTCGAGGGCCTCTCCCCAGGGCTCGGGCTTCATGACCATGCCGGGGCCGCCCCCGTAGGGTGTGTCGTCCACCGTGCGGTGCACGTCGTGGGCGTGGTCGCGGAGCTGGTGGAGACGGACGTCGAGGATGCCGCGCTCGCGGGCCTTGCCGATGAGGGAGACGTCGAGGGGGGCGAAGTACTCGGGGAAGATCGAGATGACGTCGACGCGCATGTCAGACGATCTCGTCCGGATCGAGCAGTCCCGCCGGGGCGTCCACGACGAGGATGCCCTTCTCAAGGTCGATCACCGGGACCAGCGCCTTGACGAACGGCACGTAGACCTCCGCCTTCCCACGCCGTACGACGAGCAGGTCCTGGCCGTGGTGGAGCACGTCGGACACCTCGCCCACCCGCTCGCCGTCGGGCTTGACCACGGCGAGGCCGATGAGCTGGTGATCGTAGAACTCGTCGGGATCGTCGGACGGCGGAATGTCCGCCGAGTCGATGACGAGCATGGTGCCGCGGAGTTCCTCGGCGTGGTCGCGGTCGCTCACGCCCTCGAACCTGACCAGCAGGATGCCCGAATGCCAGCGGCGGGACTCGACGACCAGCGGGCCGGCCGAGGCGGGGTCGGTGGCCAGGGCGGTGCCCGGGGCGAAGCGCCTGTCAGGCTCGTCGGTGCGCACCTCCACGGACACGTCTCCGCGGAGTCCGTGCGGGCGACCGATCCGCCCTACGACGAGCTGCACGCCCGCCTCCTCACATAGTGGTGCCGGTGGAAAGCAGACGGGCCACCCGCGCTGGGCGGGTGGCCCGTTCGCTCGATTGGACGCGTCCGGCGGCTAGCGGGCCTCGTTCAGGTCGAGCAGATCGACCCGGACGTACTTGCCGTCGCCGAGGGCGTTCACGACCGTGCGAAGCGCCTTGGCCGTACGGCCACCGCGGCCGATGACCTTACCGAGGTCCTCGGGATGCACCCGGACCTCAAGCACACGCCCGCTACGGATGCGGCGAGCGTGAACCTGGACGTCGTCGGGATATTCGACGATGCCCTTCACCAGGTGCTCGAGGGCCTCCTCAAGCACCTCAGGCCTCGCCTTCCGGCTTCTCCTCGGCGGCCGCGGTGGGCTCAGCCGGGGCCTCGGCGGGGGCCTCTTCAGCCTTGGGAGCCGCCTTGCGGGTCGACTTCCTCGGCGTGGTGGCGGCTTCCAGAGACAGCGCCTCCTTGGCCGCGGCCTCGTAGGCGGCGTGGCGGTCGGCCTTGGGCTCAGCGACCAGGAGCGGAGCCGGAGCCGACTCGCCCTTGAACTTCTGCCAGTCGCCGGTGAGCTTGAGGAGCTTGAGGACGGGCTCGGTCGGCTGCGCGCCGACACCCAGCCAGTAGGCCGCCCGCTCGGAGTTGACCTCGATGCGCGAGGGGTTCTCCTTCGGGTGGTAGAGGCCGATCTCCTCGATCGCCCGGCCGTCACGCTTGGTGCGGCTGTCAGCGATGACGATGCGGTACTGCGGGTTGCGGATCATGCCGAGCCGCTTGAGCTTGATCTTGACTGCCACTGGTGTGGTCTCTCCTGCATTAGAGCGTGGGTGAACGGTGTCTCATCGAGTGGGGCACGAGGAGAGGACCGATCGAGGGACAGGCATGGCACGCGGGAGTGAGAGGGCAACCACGTGTCACGATGTTCCAACATGTCATTGTGCCAGACGCGCGGGGGTGCCCGGCCAATCCGCGGCCATCCCCCGCGGCGGCCGGAGGGCAAATCTCGGTAATCCACGTGTGTCCGGGCCCCCGGCGGGTCCGGCCTGCTGCGCTAAATGGCCGCCGTGGCAACCACCCTCAGATCTCTGCTGCTGACCGCGACCGGATCCATCACCGTGCTGGGAGCGGTGCTGACCATCAGGGCGACCCCTGCCGGTCAGGCCGACGCACCTCCGGCGTCCGCCCCGCCCCCCGCCGTAACCCCGGGAACCGGCCACGACGGTGTCCCCTGGGTCCCCTGGCCGTCTCACGTCCCACGAGGAACGTCCGCGCCTCCTCAGACCCCGCTCCTGCCCGGGGCTCCGGCGCGGCCGGAAGCACCCGCCCCGCCGGAGACCCTCGACCCGCCGGGGACCGCCTCGCGGCTCGGAGCCCCCGTCCTGCCCGAGGCGCCGATCCTGCCGGGAGCCGCCCAGCCGCCGGAGATTCCCGCACCCCCGGGAGCACCCGCGCGGCCCGCGTACCCGCCGTACGATCCGTCGGCCGGGATGCCGTGGTGGGAGCGCTACTTCGGACGTACCCCGAGCAGTTCGAGCACGGCCACCAGGATGAACCCCCCGACGATGATCACCCAGATCCATCTGGCACGCGCGTGGAAGGGGCCATCGCTCATTTCTGACCGGGGAGCTTGAACTTCGAGGGGTCGAAGCCCGGCGGCAGCTCCAGGCCAGGAGGCAGCTGCTGCCGGGAACCGAGCTTGCCGAGGAGGCCGTTCCCCGCCGGGGCCGCGGGCTCGCCGGACTTGTCGGGGGCGGCCTTGCCGAGCGCCGCCTTGCGCGGGTCACCGCTGACCCTGCGTCCCTTGGCCGCCTTCTTCTGCGCGGCCTTGGCCCCCTTGCGACCGCCGGGCATGCCGGGGATGCCCATGCCGCCGGCCATCCGCTTCATCATCTTCTGGGCGTCGAAGAAGCGGGTGACCAGGCCGCTCACCTCGGTCACCGTCACACCGGAGCCCCTCGCGATACGGGCACGACGTGAGCCGTCGATCATCTTCGGATTGTGACGCTCGGCGGGGGTCATGGAGCGGATGATGGCGGCGATGCGGTCGAGGTCTCGGTCGTCCACCTGGTTGAGCTGATCACGCATCTGCCCCATGCCGGGCATCATGCCGAGCAGGTTCTTGATGGGGCCCATCTTCTGGACCATCATCATCTGCTCGAGGAAGTCCTCCAGGGTGAAGCCCTCGCCCGAGGTGAGCTTGCTCGCCATCTTGGCGGCCTCGGCCTCGTCGAAGGTCTTCTGGGCCTGCTCGATCAGGGTGAGGATGTCACCCATGTCGAGGATGCGGGAGGCCATCCGGTCCGGGTGGAAGGCGTCGAAGTCCTCGAGCTTCTCACCGGTGGACGCGAACATGATCGGCCTGCCGGTGATGTGGCGGACCGACAGTGCGGCGCCACCGCGGGCGTCGCCGTCGAGCTTGGTCAGCACGACGCCGTCGAAACCGACGCCCTCCATGAACGCCTGGGCCGTGCTGACGGCGTCCTGGCCGATCATCGCGTCGACGACGAACAGGACCTCGTCGGGCGAGACCGCGTCGCGGATGTCCGCCGCCTGCTTCATCAGCTCCTGGTCGATGCCCAGGCGGCCCGCGGTGTCGATGATGACGATGTCGTGCTGCTGCCGCTTGGCGTGGTCGATCGACTGGCGGGCCACCGCGACCGGGTCGCCGACGCCGTTTCCCGGCTCGGGCGCGTAGACCGCGACGCCCGCGCGCTCGGCCACGACCGAGAGCTGCTGTACCGCGTTGGGCCGCTGGAGGTCGGCGGCGACCAGCAGCGGCGTGTGGTTCTGCTCACGCAGCCAGCGGGCGAGCTTGCCGGCCAGGGTCGTCTTGCCCGCGCCCTGCAGGCCCGCGAGCATGATGACGGTCGGCGGGTTCTTGGCATAGCGGAGCCGCCGGGTCTCGCCGCCGAGGATCTCGATGAGCTCGTCATTGACGATCTTGACGACCTGCTGCGCCGGGTTCAGCGCCTGGGAGACCTCGGCGCCGCGGGCGCGCTCCTTGACCTGGGCGACGAACGCCTTGACCACGGGCAGCGCGACATCGGCCTCGAGGAGCGCGATGCGGATCTCGCGGCAGGTCGCGTCGATGTCGGCCTCGGAGAGCCGACCCTTGGATCGAAGGGAGGAGAAGACCGATGTCAGCCGGTCGGAAAGCGTCTCGAACACGTGATTGGCCAGCCTCTGCGCTACAGGTCTGCGACTCGACCTCCCAGCCTATCCGCTGGGAGGTGCGACTGACGCCCTCCCGCGGTCAGCGGCCCCAGCCGGGAACGGCCATCCGCACGGTGAGCGCGTGCTCCACAAGCGTGATGAGCGTGGCCTTCACCGCGTCGCGCGAGCGGGCGTCGGTCCTGGAGATGGGGATGTGAGGCGCCAGCGTCAGCGCCTCGCGTACCTCCTCCTCACCGTGCAGGTAGGTGCCGTCCCACCCGTTGACCGCGACCACGAAGGGGAGCTTGGCCTCCTCGAAGTAGTCGATCGCCGGGAAGCTATCGGCCAGCCGCCGGGTGTCGACGAGCACGATCGCGCCGATCGCGCCGCGGACCAGGTCGTCCCACATGAACCAGAACCGGTGCTGGCCGGGCGTGCCGAACAGGTAAAGGATCAGGTCGCGGTCCAGCGAGACGCGACCGAAGTCCATCGCGACCGTGGTGGTGGTCTTGTTCGGAGTGAGGCCGAGATCGTCGATCCCGGCGCTGGCGTCGGTCATCACCGCCTCCGTGGTCAGCGGCAGGATTTCCGACACCGCCCCCACGAACGTGGTCTTACCGACACCGAATCCCCCGGCGACGACGATTTTCGTCGATGTCAGGCCGCCGCCGCGGCTAGAGCCTGCGAAGTCCACTGAGCACCCTTTCCAGCAGGTTGAGATCCGGCTTGCCCGCGTCCAGCTGCGGCTGATGCAGCTGGATCAGACCCTCGGCGGCCATGTCGGCGACCAGGATCCGGGTCACGCCGAGCGGGATGCGGAGCATCGCGGAGATCTCAGCGACCGAACGCACTTGCCGGCACAGGGCACTGATCGCCTGATACTCCGGGGTGCGGGTGGATAAATCGTGATGTATGGAAGTCGCCGAGGAGACCAGGGCCTCCAGGGCGAGTTGGGTCCGGGGGGCGGTGCGCCCCCCGGTCACGGCATACGGACGGACGAGGGAGCTCTGCTCCGACGGCGCCGGCTGCATGAGATGCGAAGGACCCCCCTGTTGCCGGTGGGGGTCGTCCATCGATTGGTAGGGAAACCCGCTGTGCGGGTCGCCCTCACCGGTCCAGCCGCGGCCTGCCACGACAGCCTCCTAGCGTCATCGCCGTCACCGTGAGTGGGAAGACTGCAGTTCCGCGCGGACGGCCGGGGTCAGCACCTGGCCCGCCCGCTCGACGAGCATCGTCATCTGGTAGGCCACCAGTCCCATGTCACAGTCGGCGGCGGCCAGCACCGCCAGACAGGAACCGTCACTGATGGACATGATGAGGAGCAGCCCTCGTTGCATCTCCACCACGGTCTGGGTGACCGCACCGCCTTCGAAAACCCGTGAGGCGCCCTGGGTCAGGCTGATCAGGCCGGCCGCGACCGCGGCCAGCTGGTCCGCCCTGTCCCTGGGAAATCCGTCGGAATACGCCAACGGCAGACCGTCCGCCGACACGACGACTGTGTGCGCCACACCTGGGACGTTGTTCACAAAGTCAGTGATCAGCCAATTGACCCCCCGGGCGGCCTGGCTCATTTCGCGCACGTGTCATCCTCCTTGGCGACCATGATGAGCTCGCTCACCGGTCCTCCTTGTTTCCTTCAACGTCCCGGCCGAAGTCGGGATACGGCCGTCCGTCCGCGGCTCCGCCCCTGGCGGCCGCGCGGCCCTGCCGTACGCCCTGCTGGAAGCTGGCCAGCCTGTTGCGCACCGCCTCCGGGGAGACTGTCGGCCGGAGCACGGGAGTTTGGGGGGCCGCGCTCAGGTCGGGCGCGGCCGTGCCGGGCACCAGGTTCGCCTTGGGCACCCGCTTGGGCAGCCCGGAACCGGTGATCCCGCCGAGTGAGGGCTCGCTGGCGGCCTTGGCCGCCTGCCAGCCCACGTCGGCGGGTGACGACCAGCCGGTCCCCTGCGTGGGGGCGGCCTGCTGTGAGAGCTGGACGGTCTCCTGAACGGCCTGGGCCGGCCGGGCCGGTTCGACCTCCTCGTCCCGTTCCTCGGCGGCCTGGACCGGATCGACCTTCCTGAACCAGTCGGACTCGACGGCCGCGAAGATCGGCAGGAACTCCTCCTTCGCCTCTTCCATGGGCGAGGAGTCGGGGATCACCGGCAGCGGGCCGGTGTTGTCCGCCGCGTCGAACGGGCGCCGCCCGAACGGACCGGAGTTGCCGGTGGACGGCCAGCCTCCGGAGTCGCCGCCGCGGAACGAGGAGCTCGACCAGACGTCGGAGCCGCCGTCCCTGCTCTGCCCGCCGGGCCAGACGGGGGCGTCACCGCGCGCGGGCGCGCTCGGCCCCCCGGACCACATTCCGGTGTCGCCTCTGGACGGGCTGCCCTGGCCCTGATGCCACGCGGTGGGGTCGGGCTGGGAGGCGTCCGGCCAGCCGGGGGTGGCGCCGGGCGGCGGAAGCTGTCCCGGCCACGGGGTGTCGACGGGTGCCTGCCCGAACTGGCCGCCTCCGAAGGGAGACTGCGAGGCCTCGAAGGAGTTGAACTGCTGCCCCAGGTCGAAGGAGGCGAACGAGTTCTGGTGGGCGGCCTCGAACGAGGCGAAGGACGGCATCTGGGGAGCCGCGGGGCTGGCCAGCACGGGCGGGCGGTCCATGGAGGCCATGGACCCGGCCCAGTCTCCGCCCTGCGCCGTGGCACCGGGCGCGCCTCCCGGGCGGGCGGTGACGGCGAGCAGGTTCTCCGGGAGCAGGACCATGGCGGTCAGGCCGCCGCTGTCCTGCTGCCTGAGCTGGACTCGGATGCCGTGCCGCAGGGCAAGGCGGCCGACCACGAACAGGCCCATCCGGCGGGAGACCGAGACGTCCACCACCGGCGGGTTGGCCAGTCGCCAGTTGGCCTGGGCGAGCTCCTCGGCGGTCATGCCGATGCCGATGTCGGTCACCGAGACCATCACGCCACCGCCGTCGATGCGGTTGCTGGAGACGATGACCTTGGTCTCCCGGGGGGAGAAGGAGATCGCGTTCTCCACGAGCTCCGCGATCAGGTGGACGACGTCGTTGACGGAGGTTCCGGCCACGGCCACGCCCGCGGACAGCTGCAGGTCGACCCGCTCGTAGTTCTCGACCTCTGACAGCGAGGCGCGGACCACGTCGATGAGCGGGACCGGCTGGCTCCACCGGCGGGCGGGCTCCTGACCCGCGAGGACCAGGAGGTTCTCCGAGTTGCGGCGCATGCGGGTGGCGAGGTGGTCGAGGCGGAAGAGGCTGCCGAGCCGGCCCTCGTCCTGCTCGCCCTGCTCCAGGCTCTCGATGAGGGAGAGCTGACGCTCCACCAGGGTCTGGCTGCGCCGGGAGAGGTTGACGAACATCGAGTTGACGTTGCTCCGCAGCGTGGCCTCCTGGCCCGCCAGCCGCACGGCCTCGCGGTGCACCTCGTCGAAGGCCCGGGCCACCTCACCGATCTCGTCGTCGGAGGCGACACCGATCGGGGTGATGTCGGTGGTCGAGACCTCGCCGCTCTCGCGCATGCTCTGGACGGTCTCGGGGAGACGCTGGCCGGCGATGGACAGCGCCTCGGTGCGGAGCCTGCGCAGCGGCCTGACCAGCGACCGCGCCATGACCGCGGTGATGATCAGGACGAGGATGAGCAGCAGCGCGCTCAGCCCAGCGGCGATCAGCGCTCCGCGCTGCTCCGACTCCTGCAGGACCCGGCTCTGCGTGATGAGGGTGTCGGCGACCTGCTCCTCCACGGTGCGCATGCGCTCGACGATGTCGCTGGAGGCGTCGAACCACGTCGTCTGGTCACCGAGTCCGGTCCTGGAGACGTCGACGTTCCTCAGCGGCTGACCGTTGAGGGCCAGGACGATGGCGCGGGCGCGCAGTGCCGCCGCGCGGTCCTTCTTCTGGCTGCTGACCGTGTCGTCGTAGAGCTGGCGCTGGGCGACCGAGGCCTCGGAGCGGAAGGTCGCGAGCTCGCTGTCGAACTGCGCCCGGGCGGCCAGCATGGCGTTGAGGCCTTCGGCGCTGAACCCCCTGACGGCGAGGGCGATGGCGAGGTTCGCCCGCTCCCTGGACGCCTGTTCCTTGGCCCTGGCCAGCGCGGCGAACGCGGCCGCGCTGGCGGTGATCTCCTGGTCCGCGACGCCCTGAATGATCTCGTCGTGCAGGGCGAGCAGGTCCGCGATGGTACGGGAGTACGCGGCGACCATGGGCTGGGCCGGCATCTGGGTGGCCGTCGCCGCGTCACGCAGGCTCTTGAGCTCGTCGATGCGGGCGCGGATCTGCGTGAGCTCGTCCCTGCTCCGGGTGCTGAACGCCTCAACGATGCCGCTGTCATTGGTGACGCCGTCGATGCGGGCGCGCACCTCACGGGCGACACCGTCGACGCTCTCGTACTGCTTGCGCAGGTTCGACTTGCCGGTGCTCAGACGCCCCTGTGCCACGTATCGGGCCGACAGGTCCCGCTCGAGCTGCAGCTCGTCGGCCAGGTTGCTCAGGCCCGCGGTGAGTTCGGCGGTGGTACGCACGCGCTCGTACTCGGCGGCGCTACTGATCGAGGTGGTGACCCGCAGGCCGCCCAGCACGATCGCGGCGGCCGTGGGGATGACGATGAGCGCGACCAGTCGCGACCTCACCCGCCAGTTCTTGAGCGCGAGCTTGCCGCCGTTCCTCGCAGACCTCTCGGAGCCGGAGCCGTCTGGGCCCTGACCCGGGCCGCTCTGCGGCTGCCCCCCCTGATTGTCGAATCCCAGGGCAGGTGCCAGCCCGGATTCGCGTTCGCTGGGGATTGACGCTGTCCTCACTGGCCTCCGCTGCCTCTCCTCGGATCGTCTGCTTGGAGGGGATCGCGTCACGCAATGATGTGCTAGTGACGCCGACGCATCCATGGGGTAGGGGTTATTGGAGCACAGCCGGATGAGTTCGGCCAACAGCACATAACTCGCATTTCCCACCGAACGGGCACACCGCACCCGTAACCGGGCGATGACTCTCCGCCCTGTAACCACAAACTTCCACAAAGTTGCGAAACAGATTTATTGACATCTTTGCTTTTGCCCGCTATGCGGACCTATCTGTTGATTGTTACGGATGCGGTAACTGGGTGGCGTATGCCTGCTTTGTAGCTTCGGGGCGATAGGGGCGAAAGGGGTGATATTTGTAATTTGACTGATCTACTCCGCTACTCTGATCCGCGGTCGGCAAACCCCCCCTTGACCAACATGCCTCCCGGGACCCCCTCCATGTCGCCCGATGAGTTACCGCGAGTTCCGGCAGGGGCGGTCAAATGCAGCTAATGCAGCTAAGGAGACCCATGAGGTTCACACTTGCGAGCCGGGCCGTCATCGCAGGAGTCGCCGCCGCCCTGGTGCTGAGCGCCTGCGGAGGTTCCGACAAGTCCACTGACACCACCGCCGCGAACGCGGGCGGTCTGGAGAAGACCCAGATCAAGATCGGCGCGCTGCCGATCCCCGACTCGGCCGCGCTCTACATCGCCAAGGACAAGGGCTACTTCAAGGATGAGGGGCTCACCGTCGACATCGAGCCGGTGGTCGGCGGAGCCCAGGCCCAGCAGGCCCTCGTCGGCGGATCCCTGGACGCCACCCAGACGAACTACGTCTCGGCCTTCCTCGCCGTCGCGGCCGGCAACAAGATGAAGATCATCTCGGACCTCTACCAGGCCGCTCCGAACTCGTTCAACATCATGGTGCCCAAGGACTCGTCGATCAAGACGCCCGCCGACCTCAAGGGCAAGAAGATCGCGGTCAACAGCCTCAAGAACATCGGCACCCTGGCGGTGACCACGGTGCTCAAGACGCACGGCCTCACCGAGAACGACGTGCAGTTCCTGGAGTTCCCCTTCCCCGAGATGGGCGCCCAGCTGGCCAGCAAGACCGTCGACGCGGCCTGGATGACGGAGCCGGCCCTGACCGCGGTGCAGAAGAACCTCGGCGCCCAGAAGCTCGCCGACACGATGGTCGACTCCACGGCGGACTTCCCCATCGCCGGCGTGGTCGTCATGGAGAACTTCGCCACCGAGAACCCCAACACCGTCGCCGCCTTCCAGCGGGCGATCGCCAAGGCCCAGCAGATCTCCGCCACCGACCGCAAGGCCGTCGAGCAGATCCTGCCGACCTACACCAAGATCGACGCCGCGACCGCCGCCGTCATCACCCTCGGCTCCTTCCCCACCAGCCTTGACGAGACCCGCCTGCAGCGCGTCGCCGACCTGATGGTCGAGCAGGGCTACCTGAAGAGCCCGATCCAGGCCAAGACCATCCTTCCCGGCAACCTCGGGTGACACGGCGCAACCCGCTCGACAACAGACTGCTCTGCGGCGCCCTCGGCGTCGCGGGGCTGTTCTGCGTCATGGAGGTCGCGGGCCGGACCGGGCTGATCGACCCGCTCGTGTTTCCGCTGGCCTCCACGGTGCTCGGTCGAGCAGCCACGCTGGTGACCGACGGGGAGTTCCTCTCCGACGTCACCTCGACCCTCGGGGCCTGGGCTCTTGGACTGCTGTTCACCGTCGCGCTCGCCGTGCCCGCCGGGTTCCTGCTCGGCAGCCTGCCCCGGGTGGAGAGCGCGCTCCGGCCGATCCTTGAGTTCCTGCGCCCGATCCCGTCGATCGCGCTGATCCCGCTGGCGCTCGCCGTGTTCTCCGACAGGTTCGACATGAAGGTCACCCTGATCGTCTACGCGGCGACCTGGCCCGTCCTGATCAACACGATGTACGGCCTCAAGGACGTCGACCCGCTCGCCAAGGAGACCCTCCGCAGCTTCGGGTTCGGGAAGTCGGCCGTGCTGTGGCGCGTCTCCCTGCCGAGCACGGCGCCCTTCATCGCCACCGGTGTCCGGCTGGCGTCCGCGATCGCGCTCATCGTGGCGATCAGCGCGGAACTGCTCGGCGGCGGCGCCCAGGGCATCGGCAGTTACGTCCTGGAGAGCGGCGGCAGCGCGGACGCGGTGGAGTACATCATCGCCGCCGCCATCTGGGCCGGGATCATCGGCGTGGTCACCAACAGCCTGTTCGTGCTCGCGGAACGGCGGATCTTCCGCTGGCACACCGCCCGTACGGAGGTGGTCTGATGAACGGCCTGCTGCGCGGCGTGGTCCGGCTGTGGCCGGTGCCCGTCGTGCTGCTGCTGTGGGAACTGCTCACCCGCGGCATCGAGATGCTGAGCTTCCCGCCGCCGTCGCAGATCGCGACCAGCATGTACACGATGTGGCTGACCGGCCCCGCGGAGCGGCTCTGGCTGACCGAGGCGGCGCTGACGAACATCCCCGCGAGCATCGGCCGGCTGCTGGCCGGGTGGGTGCTGGCCGGGGTCGTCGGGATCGTCCTCGGGGTCGCCCTGGGCCGCTCCCCGCTGCTCTTCCGCTTCATCGACCCCCTGGTCCAGTTCGCCCGCGCCATCCCGCCGCCCATGCTGCTGGCGTTCTTCATGGCGTTGTTCTCCATCGGCCCCCGGATGCAGATCAGCTTCATCGCGTTCGGCATCGTCTGGCCGGTCCTGATCAACGCCTCCGAGGGGGCACGGCAGGTCGACCGCCAGCATCTGGACACCGCCAGGGTCTTCGGGCTGTCGGGCGGTGAGCGGCTGTTCCGGATCATCCTGCCCTCGGCCATGCCGAAGATCTTCGCCGGACTCCGGGTCAGCCTGTCACTGGCGCTGATCCTCATGGTGCTCTCCGAGCTGGTCGGCAGCACCGACGGGATCGGCTTCCAGCTTCTGGACGCCCAGAGGTCATACGACTTCTCCGGCGTGTGGGGAACCATCGTGGTGCTCGGCGTCCTGGGATACGTGTTCAACTCGGCGTTCCTGGCGGCCGAGCGACGTGTCCTGTCCTGGCACCGCTCCGCCAAGCAGACGACCTGAGGACCTGCTGTGCTTGAGATCACGAATCTGTCCCACACCTACGGCAGCGGACCGACCGCCCACAACGCGCTGGGTGGCATCGACCTGAAGGTCGCCCAGGGTGAGCTGGTGTGCATCGTCGGCCCCTCAGGATGTGGCAAGTCCACACTGCTGCGCTCCATCGCGGGGCTGCTCCGGCCCAGTGGCGGCCAGGTCACGCTCAACGGCGCCCAGGTCGAGCAGACCCCCGACAACCTGGCCGTGGTCTTCCAGGACTACAGCCGCTCCCTGTTCCCCTGGATGTCGGTGGTCGAGAACGTCTCGCTCCCGCTGCGCCGCAGGGGAATGGACAAACGGCAGCGCGGGCAGGCGGCGATGGAGGCGCTGGAGGAGGTCGGCCTGGACAGCGCCGCTGCCAAGTACCCGTGGCAACTTTCCGGGGGCATGCAGCAGAGGGTGTCCATCGCCCGTGCCCTGGCCTACCGCCCGGCCCTGTTGCTGATGGACGAGCCCTTCGGCTCCGTGGACGCCCAGACCCGCGAGGACCTGGAAGACCTGACCCTGCGGGTCCGCAACCTGCACAACATGACCATCGTGCTGATCACCCACGACATCGACGAGAGCGTCTACGTCGGTGACCGCGTCGTGGTCCTGTCCAAGGCCCCTGCCGGGATCGTCGGTGACCTGCGCGTGGACTTGCCGGGACCGCGCGACCAGATCACCACCCGCGAGCACCCCGACTTCGTGCACCTGCGCGCCGAGGTCGGCCGCCTGGTGCGCGGCATGCGGAGCCCGTCGGCCTCGACCCCCTGAGGCCCGATCTTCAAAAACGCCTGCCGGAACCCGAACCGCTCCCCGCCCGAGCACGCGGGTCCGGCGCGCACGCTTGCCGGGGCGTGCTGGTCCCCCCTCAGGGCCGCACGCCGCAGAGAGAGGATTTTCATGAGCGACCCACAGGCACCGGTATGGGATGCGATCGGTGGTGTCTCCCGTTTCGCCGCCCTGGCCACGATGGCCGAACTGGGCTGCGCCGACCACCTGCGAGACGGCGCCCTGAGCGTTGACGAGCTCGCACTGCGCTGCGGCGCCGACGCCTCCGCGCTCGGCAGGGTGCTCCGCGAGCTCGCCGCCATGGGCATGGTCGCCACCGCGGCGCCCGGCACCTACGAGCTGACCGAGGCGGGTGTCACCCTCCGCACCGACGTGCCCGGCTCGCTCCGCCCCGCCGTACGGATGATCGTCGAGGAGGGCTTCTGGTACGGCATGGGCATGCTCCCGCAGACCGTGCGCACCGGCAGGTCGGGCTTCGTCGAGCGGCACGGGCACCTCTACGGCTACCTGAAGGCCAACCCCGGGGCCGGTGCGCTGTTCAACGACTACATGGTGGTCAGGGCCCGGCCGTTCGCGGACGCCGTGGCCTCCCGCTACGACTTCTCCGGGGTGCGAACCCTGGTGGACGTGGCCGGCGGCAAGGGGCACATCCTGGCCGCCGTTCTGAAGGCCCACTCAGATCTGGACGGGGTGCTGTTCGACCAGAAACAGGTGGTCAGCGCGGCCAGGGAGTTCTTCACCGAGGCCGGCCTTGAAAGCCGGTGCAAATTCGTGGACGGTGACTTCTTCGTCTCGGTGCCCGCCGGGGCGGACGCCTACCTGCTGAGCAGTGTGATCCACAACTGGTCCGACGAGGACTCGGTGCGGATTCTGCGCAATGTCAGGGAGGCCATCTCCGACGACGGCCGAGTACTCCTGGTGGAGGCCGTGGTGCCGGACGACGACAGGTCGCACATCAGTAAGGACATCGACATGCGAATGCTCGCCCTTTTCGGCGAGGGCATGGAGCGCAGCACCTCCGAGTACGCCGAACTCCTGGGCAAGTCCGGTTTCCGGCTCAACCGGCAGGTGGAACTGCCCGGCGGCGCCTCAATTGTTGAGGCCCTGCCTATTTAGGGGCTGATACGGGGCCGGCGTAAAGGCCGACCTCGGGCTCGCGAAAAAGCGGCGGCCGGTGACGTGAGGTTCACGTCACCGGCCG
>NZ_JBEOWJ010000021.1:63292-181984 GCF_040295965.1 Streptosporangium sp. NPDC002544 | reverse complement strand
TCCGCAGCCGTCCGCTCCCCCAAAACGACCTCGGCGAACAACTCCTGTCCCCGACGCCACGCCGCCCGCAACGCCTGAAACGCCGGCCCGTAGCCATAGCCGATCTCGGCCAGCCGCTCGTACGCTCCCGCCACCTCCACCTCGGCCGCCCCCGCCGGCGGCCACTGCACCAGATCGAACCCCGGTTCGGCCGCCCGCTCCGCCAGCACTCCCTGAGCGTGCAGCGTCCACTCACCGCCCGCTCGCCCATCGGCTCGGGAGTACACCCGCACCGCGCGCCTGCCCGCCGCACCGGGGCCGTCACCGGGGCCGTCGACGACCACCTGGACCCGCACCCCACCGGACTCGGGCAGCACCAGCGGCGCCTGCAACGCCAGCTCCTCCACCACCGCGCAGCCGACCTCGTCACCCGCGCGGACCACCAGTTCCACAAATCCCGTCCCGGGCAGCAACACCCGTCCCAGAACCTCGTAATCACCCATCCACGGCTGCTCCGACACCGACAACCGCCCGGTCAACACCACCCCACCGGACTCCGGCGACACCACCACCGCCCCCAGCAACGGGTGCAGCACCGTCTCAAGCCCCAGACCTCGCGCGTCCCCGCCCCGCCGACCACTCGGCCAGAACCGCTCCTTCTGGAAGGCGTAGGTGGGCAGCTCCACCCGCCGCCCACCCGGCAACACCGCACGCCAATCAAGGGAAACCCCGCGCACGTGCAACCCGGCCAGCGCCATCATGATCGTCGTCTGCTCGTCCTGGCCCCCGCGCAGCACCGGCACCAGCACCGCGTCCGCCCCCGGGTCAGAGCCCGCATCGGCTTCGTTCTCCGCGGTGAGGGTGTCCTGAGCCATCGCTGTGAGCACCCCGTCGGGGCCGAGCTCCAGGTAGGCCCGCACGCCCAGGCCGTGCAGCGCACGGACACCGTCGGCGAACCGTACGGCCCGACGCACCTGCTCCACCCAGTAATCCGGCGAGCACACCTGCTCGGCCGTGGCCGCTTCCCCGGTCAGGGTGGACACCACCGGGATGCGCGGCGAGTTGTAGGTGAGCGTCCCGGCGATCACGCGGAAGTCCTCCAGCATCGGCTCCATCAACGGCGAATGGAACGCATGCGACACCCGCAACCGCCGCGTCCGCACCCCGCGCTTCTCCAGCACGGCCGCGATACCGAGGACCGCCTCCTCAACCCCGGAGATCACCACCGAGGCCGGACCGTTCACCGCCGCCACCGACACCTGGTCCTCACGCCCGGCCAGCAGGGCGACGACCTCCTCCTCGGAAGCCCGCACCGACACCATCGCCCCACCCGCCGGGAGCACCTGCATCAACCACGCCCGGGCTGCCACCAACATGCACGCATCGCTCAGCGACAACACCCCGGCCACATGCGCCGCCGCGATCTCCCCGATCGAGTGCCCCGCCAGCACGTCCGGCCGAACCCCCCACGAGGACACCAGCCGGAACAGCGCCGTCTCCACCGCGAACAACGCCGGCTGCGCCCACCCCGTCCGATCCAGCAACCCCGCCAACTCGCTGCCCGGCTCGGCGAAGATCACCTCCCGCAGCGAGCAGCCCCGGTAACGACCTGCCCGCTCAACCGACGCGCCATCCGGCTCCTGGTCGAACCCCTCCAGCAGCGGGTCCAGCTCGGCGATCACCTCGTCCAACGCCTGCGCGAACACCGGGAACCGCGCATACAGCTCCCGGCCCATCCCCGCCCGCTGGCTGCCCTGACCGGTGAACAAGAACGCCAGCTTGGCCGCTCCCCGCGCCGAACCGGTCACCACACCGGCGGCCGGCGCCCCCTCGGCCACCGCGGCCAGACCCCGCACCAACTCCGTACGATCAGCACCCACCACCACCGCCCGACGCTCGAACGCCGACCGCGTCGTGGCCAGCGAGAACGCCACATCGGCCAAGGCCGGCTCATCGTGGCCCTCCACGTGCGCGGCCAGCCGCCCTGCCTGTGCCCGCAGCGCCCCAGCCGTACGGCCCGACACCAGCACCGGCACCACACCGGTAGCCGACGCCTGTTCCTCCACGCCCGGCTCCGCCCCGATTCGTGAAGCCTCCGGTTCTTGCGGAGCCTCCTCGGTTGCGACCTCCAGGGCCTGTTCGATGATCACGTGGGCGTTGGTGCCGCTGATCCCGAACGACGACACCCCCGCCCGGCGCAGACGACTCGTCTCCGGCCACTCCACCGGCTCGGTCACCAGCTCGACCGCGCCCTCGCTCCAGTCCACATGCGACGACGGCTCGACCACATGCAACGTGCGCGGCACCACGCCCTCGCGCATCGCCATGACCATCTTGATCACACCGGCCACACCCGCCGCGGCCTGGGTGTGACCGATGTTCGACTTGATCGACCCCAGCAACAGCGGACGGTCCTCCGGCCGGCCCTGCCCGTAGGCGGCCAAAAGCGCCTGCGCCTCGATCGGGTCACCCAACGTCGTCCCGGTCCCGTGCCCCTCCACCACGTCAACATCCGACGCCGACAACCCCGCACCGGCCAGCGCCTGCCGGATCACCCGCTGCTGTGAGGGACCGTTCGGTGCGGTCAACCCGTTGGACGCCCCGTCCTGGTTGACCGCAGACCCGCGCAGCACCGCCAGGACCTGATGACCGTTGCGGCGCGCGTCCGACAGCCGCTCCAGCACCAGCACACCCACACCCTCCGACCAGCCGACCCCGTCGGCGGACTCGGAGAACGCCTTGCACCGCCCGTCAGAGCTCAGGCCGCCCTGGCGGGAGAAGTCGATGAAGGTGTTCGGGGTGGACATCACCGTCACCCCACCGGCCAGCGCCAGCGAGCACTCGCCCGAGCGCAGCGCCTGCGCCGCCAGATGCAGCGCCACCAGCGACGACGAGCAGGCGGTGTCCACCGTCACCGCCGGCCCTTCCAAGCCGAGGGTGTACGACACCCGGCCGGAGGTCACGCTGCCCGTGGTCCCGTTGACCACGATCCCCCGCAACTCCTCCGCCGCCCCGTCTCCCGTCGACGGGTAGTCGTGGTACATCATCCCGGCGAAGACGCCGGTCGGGCTGCCCTTGAGGGTGAGCGGGTCGATACCCGCCCGTTCGACGGCCTCCCAGGAGGTCTCCAGCAGCAGCCGCTGCTGGACGTCGGTCGCCAGCGCCTCGCGCGGCGAGATCCCGAAGAACTCAGCATCAAATTCAGCCGCGTCGTACAGGAATCCACCCGCACGGGCGAAAGAGGTGTCCGCGACCTCCCAGCCACGGTCGGCCGGGAAACCGGAGATGGCGTCCTTCCCCTCAGCGACCAGCTCCCACAACTGCTCCGGTGAGGTGACCCCGCCCGGATACCGGCAGGCCATGCCGACGATGACGATCGGATCCCCGGCGATCGGGGCCGCGACCTGCACAGGCGCCGCGGCGTCCGTGCCCTCAAGTCGCTCGCGGATGAAACGGGCCACCGCCGCGGGGGTGGGCTGATCGAACACCAGTGTGGCCGCCAGGCGCATCCCGGTCGCCTCGATCAGCCGGTTACGCAGTTCCACCGAGGTGAGGGAGTCGAGGCCGAGGTCCTGGAAGGTCATGTCCGGCGAGATCGCGTTCGCCGAGGCATGCCCCAGCACGGCGGCCACCTGCCCGAGCACCAGCGTGGACACCGCCTCGCCGAGCGCCCGTCCCGACAGCCCGCCCAGGGCGGCGAAGGCGGCAGGCGTGACAGCCGCCTGCCGCATGGGAGCGGGCACCAGCGCGCGGAAGACCGCCGGGACACTGCTTCGCGCCCGCAGCGCGGCCCGATCCAGCCGCGCCGCCACCACCACCGGCTCCCGGCTCGTCATGGCGGCGTCGAAGAAGGCGAGTCCCTGCTCGGCGACCAAGGGCAGCAGCCCGGCCCGGGCCATGCGTCGCATGTCGGTCTCGGTGAGGGCGCTGGTCATCCCGGCGTCCTGCTGCCACGGCCCCCACCCGATCGACACGCCCGCCAGCCCCTGAGCGGCGCGCTGCCGTACCAGGGCGTCGAGGAAGGCGTTCGCCGCGGTGTAGCTCGCCTGGCCGCCGTTGCCGAGCGCCGCGGTCACCGAGGAGAACACCACGAACGCGGTCAGGCCGAGGTCGCGGGTGAGCTCGTGCAGGTGCCAGGCGCCGTCCGCCTTCGGCCGCAGCACGGCGTCGATCCGCTCGGGCGTCAAAGCGTCGATCGGGCCGTCGTCGAGCACACCCGCGGCGTGTACCACCCCGGTGAGCGGGTGCTCTGGCGGGATCGCAGCGATCACTTCGGCCAAGGACTCACGATCGGACACATCGCAAGCCATGACCATGACCTCGGCACCCAGGGCCCTCAGCTCCGACACCAGCTCCGCCGCGCCCTCGGTATCCAGGCCACGACGACCCACCAGAGCCAGGTGACACACACCATGTTCGGCCACCAGATGACGCGCGACCAGCGCGCCCAGCCCACCCAGACCACCGGTGACCAGCACCGTGCCGCCGGCACTCCACACCGACGCGGCACCGTCGACACCCCCGGCGGTGCCCGGTGTCGGCGAGACGGTGCCGGCAGCCGGCCCGCTCTGAGAGTGGTCGTCGTCGACCCTGACCAGGCGCGGCACCCGCAGCAGCCCGTCACGCACCGCCAACTGCGGCTCGCCGGGATCCAGCGCCGCGACCAGCATCCGTCCGTCCACCCGACCGGCATCCACCTGATCGCGATCAAGGTCCAGCAGGACGAACCGCCCCGGGTACTCCAGCTGCGCCGAACGCACCAGACCCCATACCGCCGCCGCGACGGGGTCGGCCACGGTTTCGGTGGCCACCGCCACCGCGCCTGAAGTCACGAAGACCACCAGGCGGTTGGCGTGCTCGTCGCGCCCGGCCTCCCGCAGCCGGGCCAGGACCGCCGAGGTCACCGACCGCACCGCGGCCGGAACGTCGTCCCCGGCGGGAACCGGGACCGGTACCAAGGTCACGTCCGCGGCAGGCTCCATCTCATGCGCGATGTCCGCCACCTGCCCGGCTTCGCGCAGGGCGGCGACCAGACCCCACCCGTCGGAGCCGAGCACCGACCACCGCCTGGCCGGATCGTCTCCGTTCCCGGATGCCGCCGCGAGCGGCCAGTCCAGCCGCAGCAGCGGCCCGCCGCCGGTGCGTGCCGCAGGCCGCGAAGCGCGGAACGCCAGGGAGCGCACCGAGGCCACCACGCCCCCGGCATCGGCCACGACCAGCGTGACCTCGTCCGGGCCCGCCATGCTCATCCGGACCCGCAGCGCCGAGGCGCCGGACGCGTGCAGCGACACCCCGCTCCAGGCGAAGGGCAGCAGTCCGCCCTCCGCCTCGTCGAGCCCGGCCAGCGATGCCACCTGCAGCACAGCGTCGAGCAGGGCCGGATGCAACCCGTAGGAGCCCGCGTCGGCGGCGACGTCTTCGGGCAGGGTGACCTCGGCGAACACCTCCCGCTCGGTACGCCAGACGGCGCGCACCCCCCGAAACGCCGGACCGTAGGAGAAACCCACCGCCGCCCGCCGGTCGTAGAAGCCGTCGAGGTCCACCGTGACGGCGTCCGCGCGCGGCCACTCCTCCATCCCCGCGTCAGGGACGCTCGTCGGCGCGGCGGAGGCGAGCACACCGGTGGCGTGCTGAGCCCACGGCGCGTCCGCTTCACCCTCCGGGCGGGAATACACCCCCACCGTCCGCCTGCCGCTGTCGTCGACGGCGCCGAGCGCCACCCGCACCTGAACACCTCCCCGCTCGGGTATCACCAGCGGGGAGGTGAGCGTGAGCTCCTCCACCAGGCCGCAGCCGACCTCCTCGCCGGCCCGCAGGGCCAGCTCGACGAAGGCCGTGCCGGGAAACAGCACCTGCCCGGCCACCACATGGTCCGACAGCCACGGATGCGCCGCGGTCGAGACCAGACCGGTGAATAGGAACCCGCCGGTGTCGGGCAGCTCCGTGGCCGCGCCGAGCAGCGGATGCCGCGGCAGGTCCAGTCCGGCAGCGGTGACATCGCCCGCGGCCACCGAGAGTTCGGGCCAGTAGCGCACCCGTTGGAACGCGTAGGTCGGCAGATCCACCCGGTGGGCGGCCGGGAACAGCTCCCGCCACCGCACCGGCACACCACGCACGTGCAGCCGGGCGGCCGCGGCCAACGCCGCCGCCTCCTCACCGCGGTCCTTACGCAGAACGGGAAAGGCAGCCGCCGGCTTGTGCGAGTCCTGGCGAACCGAAAGGTTCTGGTGAACGAGCGCCGACAACCCGCCGTCCGGGCCCAGCTCCAGGAACACCCCGGCCCCCGCCGAGCCCGCAGCTTGCACCGCCGCGGCGAAACGCACCGGACGCACCACATGGTCCACCCAGTACTGCGCCGAGCACAGGTACGCGGCGTCGACCACCTCGCCGGTCACGGTGGAGACGATCGCCTTCCTCGGCTCGTGGAAGGTCAGCCCCTCGGCGATCTGCCGGAACTCCGCCAGCATCGGCTCCATCAGCGGCGAGTGGAACGCGTGACTCACCCGCAGCCGGGTGGCCTTGCCGAAACACGCGGCGGTTCGCAGGACGGCGTCCCCGTCCCCGGCGATCACCACCGACGACGGCCCGTTCACCGCGGCGATGACGGCCCCGTCCTCCAGCACCGGCTCGACCTCCGCCTCCCCGGCCTGAACCGACACCATCGCCCCGCCCTCGGGCAGGCGCTGCATCAACCGGCCCCGGGCCGCGACCAGCGCGCAGGCATCGTCCAGCGACAGCACACCGGCCACATGCGCGGCGGCGATCTCGCCGATCGAGTGCCCCACCAACAGGTCCGGTGTCACGCCCCAGGACTCGACCAGCCGGAACAAAGCCACCTCGATCGCGAAAAGCGCCGGCTGGGCGAACTCGGTACGGTCCAGCAGCCCCGGATCCGCACCGAACATCACCTCAAGCGGTGACCGCTCCAGCTCGACCGCCAGCCGCGCGAAAACCTCGTCCAGCGCGCGGGCGAAGACCGGGAACCGGGCGGCGAGCTCGCGGCCCATCCCGATCCGCTGCGCGCCCTGCCCCGCGAACACCACCGCCAGCGCGCCCGGCGGCCCGGCGACACCACGTGCCGCCTCGGTCACACCGCCGCCGGTGGCCAGCAACACCGCCCGATGAGCGAACTCCGAGCGCGCCGCCACCAGTGAATAGCCGACATCGACCGGATCCGCACCGGTCTCGGCCACAAAGGAGGTCAGCCGATCGATCTGGGCACCGAGCGCGGCCTCGCTCTTACCGGAGACCACCCAGGGCACCACGACAGGCGCCGCACCCGGCGTCGTACCAGGCCCGGAGGGCTTGGCCGGAGCCTCCGAAGCGGGAGGATCGGACGGCTGCCCCGGCTCGGACACGGGGTCCGGCACCTGCTCGACGATCACATGCGCGTTGGTGCCGCTGATCCCGAACGACGACACACCGGCCCGCATCGGACGACCACTGTCCGGCCACGGTCGGCTGCTGGTCAGCAACTCGACCTGACCACCTCTCCAGTCCACTCTGGACGATGGCTCGTCGATGTGCAGTGTGCGCGGCAGGGTCCGCTGTTGCATCGCCAGCACCATCTTGATCACGCCGGCGACGCCGGCCGCCGCCTGGGCATGGCCGATGACGGATTTCAGTGATCCCAGGAGAAGTGGTGTGCTCCGGTTCTGGCCATAGGTCGCGAGGATGGCCTCGGCTTCGATCGGGTCGCCCAGACGGGTTCCGGTGCCATGCGCCTCGACCGCATCGATGTCTTCTGCGCGTAGGCCGGCATCGTCCAGAGCCTGTTCGATGACCCGCTGCTGCGCGAGGCCGTTCGGCGCGGTCAGCCCGTTGGACGCGCCGTCGGAGTTCACCGCCGACCCGCGCACCACCGCCAGCACCTGATGGCCGTTGCGCCGGGCGTCGGAAAGCCGTTCCAGCACCAGCACGCCCACGCCCTCGGCCCATCCCGTGCCGTCGGCCGCGTCGGCGAACGCCTTGCACCGCCCGTCCGGGGAGAGACCGCCCTGCTTGGCGAACTCCAGGAAGATGCCCGGCGTCGACATGACGGTGACCCCGCCCGCCAGCGCCAGCGAGCACTCCCCCGACCGCAGCCCCTGCGCGGCCAGGTGCAGGCCGACCAGCGACGACGAGCACGCGGTGTCCACCGTGATCGCGGGACCCTCCAGCCCCAGGGTGTACGCCACCCGGCCGGACAGGACACTGGGCGAGGTGCCCGTCAGCGTGTACCCCTCGGCGTCACCGGACGCCTCGTGCATCCGGGCACCGTAGTCCTGCGCCATCGCACCGAGATACACGCCGGTCCGGGTACCGCCCAGCGACGACGGCGGGATCCCGGCCCGCTCCACCGCCTCCCAGGTCACCTCCAGCGCCAGCCGCTGCTGCGGATCCATCGCCAGCGCCTCACGCGGCGAGATCCCGAAGAAGTCGCTGTCGAACCCGGCCGCATCGGCCAGGAATCCGCCTTGCTGCGGCAGCGTTGACAACGCGTCGAGATCCCAGCCACGGTCGACCGGGAACGCGGAGATCGCGTCGGCACCGGAGTCCATGAGACGCCAGAGCGCGGCCGGCGAGTCCACTCCTCCCGGCAGACGGCAGGCCATTCCCACGATCACCACGGGATCGTCGTCGCCGGCTACCGGCTCTTGGTTCACCCGGACCGGCTCCGATCCGTCGGCAAGAGAGTCCAGGTAGGACGTCAACGCCGCCGGAGTCGGATGGTTGTAGATCACCGTGGTGGACAGCGAGAGCCCGGTCGCGGCGACGAGTCTCGCCCGCAGGTCGGCCGCGGTGACCGAGTCGATGCCGAGTTCTTTGAACGTGGCAGTGGGGTCGAGGTCGGTGTGGCCGAGCACGGCGCCGATCTCGGCGGCGACGATTCCGGCCATGTTCACCGCGGCCGGCCGCTCGGCCTTCTCCGGCTCGTCAAGCCAGTACCGCCGGCGCTGGAAGACATAGCCCGGCAACCGAACGCGGCGCCCGGCATCGAACACCGCGTGCCAGTCCACGGTGACGCCGTGGGTGTACGCGGTCGCCAAGGACAACAGGAACCTGTCGAGTCCTCCGTCGTCGCGGCGCAGTGTGCCCACCACCGAGACATCACCCTCTATCGAGGGCGTCAGCACCGGATGCGGGCTCATCTCCAGGAAGACCTCGTGCCCGGCGGCCTTCAGCGCATCCGTCGCCGCCTCGAACTCAACGGTCTGGCGCAGGTTGCGCACCCAGTAGTCGCCGTCCAGCACTTCGCTGCCGTCCACCGTGGACTGGATGGGAATCCGAGGTTCCTGTGGTCGTATCGGGGCGAGCAGCTCGGCCAGTTCCGCCATGACAGGTTCGACCTGTGCCGTGTGGGAGGCGTAGTCGACACCGATCAGCTTGATCCTGACACCGGCTTGGGTAAGGTCGTCGACGAGTTGCCGCATCGGGCCAGGTTCACCTGCCACGACGACGGATTTGGGGCCGTTGACCGCCGCGACCGAGATTACCGGCGGGAGCAACGGTCGCAGCTCGTCGAGGGACATCGCGACCGATGCCATCCTCCCGCGACCGGCAAGCCCCGCACCGATGACCTTGCTGCGCATGGCGACGACACGCGCACCATCCTCTATGGACAACACGCCGGCCACATTCGCTGCGGCGATCTCGCCCTGGGAGTGACCGACGAGTGCTGCGGGCTCGACACCGTAGGAACGCCAGAGCGCGGCGGCGGAGACCATGAACGCCCAGAGCACCGGCTGCACGACGTCCACTCGGGCGAGCGCGGCTTCGTCGTCGAGCACGCTGAACGGATCCCAGGTCACGAACGATCTCAACGCCTCCGCGCAGGCGGTGTACTGCTCGCGGAAGACCGGTGACGTGTCAAGGAGTTCGGTCCCCATACCGACCCACTGCGTCCCTTGCCCAGGGAACACGAAGACCGGTTTCACCTCGGCACGGGCCTTGGCGCTGACCACGTTCGGTCCGGTAAGGGTGTCGAGAGCCCCCAGAAACTCGGTCCGGCTGGTCGCGCTGATCACCGTCCGGTGCGGGAACACGGTGCGGGTCGTCGCCAACGAGAAGCCGACGTCCGCGGGACTCAGGTCGGGACGGGCCAGAAGCTCCGCGTGCAGGGCGCGGGCTTGGTCGCGGACCGCGCCCGCCGTCTTGCCCGACATCGGCCACAACAGCGGTGCCTCGACGGGGTTCTCCGGTGCGTCGGCCCCGCGCCCGGTCGACGAAAGCACGACGTGACAGTTGGTCCCGCCGACTCCGAACGACGAGACACCCGCCACCGCACCGTCTGGCAGCGGGGTGTTCTCCTGGACGACCTGGAGGCGCCAGGCGTCGAAGTCGATCTCGGGGTTGGGTTCGGCGAAGTTCAGGCTGGGCGGAACCATCCGGTGCCGCAGCGAAAGCACGGCCTTCAGGAAACCTGCCAGCCCGGCCGCGCCTTCCAGGTGGCCGATGTTCGTCTTGACCGACCCGACCAGCAACGGCGAGTCCCGGCCCGGGGCGAAGACCGCGCCGAGCGCCGCCGCCTCGATCCGGTCGCCGACCGCCGTGCCGGTCCCGTGCAATTCCACGTAGTGCAGATCGCTCGGCGCCACCCCGGCCCGGCGACAGGTGGCCCGAATCACCGCCTGCTGCGCCTCACCGCGCGGCACCGCGAGCGAGTCACCGCCGCCGTCGTTGTTCAGCGCGGTCCCCCGTATGACGGCGTACGCGTCGTCGCCGTCCTCCCACCGTTTGAGCACGACACAGACGCCGCCCTCACCGCGCACGTAACCGTTGGCGCGAGCGTCGAAGGTGAAGCATCGCCCGTCGGCGGACAGCCCACCGAACTCCTCGACGATATTGGTGCTCTCCTCGGCCATGATGAGGTTCACGCCGCCGACCAGGGCGATCTCGCTCTCGCCGCTCCGCAGACTTTCGCATGCCAGGTGCAAGGCGGCCAATGACGAGGACTGCCCGGTGTCGACGGTCAGACTCGGCCCGTTGACACCCAGGAAGTACGAGAGGCGGTTGGCAATGATCCCGCGGCCGATTCCAGTCAGCGAGTGGTGGCCGATGCGCCCGGCGCGATGGCTCAGATACGCATAGTCGTCGGCCATCGCACCGACGAAAACGCCGGTCGGCGTCCCTTTGAGGACGCCTGGGATGATTCCGGCGTCTTCCAGCGCCGCCCAGCCGAGTTCGAGCATGATCCGCTGCTGCGGATCGGTGTACCGGGCCTCTCGTGGGGAGAGTCCGAAGAAGGCCGCGTCAAAAGCCGCCTTGTCCGCCAACCGTCCCGCCCACCTCGGCCCACCGTCACCGGTCCGTTCGGTGACCGCGTCGACCCCACCGGTCAACAGGTCCCAGAACGCCGCTGGACCATCGGCCTGAGGCAACCGACAAGCAAGACCCACAACAGCTATATCCGCCGAAGTCGCCAGTTTACTCATGGGGTTGTCTCCAAGGGGCTGGCCTCAGTTCGTGATCCACTTTCCCCGGGATTGTAAGGACGGTGTATCTAGGGCAATGCCTAGTTCTCATTCGGTCCTGAATACCGACCCGAGTTCAACAGATAATTGCTCTGTTGGGGTCATGATGGACTCGTTTGCGCAGCTCGGCGCGTGAGGGCCTATCGGGACGGGCGAATTCTCCTGGAGGCATGCTTCGGCTGGAAATGCTGCGTCGACCTGGGTTTTCCCTGTATGGCCCAGTGCCGCGTTCGTCTTTGGCCGGATAGATTCGCAGTAGTGGGTGCCGAGTCAGCCGCTCGAATGTGACTTGCCGTGCCGAAGTTCCTTCTCACCCGCTCTTTGGGATTACTCGTCGCCACCCGGGACCGCTCGATCAGGCCCCTCTCCATGATCAGAAGATATGCCAAGGGCGCCACCCGAAAATGGGAGCGACGGCGACGAAGCAGGGCGACCCGGCGTGACGGAGGGACGACAGCGACGGGAACCACAGTCGGCCGGACACCCGATGGCGGACATCCGGATCTGTCAAGATCGACGCCGTCCGCCGTTGACAGGCATACCAACCAAGCGCATGATTGGCACTTCTAAATAGAACATGTTTCAACAGCAGGTACCGGGCGCGAGGTGCCGGCAAGGCCGTTTCTCATGCGAAGGGTCTTCGAATGCCTGCTCACAGTTCCCATCCGACCCGCCGGCAGGTGCTGCGCGGCGCCGCCGCCGGCGCCGGGATCGCGTTCGGCTCAAAGATAATCGGCAGTGTCGCCGCCCATGCGGATATCGCTGACGCGCCGGAGTATGACGTCGTGGTGGTCGGGGCCGGGGCGGCCGGGATGACTGCTGCGCTGGTGGCGGCAGAGCGAGGGCTGAACACGCTCGTGGTCGAGAAGGCGGCCAAATTCGGCGGCTCGGCGGCCCGGTCGGGTGCGGGGATCTGGATACCGAACAACCAGGTCATTCTCGCCGCGGGGGTACCGGACACCCCGGCCAAAGCCGCCGCCTATCTCGCGGCGGTCGTCGGGAGCGAGGTGCCCGCGGGCCGACAGGCGGCGTTTCTCGACAACGGCCCCGCCATGATCTCTTTCGTGATGCAGAACAGCCCGTTGCGCTTCCGCTACATGGAGGGCTACTCCGACTACTATCCCGAACGGACCGGCGGCCTGCCGAACGGCCGATCCATCGAGCCGGACATGTTCGACGGGAATCTCCTCGGCCCGGAACTGGCCAACCTGAACCCTGCCTACATCCCGGTTCCGAACGGCCAGGTGGTCTTCAGCGCCGACTACAAGTGGCTCAACCTCGCCCTGGTCAACGCCAAGGGCGCCGCCATCGCGCTCGAAACCTACAGTCGCTGGATCAAGGCCACCGCACAGGGCAAAAAACCGCTCACCATGGGCCAATCGCTGGCCGGAGCGCTGCGGGCCGGACTGCTGCAGGCCGGTGTGCCGGTCTGGCTGAACACCCCGCTCGTCGATCTACGCGTCGACGCGGGCCGGGTCACCGGCGTGCTGGTGACCCGCAACGGCACACAGACCCTGCTCAAGGCCAAGTACGGGGTCGTGGTCGCCTCGGGCGGCTTCGAGCACAACGCCGGCATGCGCAACCGATATCAGCAGCAGCCCATCGGCACCGATTGGACCATCGGTGCCGCCTCCAACACCGGCGACGGCATCTTGGCCGGCCTCGCGACCGGCGCCGAGGTCGCGCTGATGGACGACTCCTGGTGGGGGCCGGTGATCCCGCTGCCCGGCGAACCGTACTTCTGTCTGGCCGAGCGCACCCTTCCGGGCAGCATCATCGTCAACCAGCAAGGCATGCGCTTCGTGAACGAAGCCGCACCCTACAGCGACGTGGTCCATGTCATGTACCAGAAGAACGCCACGGCGCCGGACATCCCCTCCTGGATGATCATCGACCAGAGCTACCGCAACCGCTATCTTTTCAAGGATCTCGCGCCGACCCTGCCGTTCCCGGACGCGTGGTACGGCAACGGTGCCCTCGTCAGGTCGAGCACGATCGCGGGTCTGGCGGCCAAGATGGGCGTCCCCGCCAATGCTCTGCAGGGCACGATCAGCCGCTTCAACGGCTTCGCCGCGACCGGCAGGGACCTCGATTTCAAGCGCGGCAACAGTGCCTACGATCACTACTACACCGACCCGGCGGTCATTCCCAACTCCTGTCTCGCCCCGCTGTGGCTTCCGCCGTTCTATGCCTTCAAGATCGTCCCCGGTGATCTCGGCACGAAGGGCGGAATGGTCACTGACGACAAGGCCCGGGTGCTCTCTCCGGCCGCTGCGGTCATCCCCGGCCTCTATGCGGCCGGCAATGCCAGCGCCGCCGTCATGGGCCACAGTTACGCCGGCGCCGGTTCCACCATCGGCCCCGCCATGACGTTCGGCTACATCGCCGCCAACCACATCGCGGACAACCGCTGAGCAAGGACGGTCACGCGGCGATCCGGGGTCCCTCTGCGAATTGTGCCGTGTGGGCGGAGTCCACTTCGTTCACACGACCAGTTACGGTCGGGTGACCTGTGCGGCTCGCTACAAACCTGATGGTGTGGATGCGACCTCCTCCCGGTGCGCCGGCCATACGTCACCGGCCCGAGGGCGAAGCCGGCCGGCGGAACGACGTCACAGAGTCGAGAGGGTGGAATCGGGTGGCGCAGGATTTCAATGATTCGGGCCGCGTGGATTCTCGATCGACAACGCATAATGTCCGTACGGGAATCGGGGGATTCTTTTATGGGGAGCGATATTGAGAAAGTACGGAGGGGTCCTCTCCGCGTGCGCGGGACTCCTGCTCGGCGCGACACTGTTGACGGCTCCACCGGCGGCCCTCGCCGCGGACGAGCCCGTCCCGGTGCTCGCCTACGGTATGGACGAGGGCGCCGGCAGCGTTGTCGGCGACGCGTCAGGCCGCGGCAATACCGGCACCGCCACCCTCACCACGTGGACGGACGGGAAGTACGGCAAGGCCATCGCCCTGAACACCCCGTCGAGCAGGGTGATCGCGCAGGACGTCTCGTCCCTGCGCCTCACCTCGGCGATGACGGTGGAAGCCTGGGTCAATCCCACGGACTCGGGAAGCTCGCAAGTGCTCGTCAACAAGGGCACCTCCTACAGCCTCGCGGGCTTCAGAGGCTCCTCGGCGTCCGTCCACACCTCGACCGCCTACCAGGTCACCGGTCCCATTCTGCCCCCGTACACCTGGAGCCATCTCGCCACCACCTATGACGGTCAGACCCTGCGTCTTTACGTCAACGGCGCCATGGTGGCCTCCCGGCCGGTTCAGGGCGCCATCATGGCGACTGCCGCCCCGCTCGCCATCTCCCGGGGGGGAGGTCTCGTCGACGAGGTGAGGATCTACGACACGGCACTCAGCGAGGCCCAGATCAACGCCGACATGACCAGGCCGGTGACCGGCGGGGCTCCGAACAGCCCGCCGACCGCACTGGAGGGCCTGGCCGTCGTCCCCGGGTACGGCAAGGCCACGCTCTCCTGGCAGGCCAGCACCGACGACGCCGGGATCACCGGCTATCAGGTCCACAGATCCACGGACGCGAACTTCACGCCCTCGGCCTCGACCCTGCTGAGCACCGTGACCACCACCTCCTACGCGGACGTCCTCCAATCCCGCGGCACGTACTACTATCGCGTGGGCGCGGTCGACACCTCAAGCCAACTCGGACCGCTGTCCGAGCCGGTGGTCGCCCAGGTGATGGAACCGGACAGCCCTCCTACCCCGCCCTCGTCGGTCTGGACCGCCGGCCACGGCGGGTCGGCGACCGTGTGGTGGAACGGTGCTTCCGACGACCGTGGAATCGGCGCCTCGGAGATCCACCGATCGGCGGTCTCCGGCTTCACCCCGTCGAGCGCGACCCTGGTCGCCACGGTTCCGGAGCCCTCATTCTGGACACATCTGGACCCCGTGCCGGCGGCCGGCACGTACTACTACCGGATCATCACGGTGGACCGAGTCGGTCAGCGCAGCGTGCCTTCGCGAGAGGCGCCGGTGACGACCCGTCCGGAACCCGACCTGTCGCAGAACCTGACACTCGCCTACGGCATGAACGAGGGCGCCGGCACGACCGTACGGGACGGCTCGGGGCGGGGCAACAACGGCACGGCCCTCGACACCACCTGGGCGGACGGCAAATTCGGCACGTCCATACAGTTCGATGACAAGGGGGAGATCTTCATGCAGCCGTCCACGTCACTGCGGATGACCGAGGGCATGACCGTCTCCGCCTGGGTAAACCCCTCCCGTTCCGGGACGGCGCAGAGGCTCCTCAAGTGGAGGGGCACGGAAACCGAACTCGAGATGCTCGCGTCCGACTCAGGCCCGCCGGGCCCCTCTGTCGTGGCCTTCGACTGGGAGACGAACTCCGTGTTCCGGCTGCCGAGCTACCGCACCCTGCCCGTCGAGGTCTGGAGCCATCTGGCCATCACGTTCGAGAAGGACACCTTCGCCCTCTACATCAACGGCGAACTGGCGGAAGTAAGGAGGAGGTCTTTCTCCCCGAGGGGCGAAACGGGATTCCTCTGGATCTATTCGGGCACCAACCCCTTCGCCGGCAAGATCGACGAGGTCAGGACCTACGCCGCCGCCCTCTCTCCGGCCCAGGTCAGGACCATCATGGAGACACCCGTTCCCTGACGGGAAGTGAGGTACGGTTCGCGCGTCCGCGCGCGAACCGTATCGGCACGGAACCGGCGGCGGGAATGATCGGCTTTGGGGAGCACCTCGGCCTCATCTCTTTGACCTGCGGGCTTGCACGATGCCTGACTGGCGATCACCAGGCCCGGCGGTGTTGACACGCAGGTGTATCAGGAGAGGCGTCACGCATAGAGGAACCAGAAGCCGGATTGGGGGGTGCAGGTGTACGAGGCCCACCGACCCTCCTGGATGCCGAGGTTCCCGACCCGGTGGCAGTCCCAGTCGTAGTAGTAGACGTTTCTGAGTGTGGCGGCCTGCGCGGGCGCCACACCGACGGATAGCGCCAGGCCAGTGGTCAAGAAGGCTGCGACGAGCAAAGTTCGCACTTTGCGCATCAATTCTCCTGCGGCATGAAAGAAGTGTATTTCCGGGGAAACATGCTGGTCACTCGATTCAGGCTTCCCGGCACCGGAAGTATCACATCGGCAGCCGTCCGAAGGTAGCCAACCACCGGTTCCAGATTTCGGCACGGGTGTGACCTGGTAGGGCTACAAGGAGGCGCGTGGCGAGCGTGAAACGTTCATTTACCGGGCGTTTAAAAATGAGATCCGGAGCCGGCGGGCAGGATGGAGGATGTCGCAGCCGAGGTGCTACCCGTCGCGCGTCACCCGGTAGCTCAGCTGCGGACTCACCCGGTGCAGCGCGTTGAGCAGCCTGATCTTGCCCACATAGACGTGGTCGCGATTTCGGTCGATGGCGCGGGCGATGGCCCGGGCGGCGTCCTGCGGGCTGATCTTTCCCCTGCCGCGGCCCGCGGTCATGTCGGTGTCGATGAGCGGCAACATCGCCTCGGTGACCGCCACTCCCGACGCCGCGGCCTGTTCCTGGTAGCGCAGGCTCCGGGTGAAGGTGCGCAGGCCCGATTTCGTCGCACAGTACACCGCGGCACCGCGCTTGGGCGCGATGGCCAGCCCCGAGGTCACGTTGACGATCCGAGAGCCTGGCCGGGCCCGTAGCAACGGCAGGCAATGTGCCGTCAACCGCAAGGGGCCGGTCAGGTTGATCGCGATCTCCCGGCTGATGCGATCGCACCCCTGGTCCGGTGTCAGGTCTCCGAGTTCGTAGACGTCCTGGACAGCGGCATTGTTGACCAGCAGCGACAGCTCGCCCAGGCGGGTCGCCGCCTCGGCGAGAAGACGCAGTTGCGTCACATCGGCGAGATCGCACGGGACTGCCGTGACCTGCGGCAGGGCGGCAGCGACACGGGCCAGAGCATCGGCGTCCCGACCGCACAACAGCAGCCGATATCCGCGCCGTGCCAGCTCGTGCGCCAGTGCGGCACCCACTCCGCGCGACCCTCCTGTGATCAACGCCAGGGGCATGACACGCTCCTCTCACCCTGATTCATTACGCCCGTGTATCGTAACGTATCTAGGTGAGAAGATAAGCCCATGCGTGACATCGACCGGCCGCGCGGCGGCAGACCCCTCGACAGTGACGCCTCTCAGCGCATCCTGCGGGCCACGCTCGAAATCGTCGCGGAGAACGGGCTGGGCAGGACGACCATCGAGGCCATCGCGCGCCGTGCGGGCGTGGGCCGCCCCACCGTGTACCGACGCTGGCCCGACATCGCCCCGCTGATCTCCGACGCGGTGGACATGGCCTTCGCCCAGGTGAGCGAGATCACCGAGGAGACCGACGACGTCGCCGTCGCCCTGGAAACCCTGCTCCACAAAAAGATCACCGTGCTGACGACCACCCTCGCCGGAGAGTTGATCAGACAGCTCGCACCGCATTTCGCGGCCGACGACGCCCTGGGAAAGGCCCTGTCGCAGACTCATCAGCACCAGCAGGCATCCTTGGCCCCCATCATGGAAAGGGCCCAGCGAGAAGATCGGCTGAACCTCCCGAGCGTCGCGCTGGCCACCGAGGCCGTGCTGGGCATCATCTACCTGCGCCTGCTGACCGCGCTGCCCCCGCTCCACCCCGAACAGGCAGCGGAGCTGGCCGCGCTGGCCATAAGCCCGCGTTCAGAGTCGACGCCAACATAGATCACGCAGGCCCGGGTCACGGCCGTCACCCATCCCGCACCACAACCTCGAAGCACCTGCGGTGGATGGCATGCTGAAAGTGTGATCGAATCTGACATCCGCCTGCATATCGCCCCCGAGTTGCTCCTGTTCCTGCCCGCGCGCCGGCGAGGCGAGTGGCAGCGGGTGGCGCCCGACGGGACATCGACGCTGGGGCATGTCGTGGAGTCACTTGGCATTCCGCTGCCGGAGGTGGGGCCCTTGACCGTCGAAGGCGCGGAGGTCGGCCCGTCCTACCAGCCCGCCGCCGGTGACGTGGTCCACGTTCACGCCGTGCCCCGCCCCCAGCGAGTGCCGCTCGAACCGGGACAGCAGGCGCCCCGGTTCCTGCTCGACGTCCACCTGGGCACCCTCGCGCGACGGCTCCGGCTGCTGGGCGTGGACGCGACCTACCACAACGACATGGACGACCCCTCCCTGGTCGTCGAGGCGAACCGGGAACGCCGCGTGCTGCTGACCCAGGACCACGGCCTGCTCTGCCGCCGGGCGCTCTGGCTCGGCGCCTACGTACGAGGCAACAAGGCGAACGATCAGCTCCGTGACCTGCTGGAGCGATTCGCGCCACCGCTGCGGCCGTGGACCCGCTGCACGGCCTGCAACGGGGAGTTGATCCCCGTTGAGAAACACGAGATCGACCGCCTGCTGGAGCCCGGGACCAAGCGTTCCTACGACGTCTACGGCCGATGCTCGGAATGCGGCCAGGTCTACTGGCGCGGCGCGCACAGCGAGCGCCTGGAAGAGATCATACGATCGGCCATGCGCATGGCCGATCTGGGTCCGGAGAACGGCTGAGCACGGCGCGGCGGCACGGAGATCGAGAACCATGGCGCAGCGTCCGGAGTCGATCTGCCCGTCACTCCTCGATGTGGATGGCCAGCGCCGGGCAGACCACCGCGGCGTGCCGGACGTCGGCGGCCTGTTCCGCCGGTGGGTCCGGGTTGAGCAGCACGACGATGCCGTCCTCGTCACGCTGGTCGAACACGTCCGCGGCAGCGACCACGCACTGTCCGGAAGCGACACACTTGTCCTGGTCGATGGTCACCTTCATGAGATCCTCCTGTCGTTTGCCTGCCCTGCGGGGGAAGGTCACCAGGTCACGGGGAGTTCGTAGACTCCGTAGACGGACCCGTCGTGCTTGAACGGGATCTGGTCCAGATCCGCGGCCGACCGCAGGGTGGGGATGCGCCGGTAGAGGGTGCTGTAGACGATCTGCAGTTCCAGCCGGGCCAGCGACTGGCCCAGGCACTGGTGCACTCCGAAGCCGAAGGCCATGTGGCGGCGGGCGTCGCGCTGGATGTCCAGCCGGTCGGGGTCGGGGAACGCCTCGGGGTCACGGTTGCCGATGTCGTTGGCCAAGATCAGCCCGTCGCCGGCGCGGATGAGCCGCCCGGCGATCTCGATGTCCTCCAGCGCCACCCGGCGCCGCCCGTTGTGCGTGATGTGCAGGTAGCGCAGCAGTTCCTCCACCGCCGAGGCGACCAGCCTCTCATCGCCTGAGTCGCGGAGGAGGGCCAGTTGGTCGGGGTGTTCCAGCAGGGCGAGCGTGCCGAGCGCGATCATGTTCGCGGTGGTCTCGTGCCCGGCGATCAGCAGCAGCACCCCCATCCGGGCTGCTTCCTGCCGGGACAGTTCTCCGGTCCTGATCCGCTCGGTCAGCCCGGACAGCATGTCGTCACCGGGGTTGGTGAGCTTCTCGCCCAACAGGTCGTTCAGATAGCCGGCCAGCCGGCCGAGGGCGGCCGACCGCTGCTCGGGCGTCGCGTCCCGCTTGATGACGGTCTTGCTGTTGTCCTGGAAGAAGTCGTGGTCGGCGTACGGCACACCGAGCAACTCGCAGATCACCAGTGAGGGCACCGGCAGGGCGAACGCCTCGACCAGGTCGACCGGTTTCGGGCCGGCGAGCATGTCGTCGATCAGGTCATCAGCGATCTTCTGCACGGCCGGCCGCAGCGCGGCCACCCGCCTGATGGCGAACGGCGCCGTCACCATCCGCCGCAGCCGAGCATGTTCGGGATCGTCCATCAGGATGAAGCTGACCTTCGACGAATCGTTGACGGGGGCCGAGCTCGGGTAGCCGGGCCGGGTGACGTCGGCGCTGACCCTCGGGTCGGCCAGCAGTGCCCGTTGCTCGGCGTAACGGGTCACCAGCCACGGGGTGCTGCCGTCCCACAGACGGACCTTGGCGAGCGGTCCCTCCTGCTGCTTGGCCCGCAGGGTCGGGGGCGGGTCGAACGGGCAGCCCGCCGCCCGGGCCATCGGGTACTCCGGAATCTCCGCGGGGTGCTCACTCGCCGGATTCAACGTACTGGTCATTGATTCCTCCAATGGAACCCGTACCGCGACATGTTCGCGGCAGGCGTTGATGAGCACTTCCCCTCCTGAAGGGGCAGTGGTCGTCGCCGAGAGCGGTGTCGGACCGGCGTCTCTCGGCTGTCATCGCAGGGCTGATCGAGCACCTCCGGTGCGATCGGCACGCACTGGCCGGCACCGCGGCATTCGACCTCGTCCACAGTGACTTTCATGGTCAGCTCCTCCTTTGCCCGCGATTCACCGAGGCGCGAAGGCTCTCGTCATGGGCAGGGCGTGACCGGTGCCAGCCACAGCCCGACGAGCGCGTCGATCAACCCGGTCGCGGCGTCGTGCCAGCTGGACCGGGGGGTGGGGGTGCCCTCCGCGAGAGCGCGCTCACGCTCGGCGTACATGTGCACCATCAGCTGACGGGCCATGTCACCGCGCTCGGCACGCACCTCGGCCGGCAGTTCGGGAAGGCAGCGGTTCAGCCCGTCGAGGACCTGGTGCAGCGACGGCGAGGTGAGAAACTCGTCGACCATGATTTCGCGGAATGCGGGGTCGGTCATCACCTGGGCACCGAACCGGGCATACCACGTGAGGTCCCCCAAGGCGGCCAGATGCTCGGCGCTCGGGCGCACCAGGCAGGCCACCCAGTCCCGCACGTTCGAGCTGTCGCCCATCTCGGCCAGCATCCGCACGCGTACCCGCTCGATCTGCTCGGCGTGTTTGCGCACGACGGCGCGGACCAGATCGGCCTTGGTCCCGAAGTGATAGCCGACCGCGGCGTTGTTTCCCTGCCCTGCGGCCTCGCTGACCTGGCGGTTGGAGACGGCGAACACCCCGTGCTCGGCGAACAGCCGCTCCGCCGCCACCAGGATCGACTCCCGCGTCGCATCGGCCCGCTCGGCCCTGGCGGTCCTGCCGGCCATGGTCACCATCGCACCGGAACCTCACGCAACCCGCCGACGACGAGTCCCTCGACCTTGTGCAGCTCTTCCACCGGAACGGCGAGTTCCAGGGAGGGAAGCCGGCGCAGCAGCACCTCGAGCACGACCTGCAACTCGGTGCGGGCCAATGCCTGCCCCAGGCACGAGTGCGCGCCGACACCGAAGGCCAGATGGGGGTTCGGGCTGCGGCCGAGGTTCATCTCGTCGGCCCCCTCGAAGGCACTCTCGTCGCGGTTGGCCGCGGCCATGCTGCACACCACGGTCGTCCCAGGCGGTAGCAGGGTCCCGGCGACCTCGATCTCCTCGCCGAGATAGCGCGGCATGCCGAATCCCGGGTTGGCGTCGAACCGCAGCGCCTCCTCCACCGCGGAGCGCACCAGCGACCGATCCACCAGGAGCCGCTCCCAGCGCCGCCGGTCGGCCAGCAGCATCGCCACCATCTTGCCGATCATGTTCGCGGTGGTCTCGTGTCCGGCGACCAGCAGACCCTGGCCGGTGGCCACCAGTGTCGCGTCGGACAGCCGCTCGCCGTCGGCGTCGGCGCCGGTGATGAGCTCGCTGAGCAGGTCCTCGCCCGGTTCCGCGCGCTTGGCGGCGATGTGGGCGGCCATGTACGTGACGAACTCGGCCTGTGCCGCGTCGATCTCCGCCTGCGTGTACCGGGTCAGGTTGAGCAACGTGTCGGACCAGTACGCGAACCTGTCCCGGTTCGAGTCCGGAACCCCGAGCAGGTCGCAGATCACCCACACCGGCAACGGGAAGCCCAGGCTCGCCTTGAGGTCCGCCGGCCGGCCCCGCTCCAGCATGTCGTCGACGAGCCGCTCGGCCATCGCCTCCATCTCCGGTCGCAGCGCGGTCATGCGCTTGACGGTGAACCATTTGCCGATCATCCGCCGCCACCGCTTATGCCCGTCACCGGCTTGCGGTATCGACATCGACATCTCATTGTCGAACAGCCCGCCCGACTCGTTGGCCGAGATCCGGGCCGCGTCGTCCGCGTGCGTCGGCCGGGTGAACCGCGGGTCGGACAGCACCCGCCTGACGTCCTCATAGCGCGTGACCAGTGACGCCTCGTCCCCGCTGGGCAGCGTCACCCGCGCCACCGGACACCCCTGCCGCAGTCGCGCCCATTCGGCCGGCGGCTCCAAAACCGCCTCGCTGGGAATCGGATAGCTCAGCTTCGGCCCACCGTCACCCTGACTCACCATGCCCCCTCCGAACCGACCTTCGAGTCATGATCAGTCAACCGGGACTGTCAACTTAAGTCAAGCAACTGACTTAAAACCTGTCTAAAATCTGTCAGACCATCCGCACCCGTACTGTCAGGCCGGAGATTTCGCCATGCCCCATGCCGAACCTGCCGTGGCATCCCCCCGCGGACGAATACCGTCGTGGTGGTGCCGGCCCTCGCCGGGATCGTGGGCTCGCTGATGCACGGGCGAAACAGGAGAACGCCTCAGCGGCAAACGTCTCCAGTCGCGCCCGCACGGCCTCGACTCCTTGAGGGGTCATGTTTCCTCGCCCCCAAAGCAGGTGACATACCGTCTCTTACCCGAAGTAACCAAGTCCTACTAGGGCTTAGGTAGTTTTCTCCCGAGGAGGAAGGCCGTCAGAAGCTCGCGGTAGAGGTCAGGACGGCCGTTGGCGATGGAGTGCCCTGCGCCGGGCACGTAGAGGAATGTCGAGTTCGGCAGAGTGCGCCGGTATTCGTCGGTGACCTGCCACTTGAGGTAGTCACACTGGCCGCGCACGATCAGCGTCGGCACGTGGACCTGGCGCAGCTTGGGCCTGGGATCAGGTACGGTCTCCGCGTCCGCGGAGGTGACCTGGTTGACGTAGAAGCCGGGCTGGTTGGTGTGCGTGGGCGCGGGCGCCGCCCCCGGGCAGCCGGTGGCGTCCTTGGCGGAGATGAGCAGTTCGCGGAAGTAGGCGTCCGCCTCGCGGTCGGGCACCATGCTGTGCGCGGCCGCCGGGTTGAGCCCGAGCAGGACGTTCTGGACGAGGAAGCGCAGCGAACCGTCGGGCCCGTCCCCGTTCCCCCAGGGCGAGCCCACACCGTCGGGATAGGCAGGCTCCCAGATCGCTCCCGGCGAGGTCAGCACGGCCCTGGCGACACGGTCGGGATGGGCCGCCATGTACGCGGCCGCCAGGGTGCCGCCCCAGGACCTGCCGACCAGGATCACCCGCTCGGCGCCGAGCGCGCTGCGGACGGCGTCGAGATCGGCGACATGCCTGGCCACCGTGTAACCACTGACATCGTCGAGGCGCGTGGAGCGTCCAGCGCCGAGTTGGTCATAGGCATAGACGTCGAACCCCTCACCAGCCAGTTCCCGCCCGCCCTCCGGGACCCCCTCGCCCGGTGTGCCGGGGCCGCCGTGCAGGAAGATCACCGGATACGGCCTGGCCGTACCCCTGGCCGGTTCGCTGACATAGGCCAGGCGGGAGCCGGTGGGCAGGTCCCAGAACCGCACACCCGCCGGAATCACCGGTACCGGCGCGGGAAACGGGAGCAGGACGGCGACGGCGGCGATACCGCAGAGCACAACGGTGACACCTGCGGCATACAGCGCTTTTCGCGCGACCAACCACGTGATCGACACGATCGAGACGGCGGCCGCTCCGGCGAAGACCGGGTACACGGGCACGACCATGGCGACGCCGAAGAAGATCAACGGCGAGAGGATCAGGGCGAGGACTGCCCCCAGGACAAGCTTCATGGGATCAACGCTAGGAAGGCGAGGAGCCCGGCTCTTCCTCCGTCAGAATGGACTGCTCCCCCGCCGCGCGGCGGGGCGGACCAGGCCCGTCTCGTACGCGGCGATGGTGGCCTGAAGGCGATTGCGTACGCCGAGCTTGCCGAGGATCACCGCGATGTGGTCCTTGACGGTGGCCGGGCTGATGCCGAGCACCGCGCCGATCTCGGCGTTACTCAGGCCGGTGGCGACCTGCTTGAGCACTTCGGTCTCGCGCGGCGTGAGCACGCCCGTGCTGCCGTTGTACGGCGGCGGCTCTTGCGCGAATCGGTCGATAAGCCGCCTCGTGATGCCTGGGTCGAGCATGGCGTCTCCGGCTGCGACCACTCGGACCGCGTCGATCACCCGCTCGGGCTCCGCGTCCTTCAGCAGGAACCCGGCGGCGCCGGCACGCAACGCGCCAAAGACGTAGTCGTCCAGCCCGAACGTGGTCAGCACCACCACCCGCGTCCCGGGCACCTCGGCGGTGATGCGCGCCGTGGCCCGCAGGCCGTCGAGGCCGGGCATCCTGACGTCCATCAGCACCACGTCGGGGCGCGACTGGAGAGTCAGCTCGACCGCCGCCTGCCCGTCGGCCGCCTGACCCACCACGGTCATATCGCGCTCGGCGTCCAGGACGGCTGCTATGCCCGCCCGCACGACCGCCTGATCGTCGGCGACAAGAATGGTGATCATTCGGGTAGCCATACCCGTATCGTGCCATCAGCCATGGTGATCAGTTCCCCTCCAACCGCGTCAGCGAGGTCTCGGAGCCCGGCCGTGGCCCTGCCCTCAATGCTTACGCCACCGTTCAGGTAGGCCACGGTCACCTCGTCGCCGTGCTCGAAGAACTGCTCTGCCGCTCTGAACGCGGCCACCTGAACCGCCGGGTCCACCTCGCGGCGCTCGCCCGTGAACTTGACGATGGCGCCCTTGCGGGAGGCCAGCGCCGCTACTCCGGCCAGCGTAGGGGCCGGATCTCCCGTCTCGCCCAGCTCTTCGAGCAGGTCTCTGAGTGTGGTGAGTCCACCCCTGGCCTCGGCCAGCGCGTCGGCGAGCCTGCCCGCATCTGCCGCCGCCACGACCGCCTCCGCGTGGCGCATCGCCGTACGCCGCAAGCCGCCCGCGATCCTGTCCCGCTCCGTTCGTACAGCTGCCGCCGTCAGCTCACCCGTCGCCGTGCGCGCCTGCGCCTCCCCGACCGACCGCCGCGTCCGGATCGTCGCGACGGCCGCGCCGAGTGCCCAGGCGGTGACGGCGGGCACGGTGACGCCCAGGCCCAGAACCACCCACGCGCCCAGCCGATTGCCCGTGATCCCCGGGCCGGCCGCCAGCGCCAGCCCACCTACCGCCGCCATGCCCAGGCAAGCGGGAAGGCCCTTCCCGCTTAGTCCGATGGCGTAGAGCAGCGCCAGTTCCACCCACGAGCACCACAGGAACACATCTCCCGCGGGCGGTACGGCTCGCGTCGCCACCAGCACCGGGTAGATCGACAGCGCCACCGCCAGCGCGAAGCCGGGTGCCCGTCTGCGCCAGCCGAGCGGTAGTGCGTGGAGGGCGCAGAGGGGAAGGAGAAGCAACAGGTCGGCGGGGTCGCTGTCGAGCAGGCTGGTCCCGACCGACAACCCGACGGCCAACGCCGCCAACGCCCAATCCGCCCCCCGTCTCCCTCGCCACCCGTCCTTCCTCCCCCGCCCCCGTGTCGTCATCCGGAAGGACGCCACCACGGCCCACCCATCCCCCTGGGGGCCGGCGGTCAGCGTTCCTCCGCACTCGGCCACGGCCGCCCTGAGCCCGGCCAGCCCCTTTCCCGCCCCGAGGCCGTCCTCCACCCTGCCGCCTTCCCCGGCCTGGTTGATCACCGTCACCACCAGGTCCCCGTCGGTGGCGGCGAGCTCCACCCGTACCTGCGCGCCCGGCGCGTATCGGGCGGCGTTGGTCAGCGCCTCCCGCACCACCCGGTACGCGACCGCCGCCACCTCCTCCCGCACCTCGTCCACCGTCCTGCGGTACACCACCCCGGGTCTGGCCAGCGTGTCGACATCGGCCAGCCGTGGCACCCCGGGAACGCCATCCGTGAGCGCGGCCAGTTCCCTCACCACCAGCCGCCCCTCAGCCGCCGCGTGCTCCAGCGCAGACGCCACCAGCCGCGCGTCCCCCAGCCGCAGCGCTGAGGCCGCGCCGACCACGATGCCGGTGAGCCGATGAGCCGCGGTGTCGTGCAACTCGCCGGCCAGCCGAAGCCGCTCCACCGCGGCAGCCGTCGCGGGCACTGCCTCAACCCCCGCCAGAAAGGCGGCGAGCGCATCCCGCTTGGCGAGGACCCGCCGCCGCCACCGCCCCAGCGCCCACGCCACCGCGGCCAATCCGGCGGCCAGCAACAGGCTCCCGACGACATCACGGACCCGCCACCCCAGAAAGCCGGAGACCCCACCCGTGATGACGACAAAGGCAAGCGCCACCACCCCGGCCGCCTCCGCGGTGCGCCGTACAGCCGCGCCGTACACGATCAGCATGGCGAGGACGAGCGCAACCCACTGCATGGAGGTCAGGAGGGTTCGAGGCGGCGGCAGGGCGAAATCCGGGTGTCCAGGACGACCAGCCTGATCACCACGACGGCCGCAACCAGGATCCGCCGACTTCTACCGATACTTACGCTCCCCACTGTGCATCAGTAGCACATCTGACCGCCCGATCCTCATTCAGCACCATTCTCGGGGTCTGAGGAACATCGGAACTGTGACCGGGAAGGTTCGCCGGTCACAGCGCCGGGTGTCCCGGAGCCGGCCCTTGAGACGCCGAGAGCCCCTGGCCACGGCCGGGAGCTCCCGGCGTTGAGCGGTCACCCGTGCCGGCGGGTCCCGGCTCGGCCGGTGGGATCGTTCGCCACGGCCGGAGCCGGGCATCAGCCGCCCACCAGGTCTCGGTATGGCCGTCACGGAAACGACGCCGCACGCGTGTCCAGTCGGCGGGAGCGTCCAGGCCGCCCCAGGCCAGAGCGCGGGCGGCGTCGATCGGGGTGTGCGGGGGCGACGTGCTCGGCCGCCGGTTCTCCCAGGCCGACCGCATCATCGGCCCCGGTCCGCCGTACGCGACCACGCGTTCCGCATCGAAGGTCGCATGGGTCTTGGCAGATTCGTGGAGCAATTACACGCGAGAGGTGTCCTCCCGATCAAGGTGACGGAAGCCTGAAGAACTCCCATCATCCCAGGTCAGAGGGCACCTCCTGGCATTTCAGGATCTTCACTTCAGATTCGACTCGGTGGATCCAGCCTCAGATGCCGAACTCGCCACCCTTGATGCCATTCAGAAACGCCGACCAAGCGGCGGGGGCGAAGACGAGCGCTGGGCCGGTCGGGTTCTTGCTGTCACGGACGGCTACGACGCGAGGAAGGTTGGTTGCGACCTCGACGCACTCACCGCCGTTGTTGCCGCTGCGGGAACTCTTCTTCCACACAGCCCCGGAGAGATCCGTGATGGTCAGATCTTCACGTTCCATCGCTCCACTGCTTCCTTGATCTTTTCGAGTGATTCGCCTGGACGATATGCCTCTGTACTCAGTCTGTCATAACGGTCCAGGATCCGCGTGACGAGATCATGCTCTGCTGACACTTCGCCTTTACCTGCCGAATCGACGGAGACGGCGGGTGGGGCATCGGGCAATTCCGCGATGACGAATGCCGACAACAAGCCATCTGTGCAAGAAGTGTCATACGGAATGAGCTGTACCGTCACGCGGCGATGCTGCGCGATAGCTGCCAGGTGGTCGAGCTGCTGATACATGACTTCCCTGCCACCAATCGGACGTTTGACCACCCACTCATCCAGAAGCACCCGAAGTTCGGGAGGATTATCCCGGTTGAGAATTTCCTGTCGCCGCATACGAGCCACTACCTGATCTTCTATCTCCGCTTCGGGAGTCGAGAAGTGACCGAGGAAGACGGCTCGCGCGTAATCCTCCGTCTGGAGTAGGCCGGGGATCAAGAAGGGTGCCCAGATCCGCAGCACGGTTGCCCCCGGCTCGATCTCCTCAATCCAGCGGAGGAACCATCCCGGCCCGGAAGGTGATTGGTGGATCCGTCGATATAACCGGACGAAGTAGTCACTCTCGGGAAGATTGAAGACGCGATCGCATGCCTCCGCGAAGTCAAGTTGCGGGTTGCGGGTACCGGCTTCGATGTGCCCCACAAGAGACGGTGAGCATCCAAGGCGATCGGCCAGCCGTCTTTGTGACCACCCTGTTTCCTTACGACATCTGGCCAGCTCACGGCCAAAGCGCGCGAGAGGAGACAGGTGGGAATCGAGGTTTTTGACCATGACCGCCTCCGAGGTTCCTTGGCATACCGCCGACCTTTGCTTACACGGTAGCGAAATCTCTTACATCAGCCGAGGTTTTCTGCAATCGGATTGTCCTTCGACTTCCTGTGCGAGACAGCTATGCCTACCTGCATTCTGGGCGTACATCAAACGAGCCACCAGGGAAGATCGCAACGATAAACCGACAATTACCTCACACAGCTGGAGCCCGAGATGACAAATCAAGATTCCGAAAGTCGCACTATCCGGACAAATGACAGCGCATCTGTAAGCACTCAGCGGATTCCTTGGCGCGTGAAAGAAGATCAGTACCTTCACCTGGTCCGATTGGCATGGGACCTGCACAAGCTTGGCTTGAGCGCGATGGTTGAGCTGCCGACCGGAAAGGAACCGGCTCTGCTGGTTTCCCGGGCGGCCGGGCCCTTGCGGATCATGGCGCTGAGGTTCAAGGGAACGTGGTTCTTCACCTGGGGCCGGGGCGAGGGCCAGCGAGTGCGGGCACTGTCGAGTGAGGCGTCAAACCGTGTCTGGGAGATGGCGCAATGAGCACCGTTAGGCTTCTGGGTGCCGTTGACCTCCCCGGCTCGCCGAGTTCGATCGCAGTGGCGCGGGCGTATGTACGGAAGTTGCCGGGAGTGGCAGGGCATCCGAGGGCGAATGAGGTTGAGCTACTGGTCAGCGAACTGGTGACGAATGCCGTACAACACTCCGACTCTGGGCGCAGGCCGCAGGGAATGCTGCGGCTGGTGGTTGCCGACCATGACCACACGCTGCATGTGGAAGTGATCGACGAGGGCTCCTCAGGCGCCATTCCACAGGTTCCCACACAGGTGGACTCGCTCAGTGAGAACGGCCGTGGTCTGTGGCCTGTTCAGGAGCTGTCATCGGCCTGGGGCTGGAAGGAGAGCGAAACCGGGCGAGTCGTCTGGTTCGACCTGCCCACCCGGCCTCAGCAGCCCTGACCTCCCCAAACCTCCGGACAGACGGGACCGTCCCCCGATCCCGCTGACCCCGGAGCCGGTCCACGCCGACGGCTCCCCCGTACCGGGCGTGGACCGTACAAAAGGCCGGCGTCCACGGACCTGATCCCACCATCGTCCGGGACGCCGGCCTCCCCCACCTCGGCCACAAGCGGGTCGTTTACGGAGCGAGCCGGTGCAGGTCGCGGGGAAAGAGGGTGACCTGGCGTATGTTCGGCACGTCGAGCAGGCGTGCCATGAACCTTTCCAGCCCGAAGGCGAAGCCACCGTGCGGCGGCATGCCGGAGCGCATCGCGTCGAGGTATCCCGAGTACGCCGACAGGTCGCTCTCGCCGCGCGCGGTCAGCGTTCGCACGTAGTCGGCGTGCCGGTGCATCCGCTGGCCGCCGCTGACCAGCTCCAGGCCCCGGAATATCAGGTCGAACGCGCGCGAGTAGCCGGGCCGCGCCGGGTCCGGATGGGTGTAGAAGGCGCGGTGCGCGGTCGGGTAGCCCTCGACGAACACGAAGTCCGAACCGTGCTCGCGCAGGGCCCACTCCCCGATCCAGCGCTCGTGCGCCGGTGCGAGGTCGGGCTCGGCGGTGATGTCCTGGCCGGTCTCCTTACTGATCATCTCAAGGACGTCGGTGAAGTGCACCACCACTGGTCTCTCCGTCAGCGCGGGCATGGTGACGTCGAGAAGCTCAAGTGAGGGACCGGCCGACGCGCGGATACCGGCCAGCATGCCCCCGACCGTCGCGTGGCACGCGGCGATGACGTCGCGGTGGTCCTCGATGAAGCCCATCTCGGCGTCGAGGGACGTGTACGACGCCAGGTGGCGGGCGGTGTCGCTCGGCTCGGCGCGGAAGACCGGTCCGACCTCGTAGACCCGCTCGAAGACACCGACCATCATCTGCTTGTAGAGCTGAGGGGACTGCGCCAGGTAGGCCGGACGGCCGAAGTAGTCGAGCTTGAAGACGTTGGCGCCGCTCTCGGTCGCCGCGCCCACGATCTTCGGGGTGTGGATCTCGACGAACGACATCGCTTCGAGCGCCGTACGGAAGCCGCCGACCGCGGCCGCGCCGATGCGGTGGGTGGCGGCGAGCTTCGGGTGGCGCAGCGCGACCGGCGCGTGGTCGAGCATCGTTGGCAGGCTCGCGCGCAGGTCGGGCCGGTAGAGGTCGAACGGGACCGGCTCGGCGGGGTCGGTCAGTGCCTCGATCACCGGCGAGGTGATCTCGACACCGCCCGGCGCGGACGGCTCGACGGTGACCGTGCCGACGACGGAGACCGTCGTCTCCTCCGGCAGGGCCTCCAGCCGAGCGCGGACGGCCTCCTCGGACACCACGACCTGGGTCAGGCCGGCGGCGTCGCGCAGGATCAGGAAGGCGACCGACTTCAGCAGTCGGCGACGGTGAATCCAGCCCGCGACGCGTACGGTCTCACCGACGTGCGCGGACAGCTGGGTGGACAGGATGCGTTGCATGGTGGTGACCTCCTCTGGTTCGCAACGCGTCCCCTGAGAGGCGTGGGCGAGCGGGATCCTCGCGGTGCCACCACACCTTCGCCACACCGCCGGCTTGTGCGGCGTGGCCTCTGCAAACCCTTGACGTGGGCGATTCGGCGGGACTCTACTGGGCCCGGAGGCCGTTCTTCCCCGCAGCTCGGGAGGGTCTTCGCACCCCGGCCGGAGTCCGCCTTCGCAGCTGCCGGCGGCTCTCTCCGACTCCGGTGATCGAGGCGCTACTCGTCTCCGTCATCGCTATTGATCGCCACCCTACCCGGCTTCCCAGGGACTTGCCCAGCTCGTTGACCGTCTTACGCGGAATGTCTGTTACGCCGGTAAGCAGGACAGCGATTTCTTCGCTTGGTTCGCCGACGACGTGGCGATGCGGCTACGGCTGCGAGCGTTCACCGATACCGATACTGAGGAATCATGAGCCATGACGCCGCTCAGCACCTGATTAATTGGACGTCCGCCTCCACTGCCACCTGTACCACCTTCACGAGTCCCTCTTTCCCACGCGAGAATGATCGATATGCGGAGCTGGTTGAGGGATTACGCGGAGCTCGTACGCGAGAAGCTTCCCAGGAAGACGGCAGAACAGCTGATCGAGCTGGCTCGCCCGGCGATCCGGCTCTCTCGGGCGCACGAGGGCGACGAGCTGGTCGGCCGACTCGGCGGGACGGCCGCCTTGCCGCCCAAGATGGAACTGCCGCCCGGGCTGGCGCTTGCGGCCGAACTGGACTGCGCCCGCCTGACCCGATACGAAGTCGACATCGCGTTACCCGGCGACGGCACACTGCTGTTCTTCACCGAACCCGAAGGGGACAGGTCGGACGTCATTTACCTCCCGGTCGCCACGGCTATGGTCCCGCGTCCCGCGCCGTACGAATATCCCGAACTGCCCCTGACCGCGTCGACCGTGGTGACCTGGCCAGAAGGCTGCCAGCCCGCCCTGGTGGAGGCCTTCGGTGGCGTCTCCGAAACGTACGAGGCGGTCTGGGACCACGGCGGTTTCGCCAAGTCGATCGCGACCTACGAACGCGACAGCTCCCCAGGTCCCCTGCACCACGTGGGCGGCTACTCCGTCGCCTTCCAGAACCCGGTCGAGGCGGAGGCGGCCCACGCCGCGGGCGCCGGCTGGTACGGCGACCCCACGTTCCACGCCGAGGCGAACCAATGGGTCACCCTCCTCCAACTCGGCGAGGACACCGACGCCGACATGATCTGGGGCGACGGCGCCTTCGTGATCTGGGCCATCCGCACGGACGCACTGGCATCCCGCGACTTCACGAAGACCTACTTCTACGTACAGGGTCACTGAACGTTTTCATCCTCATATGGCGGTCTGCCGGCCACGGCATGATCGCGGACCCGGTCGCCGCCTATGCGGGCCCGACCTCCTGGTAGGTGGCCCACAACCTGGAGGCGTCGCGCGCCGCGCTCGGCGAGCCGAAGCTCACGGGCAGCCAAGTCGCCGGAGGGTGCCGGTGAGCATCTACGTGATCGTCGCCGACGACCAGGCGCCCACCCGAGAGGGTCTTTTCCTGCCGTCCGAGCCGGACATGGAGGTCGCGGCGGCGGCATCCGATGGGTTCGAGGTGGTCTAGACGGCCAGGCGGCAACAGCCCGGCGTGGTGCTCGCCGGCGTCACTTGAGTAATCGCCGGACACAGTTTCCGATGTGCAAACCGAGCCCGCATACGCCTTCCGGGGCACACCTCAACCGGTGGTCAGGTGAACGGTGCCCCGTCCCGGCAATCACTCGCGCCGCATCACCGCCAGGCTGTTGGAGCACCTCGACCCCCTGAGCCGGTTCCAGGTTGGCTGTCTCTCCGTCGCCTGGGACTGGAGCCGTCCGAAGTCAGGGCGTACCCGGATAGATAGCGACATGATGTTGCTATAGTTCGCGACATGATGTCGCCAAGCTCTCGTCAAAGCTGGCTGCCTCTCTTCGTGCTCGCGGTCGGCGTGTCGATGGTCGTCATCGACGCGACGATCGTGAACGTCGCCGTTCCGGCGATGATCGACGATCTGGGGCTCACGGTCACCGATGTGGAGTGGGTCAACTCCCTCTACCTACTGGTGTTCGCGTCCCTGCTCATCCCACTGGGCCGGATCGGTGACCAGCGCGGCAGGCCGCGGCTGTTCGCCACGGGCATCGTGGTCTTCCTGGCGGCGAGCCTGCTGGCGGCGATCGCGGGGAGCGGCGCGATGCTGATCGGGGCCAGGGGGATCCAGGGAGTGGGCGCCGCGATGGCCATGCCCATGACGCTCGCGATCATCAACTCCACCTACTTCGGCAGGCAGCGGGTGATCGGATTCGCGATCTGGGGCTCGATCGTCGGCGGGATGGCCGCCATCGGGCCGCTGGTCGGCGGCTGGCTGGTCACCGACCACGGCTGGCGCGCGGCGTTCTGGATCAACCTGCCCATCGGCGCACTGGTCCTGCTCGGCGCGCTGCGCATCCCCGCCTCCCGTGAGGATCGGGCCACCGGCCACGACCCGCTGGGCATCGCGCTGGTCGTGCTGGGCGTGTTCTCCATCGTCTTCGGCCTCATCGAGGGGCAGAAGTACGGCTGGCTCGCTCCCCTGCGGACCGCCGAACTCTTCGGGCTGCGGTTCGAGAAGGTCTCCCCGGTGCCCTTCGCGTTCGGCATCGGCATCCTGGCCGTGGCCGCCTTCATCCTGCTGGAACGGCGCCGCGAGCGGGCCGGGCGCCCCGTGCTGATCGACCTGACGCTGTTCACGCTGCCCGGCTTCCGCTACGGCGCGATAGCCGCGATGATCGTGGCGCTGGGCGAGTTCGGCGTGATCCTGGTGCTGCCGCTGTTCCTGCAGTCGGCGCTCGGCCACAGCGCGTTCACGGCCGGACTCATCATCGCCACCCTCGCCGTGGGCACCTTCCTGGCCGGCGGCGTGGTCCCCGGCCTGACCAGGAAGTCGAGTTCACGGACGGTCGTGCAGATCGGCCTCGCCCTGGAGGTCGTGGGCGCCATCGGCATCGGCTTCTCCCTCGAGGCCGGCATGAGCGTGTGGCGGATCGTGCCCTGGATACTCGTCTACGGCATCGGCATCGGCTTCGCCACGGCCCAGCTCACCAGCGTGCTGATGGCCGACGTGCCCGCCCGGCAGTCGGGTCAGGCCTCCGGGTTGCAGAGCGCGATCCGCCAGGTCGGTGCGGGGCTGGGGGTCGCCGTCCTGGGCGGGGTGCTGGTCACCGGGCTCGGCTCGTCGGTCGAGAAGAACATGGCGGCCTATCCGGAGCAGGTCCGCACGAGCGTGGCGAACGCCGTGCAGGAGAGCGGTGGCGCGGCCATCCCGGGGCTGAGCGATCCGGCCATCCACGCGGCGGCGGTCGCGGGCGCCACGGAGGCGACCCGCAGGGTGCCGGTCATCACCGGGCTGGTCCTGCTGGCCGGGCTCGGCTTCACGTTCCTGCTTCCGCGCACCGCCGCTCCCGCCCGAGACCCCGAGGACGAGGACGAGGACGGAGCAGGGACGCCCGAGCCCGATACTGGAGGACGCCACCTGGAGGTGTAGATGCCAAGGATCAGCGCGGCGACCGTCGCCGCCCACCGGGCCAACCAGCACGCCGCCCTGCTGGAGGCGGCGCGCGAGATCCTGGCCGCGCAGGGGGTGCACGCGCTCACCCCGGCGGCGGTGGGCGCCAGGATCGGCCTGGCCCGATCCAGCGTCTACCGCTACTTCTCCTCCACCGCCGACATCCTCGCCCAGCTCACCGAGGAGGCCTTCCCCCGCTGGGCCGATCGCCTGCGCGCCACCGTGGCGGAGACCCCGCCCGACGGGCCCGCCCTGCCGCTCGACGAGCGGATCCGGGCGTACGGCAGGACCGCGCTGGAGTTCGTCCGCAGCCCCGACTACGCGCTGGTCCCGGCGACGCAGGCGCTCGGACTGCCGCCCGAGTGCCTGGTACGGCTGAACGAGCTGCACGGGTCGCTCATCGAGCCGCTCGGCGACGTGCTCCGCGAGGCGGGATGTGACCACCCCGCGCTGCGGGCCGAACTCGCGTGGGGCGTGCTCCGCGCGGGCACCCGGCGCCTCGTGTCGGGCTCCTCCGGCGGCCCCGGCGCGGAGGACACGACCGAGATCATCGAGATCACCCTCGACATGTTCTGCCGGGCTCTGCGCTGACCCACCGCCGGTCAAACGATCCGTCTCGATCCGGATCGTGGAAGGGCGGATGCACGTCGGGGCTATGATTCCCGAATGTCTCCTAGATCCGCTATATCGCTTCTACTGGTCGTTGGTCTCCTCGCCGGCTGCGGGGTCGCCCAGGAGAGCAGCGCGGACAGAATTACCTCTCCGAAACCGGCCGCCTCGTCGGCGGAGACGATCCAGGGGCGCTGGTGGACCTGGGCGGCCTCGGAAGGCGAGAACACGAACCCCGTGACGGACGCGACCGGGGAGTTCTGTGACCGGAACCAGCCAGAGGATGTGTGGTTCCTCGCCGGAACCTTCGGCGGGACCGTGCAGCGGACATGCAGGATTCCCGCGGGGCGGCCGGTGGTGTTCCCTCTGGTGAACCAGACCGGCTCCGCCGCGCAGTGCAAGGAGATCATGGCCACCGCGGAAGGCAGAGCCACCCTTGACGGTAAGCCGGTCACGCCTGAACGGCTGGAAGACGACAACGTTGCCGTGACCGGTGTGGCCGGTAACCCTCTGACAGGTGCGGAGGGAACGACCACTTCCTACGCCTGCGGCATCTGGGTGCGTCTCCAGCCGCTGCGGCCCGGCCGTCACACACTGACCATCCGCGGATCCTCCGGCGACTTCCATACAGGCGTTGACTACACACTTATCGTCGAGGCCAAGCAGCAAGCATGAGTGCCCCCTGAGATTTCGACGAGTGGTCAGTGAGGCCCAATGGCTACCGCCCCGCCTGTTACTGAGCAATTGGGACGGCACCGGCCTGTTCACGTTGGATGCCTTCACGCTACGTCCGACATTTCGGGCGTCCCGAGTAGCGGTGACCGTGCGGGCGTAGAGAAAACCGCCGCCAAGACGGGCCACCGGCCAGGTCGCTGCTTTCCCATATGACAGCTGCGTACCATTTCCCCATGTTTGAAGTGATCGTGGGTTTTGCAGTGGTGCTGAGCATCCCCGCGGCGTTCGTGTACGGCTCGGTAATCTTCGCGGCGCGATCAGCCCCTCGCGGCCAATATGGCCACATGCGTGGACATCACCTGGCCTGGGGGGCGGCACTGTCGACGGCCGGCATCGTGGTGATGGTGCTCACGGCGTGGTCCACCCATGAAGACCAGCACTATGACGACTTCGGGTCAGCAATGACCGCCCTGGCAGGCGTGATGGGCGGAACGCTGCTGATCCTCGGGTTAGGGCCCTTCACCCCATGGCTGCTGGGAGTGCTCGGGCGAAACGCCGTACGGCTGCCGCCGGCATTTCGGCTGGCAGCCCGTCACATGGCCGACAAACCTGCACGAACTGCTCCCGCAGTGGCGACGACAATGAGCGCGACCGCCGTCGCAGTCGCGGTGATGATCATCGCGGTTGCCGTAACGGCGCAGGCCAGGGCGGAGTATCAACCCCCGGCTCGGCCAGGCGCGCTCGTCGTGGAGGGGTTCTCCGCAGGCCAGGCGGCCACCGTGCGAGCGGCCGTCCAGCACGAGTTGTCCGGCGCACCCATCGCACAGAACAATCGTCAGCGCGAGACCGGCTACCTCAGTGTGCGGACCTTCGACCATTCCGTCTGGACGGAGGCCTACATCGGCGACCAGGCACTGCTCCGCTACCTCACCGGAGATCCGTCAACTCCCTACGACGAGGGCACAGCCGTAGTAGTCACGGCAGACGACGAAGAAGCCGACTCAGCGCAGATCCAGTACACCTTCCCCGCAACCAACGACTCGCCATCCACCAAAACCATCCCGGCGATCACCGTCAGACCCACCGATCCCCGTGTGGGCGGAGTCTTCATCCCCGCGAAGGTCATGCAAGATCTAGGCTTCCATCTGGAGCCGGAGCAGCTGATCATCGACCCTTCTTTTCATCGAACCTCGGCGATCGAGCAGGAGCGGCTCGACCGCCGGCTGGGCGAGACCGCGGTCACCTACCTTGAGCGGGGATTCCAAGCTCCGACCGACTGGCTGTACTTCGTCGCAGCGGTGGCCCTCATCGCCCTCGCCGGCGCGCTGACCGCGATCCGCTTGGCTGGATCGAGGCGCGTCCTGCTACGGGTCAGCGGCGGCTCAGCCGCGACCCTACGGTCCTTGGTCGCCTGCCGAGCAGCCTTCAGCGCGGCCTGCGGCACGGCGATGGGCGCATCCGCCGGGTGTGTCATCGGCCTGCTCCTGGCGTGGCCCATGACCGCCCCGATCGACTGGGACCCGCCGCCACGGGCGCCGTTCGAGACCCCATGGACGCCGATCGCCATTCTGGTCGCCGGACTTCCCATACTCGCCGCAGCGATCGCAGCCCTCGCCTCCCCCAGATGGCTCACCCGGTTGGACCTCACGTCGAGCCCCATGCTTCCCACCTCTCCCGGGTCGCGGTGGGCTTCTCCTACATCAAAGCCTTAAAAGGGAGCTCAGATCGGTCGATCGCGGACGGCCCGGCAGCAAGCACCACCTGATCACCGACGCGTTGCTGTCACTGGAGATCAAAAAGCCCCGAGCGATGATCCGCCCGGGGCATTCTTGCTGGTGAAGTGTGGTGATCAGGGGCAGGGTCGAACCGCCGACCTTCCTCTTTTCAGGCGTCCCATCCTTGCCGGAAGCCCTGCGATCGCACCCGCCGCAAGCCCTTGCACCCGGCTTCCTCCCTGCATGTAGACGTGATCGACGAGGGCTCGTCGGACGCCATTCCGCAGGTTCCCGTACGGGTGGACTCGCTCAGCGAGAACGACCGTGGTCTGTGGCTTGTTCGGGAGCTGTCGTCGGCCTGGGGCTGGAAAGAGAGCGGAGCCGGTCGAGTCGTCCGGTTCGAGGTAAGGGGATGATCACGCCCGGCCCGGCCTCGGTGGTCAGGCGAACAGGGCGCGGCCCCAGTAGTCGCCCGCGTCGCGTACGCCAGGAGGGCAGGCGAACAGGGCGCTGGAGACGTGCTTGATGTACTCGTTGAGGGAGTCCTTGCCCGCCAGGGAGCGCTGCACGGTGACGAACTGGCGATGGGGGTCGCGCTGGTAGGCCATGAAGAACAGGCCGGCGTCCAGCCGGCCCAGGCCGTCGGAGCCGTCCACGTAGTTGTAGCCGCGGCGCAGCAGGTGCGCACCGCCGTTGTGGGACGGGTGGGCGAGCCGTACATGCGCGTCGTCGAAGATCAGGGCCTTCCCGTCGGGGCCCTTGGCCTCGAAGTCGATCAGGTCGAACTCGTTCTTCTTGCCCAGCGGGGCGCCCTCTCCCTTGTCCCGGCCGAAGATCTGCTCCTGCTCGGCCAGCGGTGCCCGGTCCCAGGTCTCGACCAGCATCCGGATCTTGCGGGTGACCAGGTAACTGCCGCCGGCCATCCAGTCGGGGCCGTCACCGGGCCCCACCCAGAGCTGCTCCTTCAGCAGCGCCACGTCCTCCAGCTTGAGGTTGGCCGTGCCGTCCTTGAACCCCATCAGGTTGCGCGGCGTCGCCTGCGCGCGCGAGGTCGACGAGGTGCGGCCGAAGCCGAGCTGGGACCAGCGCACCGAGACCCGGCCGAAGCCGATGCGCGCCAGGTTACGGATGGCGTGCACCGCCACCTGCGGGTCGTGCGCGCACGCCTGTACGCACAGGTCACCGCCGGAGATCTCCGGCAGCAGCGCGTCGCCGGGCAGGTGCGGCAGGTCGGCCAGCGCGGCCGGCCTGCGCGAGGCCAGCCCGAACCGGTCGTCGAAGAGCGATCCACCGAAGCCGACGGTCAGCGTCAGCCCGGAGGCGGGCAGGCCGAGCGCCTCGCCGGTGTCGTCCGGCGGCGCCTCCGGCTGGCCGCCGACCGCGCCGAAGGTGCCCGCCTCCTGGCCTTGGGTCATCCTGGCCGCGGCGGCGGTCCACTCCTGGAGCAGCTCGGCCAGCTCCGCCTTCTTCTCGGTGATGACGTCAAAGGAGACGAAGTGCAGCCGGTCCTGTGCCGGGGTGACGATGCCCGCCTGGTGCTCGCCGTAGAAGGGGACCGCGTCGGAGACGGAGGCGACCGTGGTGGGCGCGGGCTCGTCACCGATCCCACGCACCGCGATCACACCCGCACCGGCGACCGCCACGCCGGCCGCCCCCATGCCGAACAGCTTCCTGCGGCTGATCCGCTCGCTCATCGCACCTCTCCCCCACCTGGAACGATCGTTACTTTGCCACCACCGCGGCGATCTTACTGATCGGCTCGGCGAGCGCGTTGATCGCGTCTGACAGCTTCTTGAGGTCGTCCTTGGACAGCTCGGTGTGCAGCTTCCAGCCATCGCCCTTCTGGTGCGCGCCGAGCGCGGCCTCGGCCCCGGCGAACTTCTCGTCCAGCGTCTTCACCAGTTCGGGGGCGCGCTCCTCCAGAACGGGACGGAGCGACTGAACCGCGGCCTTGGAACCCTGCAGGTTGGCGTCGAAGTCCCACAGGTCGGTGTGCGAGTAGCGGTCCTCCTCGCCGGTGATCTTCCCGGAGGCCACCTCGTCGAGCAGACCCTTGGCACCGTTGGCCAGCAGCACCGGCGACAGCTCGGCGGAGTTGGACTGCTCCACGATGGTCTTGATGTCGGCCATCAGCTTGTCGGCGATCGGGCCGTCCTTGCTGATGTCCTTCTTGACCCAGAGGTCCTTCTCGATCCGGTGGAAGCCGGTCCACTCCTCCCCCTCGGCCACGTCGTTCTCCCGGGCGTCGATGGCCGGGTCGAGGTCGCCGAAGATCTCCGCGACCGGCTCGATCCGCTCCCAGTAGGTGCGGGAGACCGGGAAGAGCGCCTTGGCCTTCTCGATGTCCTCGGCCTTGACCGCGTCGACGAACTCCTGCGCCTTGATCAGCAGCGTGTCGCTCTGCGACTTGATGTAGCGCTTGTAGCTGGCGGTCGCCTCGGCGAGCTGGGCGTCGTCGCTGAGCGGCTTGTGCTCGCCGGTGACCTTGAGCGGGCTGCGGACACCCTTGCCGACCATGCCGGGCTTGCAGGTGGCCTCGTAGCTGCCGGCTGGCAGCTCGACGATCACCTCGCGGGTCAGGCCCGGCACGATGTTCTCCACCTCGCCCATGACCCGGTCACCGGGTGCGTAGACGTAGAACTCGGTGACCTTGGCACCGCCGTTGGTGATCGCGAACGTCGAGGTGCCCGCGGCCAGCTCGGTGACGGCGACCTTGCACTCGGTGTCGGTGGCGGCCACCGCGACGGGGCCGCCCTTGGCCGGGGCGGCGGAGGCGCCCGTGCCCGTGGCCGCGGTGGGCTCGGAGGAGCAGGCCACGAGGCCGGTGAGAGCGAGTGCACCCGCGGCGATGGCAAGGAAAGTACGCATGATCGTCCTGTTCAGGCGGTTTCAGCCCGCGGGCTGCGGGTCGGTCGAGGGGGTGGCGGGTGAGGGCGTCGGGCGGCTACGCCACGGTCGCAGGAAGAGGATAAGCGTGGGCACCGCGTAGACGGCCCACGCCACCATCTCCAGCACGCTCGGCTGCGGAGTGATGTTGAACATCCCGGACAGCAGGGTGCCGTACCAGGAGTCGGCGGGCAGCACGCCGCTGATGTCGAAGGCGTAGGTGGACAGGCCCGGCAGGATGGCGGCCTCCTGCAGGTCGTGCACGCCGTACTTGAAGATTCCGGCGGCGACCAGGATCAGCAGGAGACCGGTCCAGGTGAAGAACCTGGTCAGGTTGATCCGCATCGCGCTGCGGTAGATGGCCCAGCCCAGCACGACCGAGGTGATCAGGCCCAGGCTGATCCCGATCAGCGGGACGGCGGTGGTGGTGGCGCCCTGCACCGAGGCGAAGAACAGCAGCGCGGTCTCCAGGCCCTCGCGCGCCACGGCGAGGAAGGCCATCACGGCCACCGCGAGCGCGCCGACCTCCAGGGCCTCGCTCAGCTTGGCGCGCAGGTCACCGGAGATGGTGCGGGCGGCACCCCGCATCCAGAAGATCATCCAGGTGACGAACACGGTGGCCAGCAGCGAGGTCGTCGCATCGAACAACTCCTGCTGCCGGTGCTCCAGATGGGCGACGGTGAAGGTGAGCAGCGCGCCGAACGCGATCGACAGCACGAGAGCGGCGCCGACCCCGGCCCAGACGAGGGGAAGCCGGTCACGTCGATCGCTTTTGACGAGGAGGGCGACGAGCACGGAGACGACGAGGGCGCCCTCCAAGCCTTCGCGTAATCCGATGAGATAGCTGGCGAACACCGTCACTCCATGAGATGGAAAGCCTTACCTAAATTAGGGCAGGGCAACCTTACTCTTCACAAGGAGGTAATTCCCACAGGGGTACGAAAGACATGAACAGGGCGGTGATAATGCCGTATGCGTACGATCAAGTGATTCACGCCACCTTGGGGCGTTCCACCCTTGGCACCTCGTGCCCTCTCCTACCTCGTCACCGAGGCCTCTGTGGCCTCGGCGGCCCGCAGGGATCGCCAGATCCGCTCGGGAAGCAGCCGGGACGCCTCGTCCAGGTCGATGCCGGGGGCCCCTGCCAGCCAGCGGCGGGCCGTCTCCGCGACCGGGCCGACGACCAGCATCTCGATCAACTCGTCGGGCAGTCCCACGACCAGCCCCGCCTCGACGTACGGTCGCAGCCAGCCCAGGATCCAGGTCAGCCTGGGTTCCCTCTCCGCCGCGATCAGCTCCACGTGCGCGGCCAGGAAGTCGGCGTAGGCGGAGGCGTGGACGAAGCGCGCGGCGGCCCTGTGCTCTCGGGTGAAACCGAGATATCCGGTGACCACGGCCCGGACGCCGGCGGCGGCCCGCGCCTCCGTGCCGTCACGGGGGCCTCCCTCCTGCCCCTGCGGCACCGCGTCGAGTGCGGCGATGACGGCGTCGAGCAGGTCGGACAGGCAGCGCGCGTAGAGGGCGGCCGCCAGCCCGTCGAAGCTGCCGAAGTGGTGGTAGAGGCTTCCGACGCTGACGCCGCTGGTAGCGGTCACCGCCGTCATGGTGAAGCCGTCGGCGCCCTTCTCCGCGTAGAGGTCCAGTGCCGCCGCCAGCAGCCGCTCCCGGGTCTCCTCGCCGCGCCGCTGTCTAGGCGACACCGGTCAGCTCCGCGGCCTGCGTCCACAGTTTCCCCGCCCACGCGAGGTCAGCGGCCACGGAGGCGAGGGGCAGTTCACGGTCGACGTCGAAGTACCGTCCGGTGCCGGCCTGGTCGAGCGCCAGCCGTACGACCGGAGCCGCGCCGTCGGCCGGTGCCTTCCACAGCAGCTTCGCGGTCTTCAGCAGCACCCCCACCGGGCCGCCCCGGTCGCCGAGCCCGGTCCTGATCACTCCGGGGTGGACGGCGTCGATCGTGATGCCCCGCGGCTTCCAGCGCTCGGCCCACAGCGGCATCAGCGCCAGGTTGCAGAGCTTGGTGTCGGCGTAGGTGCGCAGGGGAGAGAAGTCCGTACCGGCCGGGGTGCGCGCGAGGTCGGCACGGCCCTTGACGTACAGGCCCGCGGTGACCTGGACGACCCTGGCCAGGCGATCCTCCAGCAGGTGGTTGAGCAGGAAGGGCGCCAGGTGATTGACGGCGAAGGACTCCTCGAACCCGTCCTCGGTGAGCCGCCGCGCCGATGGCCAGACCCCGGCGTTGTGCACCAGCACGTCGAGCCGCGGGCAGGTTCCGGCCAGCGCCTCGGCGACAGCCCGGACCCCTTTCAAAGTTGAGAGATCTCCGGCGACCAGATCGGCGCCGAGCCGGGCGGCCTCGCCCGCCGCGGCGGGATTCCTGGCCACGATCACCACCCGGTGATCGCGGCGGGCGAACTCCTCGGCCGTGGCCAGCCCGATCCCGCGGTTGCCACCGGTGATGACGACAGTAGGTCCCATGGCGAAATCGTAGCCGATTCTAGAGAGTCTCTCTAGATTCGAGAAACCGCCGGACGGCCGGGCCGTGCGATCGGCGCCGCACGGCCCGGCCGTCCCTCAGGTGCGGAACGGGCCGGTCACGCAGTAGGTGATCCCCCCGGAGGAGGAACCCGACGTGCCGCGCTGGGAGGAGAAGTACAGGCGATTGCCGGCGGGGGTGAAGGCCGGACCGGTGATCTCCGAGGATCCCTGGCCGCTGATGCGCAGGAACGGGGAGATGGTGTCGTTGGGAGTGATCAGGCAGATCTCCATGTTGCCACCGTCCTCGGCGACGTAGAGGTCGCCGAAGGTCGAGCCGGTGACGTTGTCCACGCCGGTCAGCGGCGCGGTGCCGGGGCTGACGAGGTTGTCGTCGTAGGCGAGCTCGTAGGTACCGGCGGCGACGGGGACAGGGAAGACATGGATAGATGCGTCCCTCAAGTCCAGCTGGCAAGCTCCAAACGAGTCGACGCCCAACTCCTGGCCGTTGATGTTCAAAGGCTTGTAGGTGACATGGCGACAAACCGGCCCGCCATACGCACGGTCTAGCTCGTCCATGATTTCGCGGACACTCTGATAGGTGCCGCCATCAGCTGGTGGACTCGTCGTCCGACAGGCCAGGACAGCGGCCCCCTCAGTATATTCCGGCTCCGTGTCCGCAAGCTCTGGCGTTGAAACCGCCACTGGGGACACGCTCGTTTCCGGGCTTGCGGAAGCGGCGACTACCTCGGGAGCGGGTCCGGGCATCTGTGCAACAATCCCCCCACCCCCGCGGCGACCGCGAGGCCAGCAGCAACTAGCACCCATCTCACTTTTGAGCGCCTACGAGGCTGCGGTGCGGCCACCTGTTGCGGCAGCAAGTTCCCCAAGGACGCCCAGGCGATCTACTGCTGGACGACCAAGACCATCGTCTTTCTTCTCGACAAGGATGTTCTCACCGGCACAAGCGACCTGTTCCTGTTCGAGAGCGTCTCCCACGAGTACGGCCACCATGTCCAATGGCTCTCCGGGATCATGGAGGCCTCCTACCTTCGCACGTACCGCACCCCACAGCAGGGAGATAGCTGGCGCAGGTTTGAACTCCAGGCCAACTGCCTGAGCGGAGCCTTCATTGGCAGCGTTTGGCGCTCCCTGAAGCGCCCCCAGTCAGACTTCGCCGACCTGCGGCTTCTCCGCGAGGACCTTTCCACCCACGGCAAAGCCAGCAACTACGCCTACTGGCTGAACCGCGGTTTCCAGGCCAAGGGGCCCGGTGCTTGCAACACCTTCGCCGCCAAGTCCAGAGTGTCTTAACCGCTGCTCACATGTCCGCGCCAATATGAGCCCTCTCGACGCTGCCATGACTGGTAGAGAAGTCCGCCCCCGTCTTCTTCTGGGCGGGGGCTTTCCGCTGTTCATGCCGTTCTGGTATGGCGTGTAACCCGTGAGGCGTATGGGACGTCCCATGATCGTTGGTCCCGGCTCCGGCGACGGGGAGTCGGGGCCTCACGCGGTGCTGCGGCCCTGCACATCGATAGGCGGCAGCACTCGCACCCGCTCACGGAGATCCCGTACCGCGGCGACATCCACATCGCCCAGCGTGGCCGCCACCTGCCGTAGGCGCTCCCGGGAGGTGGACCGCAGCCGATCCGCAGGGACCCGCTCCAGCACATCCAGAGCCCGCGCCGCCGCATCCCCAGGCTGGCCCAGCGCCTCAGCTTGAGCCAGGACAAGCGTCGCCGCCGCCCACCCCGGCGTGTGTGGCACACAGCCCGTCGCCGACGCCTCAGCCCGGCCGGCGGCCCGATCGGTGCGCCCCAGGGCGAGCCACGCCTCCGCCTCGTGCAGATCCAGCTCGGGCGCGTCGAACCCGAACCGGCCCGGGGCGCCGCCCTCAGGATCCGCGGCAAGGATCCTGGTCGCCTCGCTGAGTGCCTGTTCGGCATCACCCATCTGCCCGAGTTGGGCGAGGGACGGCAGCACCGCCCAGCCCAGCAGTTGAGCCCGTACCAGCGGACTCGGGGCACGCTCCAGCCCGGCCTGCGCGTAGGTGAGGGCGGCGGGTAGGTCGTGGCGGGCGCGGGCCAGCATGCTCTGCGCTCCGAGTGTCCACGCCACCAGTCGGGCGTCACCGGTGTGTGCCCCGAGCGAGGCGGCAACGGCGAGGTGGGCTCGCGCGCCGGTGTGGTCGGCGAGGTGGAAGGCGAGATTGCCGAGGAGTGCGGACAGCCATCCGGCCGCGCGGCGTAGCTCTGTCCCGGTCGCAGCGTCGGCGGGTGTGGCCAGCGCGTCGCCCAGCAGGATCCGGGCGGCGTGCACCTCGTCGAACAGCACTGCGGGGGCGTGGCGGGAGTAGGTGAGCGCGTAGTGCTCGACAGCGGCCTCGGCGAGCTCCACCACAGTCGGGTTGCCGTGTGGGGCGTCCAGCAGGGCCAGGCGCAGCGACTCTCGGACGGCGGGCAGTCCACTGGCTGTGCTCATCAGCTCTACTCCTGGCAGCAGGACCGGCGCCCGCGCTGGGGCCTCCGGTTGACCGTACCCAAGGTCACGGTGCCCGCACACGCACCGCGGCCTCAAGCCGAGCTGATCCGGGTGCGCCCCGTAGGCGCGGGCGAGCATGCTGGCGTACTCCGGGCCTGGCCGGTCAGGGCCGTGCTCGAAGCGGCACAGCATCGCCTCCGACAGGGCCGGCGGTCGTAGTCCGTCAGCGAGGTACAGGGCTGCGACCTGGGCGACGACTTGGGTACGCGACCAGCCGAGGGCCAGCCGCCATGCTTCCAGCGCTGTCAGTTCCGGGCAGGTGCTGCGTAGAGCGGTGACGATCCGCTCCTGCGGGAAGCCTTCCCGTTGTCCGCGGATGCGGATGGTGGCCGCCTCGCGTTGGATCTGTGCACGCCTGGACCTGGTGATCTGCCCCATGGGGCGCCTCCGCAGTCGGAACGCCGATGGATGCACCGTAACTGACCGGGCACACGCTGTCAGGAGTGTGTGATTGAGGCCATGCCCTCAATGAGCGGCGGGCAGCCCTGCAATGACAGCACCCGCCCGCAGCGGCGACCGTGGAAGCGCAAGCCAGCAGGCACCACCGACTTGGAGGACCCACCGTGACCGTCATCCTCGACCGGCCCGCCACCACCCCCCGCACCCTCGTCAGCCCCGACCTGTTCGCCAGGCTGACCGCACGGATCGCCGTCGACCACCCCGAGCACGCCCATCAGGCCGAGCTCATCATGGAGCAGGCGCTCGCCTTCCTCGCCGCCTGCGCCGTCAACCCCGGCGTCGGCCTCGGCCCGTCCGACACCGTGGACATCGGCTGGCACACGTTCATCCTCTACACCAGCGAGTACGCCGAGTTCTGCGAGCGGGTCGCCGGGCGGTTCATCCACCACGCCCCCGACGACGTCCCCGGCGAAACCGGGACCGGGAACAGCCTCGCCGCTACCATGGCGGCGATGGAGGCCTCCGGCTACCGGGTCGACCCGGTGGTGTGGCCGACCTCCGCCGAGTGCAGCAGCGGCAAGTGCAACCAGTGCTATGCGGGGTGCAGCGATTCACCGAAACCGAAGAAGGCAGTGGGCTGACCTGCCCGCACCTGCCCGCGCGGCGATCGAAGAGCAGACCGGCCCGGTCACCGGTATCCGGTCGGCGGAGATCGGGCTGACCTCCGGCGTCGCCGCACACGTCACCACCACTGCGGGGGCCGTCTTCGTGAAGGCGGCCTCCGCCGCCGCGCCGGTCGCTGGGCACCTGCTGCGCGAACGCGCCGCCAACCAGGCACTCCCCGTGAGCATTCCCGCCCCGCGGTTCCTGTGGACAGCCGATGTCGCCGGCTGGCATGTGCTGCTCTTCGAGCACGTCTCCGGCAACGCCGCTGACCTCTCCCCGGGGTCGCCGGACCTGCCCGCCGTGCTGGACGCCGTAGCCGCCATCTCCGTTGCCGCCCCGCTGCCCGCGCCTTCGGTGTCAGGCAAGATTCGGGGGCTGCGGCGGGTGGCAGAGGAGCAGCTCGCCGCGTCCCCTGCTGACGCCGCCTACGGGCCGCTCGTCAAAGCGCTCGACCTCGACGACTTCGCAGGGGCTACGCTGCTGCACGCTGATCTCCACGCCGACAACCTGCTCGTCGACAACGGCAAGGTGTGGATAGTGGACTGGTCCATGGCCTGCCAGGGCGCCGCCTGGGTGGACGTCGCCCTGCTGATCCCGCGGCTAGTCGACGCCGGCCACACACCCGCTGGGGCTGAGCAGGTTGCCGCCCGGGTGCCTGCGTGGAGTTCGGCCCCGGCGGATGCGGTGACCGCGTTGGCTGCGACTCGTGCCCTGTTCGCGGGGCGGATGGCAGAGGCCGGGCCTGCGCACCTGAGGGTGAAGCGGGAGCGGACCGCCGCCGCATGTCGAGCGTGGGTGGAGTACCGCACCGCCTGACCTCCGGGCAAGACGAAGACGCCCCGCCGGTCCGAAGACCAGCGGGGCGCCGTCATTAAGACCCGTGAAAGCACTCGCGAGAAGACGCACCATAGAGCCGCAATATGGAGAACCGGTATCTCCTTGCCTTCGGCAATCCATGCTCACCTTGAGGTGCTCTCCCCACCCGACGGATTCGTGAGGAGCCACCCACAGTGAAAATCCGCAGACTCCACACCATGGTCGTACTCGCGGCAGCGGTGAGCATCAGCGCCCTGACCGGCGCCGCATCCGCTTCCGCCGCTACTCAAACCAACGCGTTTGAGCCTTGGGTGGTTGTTTACGGCCCCTACCCCACCCTGGAGGAGTGCGTGGCGGAGCGGGAAATCGTTCTCCCATACGGTGACCCGACTGGTCCCTGCTTGGGCTCCCCCTCGTTCGGCTACCGCTTCAAGGTGTACATCACCTGAGAGTGCCCGACGAGAGCGGGTGCGTGGGATCGGTGTGGGGCCTCGTCGGTACGGCCGCACGTCAGAGACCACACCACCCCAGTATGCCGGGGCGGAAACACGAAGAAGCCCCGCCGCCCCGAAGGGCAACGGAGGCTACCGATGGTGCTCTCGACCGGATTCGAACCGGCGTTTCCGAGTCCCTGACGGGCGCTCGGTGTCCTAGGCCGCTAGAACGACAAAAGCACCTACACGATCAGCTTACAGGCCGGCCGCGTAAGGGCAGCGGCACCCGGTAGCACCTGGAGCACCAACAGAACACAGTTCACCAGTCAACCGTCTCATAGGCGGCCCATCCCCTGCTCTGGGAGTGATCCTTGATCCGACGTCTGCTCGTCTCCGCCGCTCTGGTCGGCTCCGCACTCATCGCCTCAACCGCCGTCGCCCTGCCCGCCTCCGCGACCCCTTCCGCGTACGCCACCATCATCGGCTACTACCCCAGCGCCGAATCCTGTAATTACTTCGGCCAGCAGGGGCTGGGCACTGCCTGGCCCTGGTACACCTGCTTCCAGTCGGGCAGTGTCTGGGCCCTTCAGGTTCCCTGGTAGACCGCCTGCGAGCGCGGTAGCCGTATAACGCGAAAGAGCGCCGCACCCCCGTCTAGGGTGCGGCGCTCTCGTGTATGCAGTGCGGACTAAGGGGCCTGCGTCGGAGTCGGCCTCGTCGAGTCGGGGTGGGCTCCGGCGTCGGGGTGATGGTCGACCCGCTCGTCGGCGCGGGGTTGGGGACGCCGAGCTTGCACTTCAGGCGGGGATAGCCCTTGACCGAGCCGTCCCACTTGCACAGGGACTGGACACCCGAAGGGGCGGGGCGGTGAACCGCTCATGACGTGGGTGCGCCACAAGGAGCGCTCCGCACACAAGTGCCCAGCGCCATCAGGTTCGTCCGGCATACCCGACGGTGACATCGGCGATCTCTGGCGATGCGCCTGTGGCAAGCTGTGGTGCATCACCCTGAACGCCAACTTCGAGTTCTTCTGGTGGCCTGCCGTACGGTGGCAGCGGCTCCTGTACTGGCGGAAGGGGCGATCGTGAGCGAGGGCATCAACTGGGAGCCCGCTCTCATCGCCATGGCAGATCAGTGGATGCGCACGGAACCCGTCACCCTGCCACCCGGCCTTGTCGCCTTCGAAGCGGGCACGTCCGCCACGGTGGACATGACGCTGAAGGACGGGCCGATGCGGCAGGTCGGGCCACTCCGTATCGTGCTGACCGCGACGTTGGCCGACGGGTCGAAGGTCACGAGTGTGAGGAGCTTGGAGCCATGAGCGACCCCGTAGCCAACCTCATCAGCCTGACCGAGGAAGCCGGAGTAGAACTCGACGATCAGCAGCGCGAATGGCTGGAACGGATGAGACGCGAGCACGGCGAGGACGTCCAGTTCGAGCTATGGACCCTGCCGTGAGCACCTGGGAAGAGCGGATGAGCCAGCGGGCCAAAGCCCGCGAGGCAGCCCGCATCGAGGCGAAGGCAGAGCGACTCAGGCAGCTGCTCGAACCGAGGTACGCCCACTTCGTGGAGACCTTGCCCGCTCTGCCAGGCGAGACGCGGCTAACTCTCGATCATTCGGCGACGGATCGAGCGTCTCCGCGGCGCCGGGAGCTTTTGGTCTTGTCTTTGCTGGCTCTGTCGTAGATCGCCGCGAGTAGGGGCTGTGTGTGCTTGGGGGGCATGCCCGCAGGCTAACCCGAAAGGTATGTCTAAGCAGCGAGATCCCAGGTGAAGGAGCCCGAGGTGGCCGAGCCCGCGCACAGCACCTGCAGCGTGCCCGAGGACAGGTCACCCCAGGTGGTGGGGATGAAGCGGTAGAACCGCCCGTTGGTCTCGTCCTCGGTGAGGTAGACGACCTTGCGGACCGGGTCGGCGGCGGCCGCCTCGTGTTTGAAACGGCCCATGGCCGGGCGCTGTGTCGCCGCGCCGCCGAAGGGACGGGTTTCGTAGACGTAGCCGCGGTCGACCTCCTCGCATGACAGCCAGGTGTTCCACGGTGTCGCGCCGCCCGCGCAGTTCTGCCGGGTGCCCGACAGGATCGAGGTGGCCGAGACGGCGTTGCCCGCGGAGTCGAAGCGGATCGCCGAGGCGCCGCCGCCGGGGTTGATCTCCGAGTTGGACACGTAGATCCAGCCGCTGCCGTCGGCGAAGCAGGCACCACCGTCGGGGGCGCTGTGCCAGGTGTAGGAGGTGCCGGGGACCACCTGACCGGATCGGGCGATCACCTGGCTGGTGAATCCGGCGGGGAGTTGGATGCCGTTGGCGTCGGCGGCCAGCAGAGGGCCGTAGGGACCTGCGGCGTTCTGAGCCGGGGCCGCGAGGGCGTCCTGCCAGAGGCTTCCGGTGAGGGCCAGGGTGCTCGTGCCGAGCACCGAGGCGCGAAGGAATGTGCGGCGTTCCATCGACGAACCTCCAGGGCGAGGATCAGCAGAACCACTTTCCAAGTGATCTCGACGATAGGAGCACCGGTGAACGGCCACCCGTGAATGTGGTTAACGGCACATGACCGGTATGTGCCGTTTGATCAGGGGAACGGGGGCGGCGTTCCCCGGTCCGCCGCGCCACGTCCGATCGGGTGCCGGAGGTCGCTCGAGCATTGACAAAATAAAATTTTATGTACAAGATTATTTTGTCCTTGAGGGGCGCGCGAGATCCGGGACGGGGCGGCCGGGCCTCCGGCTCGTTCGCCGGGCACATCGGTTCCGGCACGTGGGCGAAGGGCCGCTCCGGCGCTCGACATCCGGACGGGAGAACCACCAAACAGGAGGTACGAGATGTTGCTGGAGGGCAAGAACGCCGTGATCTACGGCGGGGGCGGGGTCATCGGCGGCGCGGTCGCCCGCGCCTTCGCCCGTGAGGGGGCGACCGTCTTCCTTGCCGGACGCACCCTGGCGAGGCTGGAGAAGGTCGCCGAGGAGATCCGCGCCGCCGGCGGGGTGGCGCGGACGGCCGAGGTCGACGCGCTGGACGCGAGGATGGTCGACGAGCACGCCGACGCCGTGGCGGCGGAGGCCGGAAGCATAGACGTGTCCTTCAACCTGATCTCGCACGGCGATGTGCAGGGCACCCCGATGGCCGACATGTCGCCGGAAGACTACGAACGACCGGTCGTGACCGCGGTGAGGACGATGTTCCTGACCTCGCGGGCCGCCGCCCGCCACATGAGGCGGCAGGGCTCGGGGGTGATCCTGGCGTTCGGCGGCTCGGGCCACCCGCTGCGCGGCCACTACCTGGGAGGCATCCAGGCCGCGTTCGAAGCGATCGAATCCATGCGGAGGCAGCTGGCCTCCGAGCTCGGACCGCACGGCGTGCGCGTCGTGACCCTGCGCACCGGCGGCGTGCCCGAGACCCTCCCCGAGGGCTTCGAGGGGCGCGAGGCGATCGTCGAGGGAATCGAGAAGATGACGATGCTCGGACGGGCCGCGACGCTCGACGACGTGGGCAACGTGGCGGCCTTCGTCGCCTCCGACCGCGCTCGCGCCATGACCGCCGCCACCGCCAACATCAGCTGCGGCTCACTGATCGACTAGAAGTCGGTCAGTTCACTCTGTCCCCAGAGGCGATATGCGGCACGCGCTGATCATGTCGTACCCGATCCCGTTCCTCCTGAAGGAGGAGAGACCGGGCAGGGGTGAAACACGGGTAGCACCGCGGGTTCCTCTCCGTGGAGGAGGGAACGGGCGGGCCGTTTCCCTAGATTCGGAAACATGAAAGACGGAGAGCCCGCGGACACGCGGGTACGGCCCGGCAGGTGGCGACCACGAAGGCTGCTGCTGCGGATCATCGCCTGGGGCACGGGACTGTTCGTGCTGACGGCGGGGGCCGGGTTCCTCTACGAGACGGTCGCCCGGCAGGACGACGCCGGACGGCACCGGGCACCGGGGCGGCTGGTCGACGTGGGTGGCTACCGCCTCCACCTGCACTGCACCGGGAAGGGCGCGCCCACCGTCGTGCTTGAGGCGGGACTGGCGGAGTCGAGCGCGAACTGGGAGACGATCCAGCGCGGGCTCGCCGTGGGCAACCGGGTGTGCTCCTACGACCGGGCCGGATACGCCTGGAGCGAGGACAGCCCCCTGCCGCGTACGGCGGAGCACCTCGCCGAAGAGCTGCACACGTTGCTGGCCGCCGCCGGGGAGGCAGGGCCGTACGTCCTGGTCGGGCACTCCTACGGCGGCAACATCGTCCGCGTCTTCGCCGACCGGTGGCGAGACCTGACCACCGGGCTGGTGCTGATCGACGTCACCGACGAGACGGCCGATACCGCGCTGCGGATCTCCCGGCCGCTGATCTCGGCCCAGTTCACCGTAAACCAGCTGATCGCCCGGCTCGGCCTGCTCCGGCTGCTGAACGACGTCTTCGTACCGGCCGACGCCACCGCGACGGCCCGCGCCCACGCCACCGTCGTCTACGGTTCCAGGAGCATGGCAGCCGGCCGCGCCGAGGCCTGGGCCTCGGTGGACAGCGCCGCCCAGGTCCGCGCGACAGTCCGTCCGAAGGCCTGGGGCGACCTGCCGGTAGTGGTCATCTCCGCAGGAGGCCAGCCGGCCGAGGCCGTCGCGCACGCCCGGAGCCTGGCCGCGCTGTCGGCCCGGGGGCGCCTGGTCGTCGCGGACACGACCGAGCACTATGTTCAGAACGCCCAGCCCGACCTCGTCCTCGACACGATCAGCGAGGTCGTCGCCGCCCACCGGAAGAGCTGACCCGCCTCGCGCCGCCGGACGCGTACAAGCCGACGGCGTGGGGAGTCCCTGTCCACCTCCGTCACCGTTGCCCGGCGTCGAACACGCGGGGTGCGATGATCTGCCCGTCGCGCCCGACCTGGTGGCCGCCCGGGTCTGCGCCCGCGCCAGCCGGACGCTCACCCCGCAGGAATGGGGGTGGACCTGCAACGGAACCGGAACGCACGTTAAGCCGGTTCGGGGTCGGCGGGGCCTGGTCGCGCTCGCCGGGGGCGGCATGGCCCCGCCGGGCGGTCTGTTCGGCCAGAGGCGGGGCCTAGATCGGGTGGCGATCCACGCGCAGACCCTTCTGGGGGACGATGCAACTCGCACCGCTCGACATCAAGAAATGGGCAACGAGGGCAGAACTCGCCAACGCGGTGTTTGAATGGATCGAGTGCTGGTACACCCCTTATAGGCGGCATTCCAGCATCGGAGTGCTCAGCCCGAACGAGTACGAGCGGCGTCACCAGCCGCCGGACCCGGGAGCCTGATGTCACACCGCCGGTGTCCGGGCTACGGGGGAAGCTCAGGCGTGACGAAACTGCGTGTGTGGCCTGCGGCGCGGTTCACCGTCGGCTGAGCACGCGCGCAGTGCACAGGAGGTGCCCGATGCGAGTAGTCGTCGACCTCACGCGATGCCAGGGGTACGGGCAATGCGTCTTCGCGGCGCCCGAGGTCTTCACGATGCACGGGCAGGAAGCCCTGCTCTACGACCCCGATCCCAGCGACGCCGAGCGTGAGCGGGTGCTGCAGGCAAGGGCGGCGTGCCCGGTTCAGGCGATCCATGTCGACAGGCTGACCGCTCATGTCGCCGACGGCACTTCTCAGCCATACCAGGCCGCGGGTGACGGCGACGGCTTCAAACGCAGTGGGCGCATCGTCATCGTGGGCGCCTCGCTGGCCGGCCTGCGGGCCGCGACGGTGCTGCGCAGGGAGGGCTTCGCCGGCTCGCTGACCTTGATCGGGGACGAAACGCACGAGCCGTACGACCGGCCGCCGCTGTCCAAGCAGGTCATCATCGGCCAGATGCCCGTGGAGCACACCATGTTGCCCCAGCTCGAGGATCTGGACGCCGAATGGCTGCTGGGACAGCGCGCGACCGGCCTGGACGTGGCCGGCAAACGGGTGCGCCTCGCCGACGGCCGGCAGATCGGGTTCGACCGCCTGCTGATCGCCACAGGCGTTCGCGCCCGGCCGTGGCCGAACGAGGCGGAGGCCGCCCTGGACGGCGTGTGCGTGCTACGCACGATCGAGGACGCGGCCTGGCTGCGGCAGCGGCTCGCCGCCGGGGCCGGGCGGGTGCTGGTCATCGGTGCCGGGTTCGCCGGATCGGAGGTCGCTTCCGTCTGCCGGGAGTTGGACCGGCCGGTGACGGTCACCGAGCGGGGACCTGCCCCGCTGTCCGGTGCGCTGGGCAGGGTGATCGGTGCGATCGCGGCACAGATGCAGCGCGAGCACGGCGTGGACCTGCGCTGCGACACCACGGTCACGGCGCTGGAAGGAGACGCGGAGGGACGGCTGCGCGCCGCGCGCCTGTCCGACGGCAGCACGCTGGAGGTGGAGACGGCGGTGGTCGCGCTCGGCGCGGTCCGCAACGTCGATTGGCTGGAGGGCTCGGGGTTGGCCGCCGGGGTGTGGGGCGTGGGCTGTGATGCCGGCTGCCGCGTCTTCGACACCAACGGCCTGGTCACCGACGACATCTTCGCCGCCGGGGACATCGCCCGCTCCCCCCACCCGGCCTACGAATACCAGTTCCTGGCACTGGAGCACTGGGGCAACGCGATCGCCCAGGCCGAGATCGCGGCGCACAACATGGTCAGCGAGCAGAGTCAGCGGTGGGCACATCTGGCCCTGCCCGTGTTCTGGTCCAGCCAGTTCGGGGTCAACATCAAATCCGTCGGGGTCCCGACGTTCGCGGACGAGGTGATGATCACACAGGGGTCGGTCGCCGATCGCCGCTTCGTCGCCGCGTACGGATACCGAGGACGTATCACCGCCGCCGTCACCTTCGACCAGGGCATGTGGCTGGAGTTCTACCAGCGGCTGATCGAGCAGGCCGCGCCGTTCCCGCCGGACTTCGACATGGTGGGCAGGCCCGCCGTGATGGAACCGGTTCCGGCAGAGGTTCCGCAGCGTATCGCGGCCGTTCAGGGCGCCACAGTCGTAGTCACCGGCCATGACCCGAGCGAGCGGCGGGCCACATTGGTGCGCCGCCCTCGGTGACCGGCTGAAGTCCCGAAACCGAGGAGCATCGTCATGGCAGAGACCAGCGTCTTCGACCAGATCCTGGACTACTCCCGCCGCCCCGATCCTTACCCGCTGTACGCCGAGCTCCGCGAGACTCCCGTGCTACGGCGGGAGGACGGCAGCTACGTGGTCTGTACCTACCGGGAGATCGTCGCACTGCTGCACGATCCCCGGATCAGCGTGGGTCGCCCCGAAGAAGCGGGGGGCGGCCTGCCATCGGCCGACGAGGGTTTGCCGGGCCTGCCGCCCGGCTTCCGTAGCGATCCGCCCGACCATGACCGGATCCGGCGTCTGGTGATGCGGCACTTCGGGCCGCCCCGTACACCCGGCCGGGTCGAAGGCATGCGGGGCGAGCTCACCGAGATCATCACCGGTCTGATCGACGACTTCGAGGGCAGGAACCGCGTGGACATCGTCGACGACTTCGCCTACCCGCTGCCGGTCATAGTGATCTGCAGGCTACTGGGCGTGCCCACCGAGGACGAACCACGCTTCCGGGAGTGGGCCCCAGCGTTCGCCGAAACCCTCGACCCGAGGGCCGGAGATGACGTGAAGCGGCGGCATGCCGCCGCCGCCGCGGAGCTGGGCACGTATCTGAATGAATTGGCCGATATGCGCGTACGGCAGCCGAGTGATGACCTGCTGTCCGCCTTGGTCACCGACGACGGCGCCGAAGGACGGCTGTCGCGGGAGGAAGTGCTGGGCACCACCTCGGTGCTACTCATCGCCGGTCACGAGACCACCGTCAACCTCATCGCCAACGGCATGCTGACCCTGCTACGCCACCCTGCCGAGCTCGACAGACTGCGCCGCGAACCTGATCGTGTGCAATCTGTCGTCGAAGAGTTACTGCGCTACGAGCCACCGGTGCACATGGCGCCCCAGCGCACCGCTCTGGCCGATATCGAGATCGCCGGCACCACCATCCCCAAAGGCGCCCACATCACGCTGGCACTCGCCGCTGCCGACCGCGACCCCGGCCGCTTCGTCAACCCTGACCGATTCGATCCCGACCGGGAGGACAAGGAGCACCTCGGCTTCGGCGGCGGTATCCACTACTGCTTCGGTGCCCCCCTGGCCCGGTTGGAGACCCAGCTCGCGCTGTGCGAGCTCACGCGCCGGCTGGAGAATCCCCGGCTGGTCACCGATCCACCGCCTTACCGGCGGAACCCGGCGCTACGCGGACCTCGCCACCTCCTTATCGAGTTCGACGGGATCACCAGGTCTCCGGGGTGAGCACACCGGTGAGCCCGACCGGCCGTGACCAGTCCGCACGCGTTCTCCAGGTGCGGGGCAAGTCGGTACCTGGCCGCGGCGGTCACCAGGTCGGCGGTCTCCTCGATGGTCTCGGGACGGTGCGTCGGCGCCGAGCACTGCCACGTGCATCTGACCACCACCGAACAGCAGCGGCGCGAGCAGCTGCGCACGGCCCGCGAAAAGGTCCGCCAAGCCGAAGAGGACGCGGTCGAGTGCCAGCGAGTGGTCTTGGCCCACGACTGGATCGACCGCTACGGCCGGCGCCCCCACCGGGTGGAGCTGCCCACATTACCGTCGCGTCCGCACTAGATCACCCTCACCCACCCCGACGTCCCGCGGTCGGCGGATGCGCCTCATGCGGTGATCGGGGTGTATGAGACCGGCTGGCTGACGATCTGCCCCCGCGCCGGTGAGATCGTCAGAGCTTTCTAGCTGACGCGCCGCTGGATGTCGATCAGGATCTCCATCATCTGAGCCTGGGCACCCTTCAGGCTGGCCACGTCATCCTGAAGCGTGGTGACCTTGGCGTCCAGCTCATTGATTCTGCCGGCCAGCCCCTCGATCTGGTTGGTCAGCCCGGCATTCGCCGAGCCGAATATATAGGCGCTGCACGTGCTCACTTCGCCTCCATCAGGGGTCGCTTGATGCCGTGGTGGGCGAGCAGGAGGTCTATGCCCTGCTCGATCCGCGCCAGCCGCTTGGTGTGCTCGGCCAGGGTCGCCGTGATCTGATCTTGCGTGTTCTTTGTGTCCACTTACTGAGCCCATTTCATCCTGACGTCGCAGGTCACGGCCTGGTAGCAGATCTCTGGACATGATCCAGAAGAAGGGAACCCCTGGTAGAAGGGTTGTCGACGAAGATCAACCATCACATGGATTTTCCGCGATTACTACCGGAACCCCGATAACTCACGGGAAGGGGACGCCCCGGTAGGTCGATGCTCTGTTCGGTCGTGGGATCTCGCGCGCCCGCGCGTAGGGGCCCTCTCGAAACCCTCGAAACCCCCGGCACCCGTGGTCGGCGGGTCTACGGTGGGTGCTCATGACTCTCCCCCCGCTCTCCTCCGACGAGCCCGCCTCCGCCGTCCAGCTCGGCGCCGCCATGGCCGCTCTGGGCCTGTACGACGGGACCAATACCGCCGCCGAGCACGCGGCCGAGGCGGCACGGCTCGGGGGAGACGGCCCGTACCGGATGCGGCTGGCCAACGCGCTGCTCGGCGCCGTCCAGGTCGAGGCGATGCTCGTCGAGAGTGCCGCGACCGGACCCGAGGACCTGGCGGCCGCGCACCGCCAGCAGCTGGTGACCGCGGGCGTGGCCGACGACCCGGACCAGCTCACCGGCTTCCTGCCCTGGCAGGCGCTGCGGGTGGCCGGCCCCCTGCGACTGGTCGCCCAGGATGCGTCGACCGGGCCGATCCCGGTGGCGGCCGCACATGCCGCCGAGGGCCTGCAAAAGCTGCTGGGCGTCATCGGCGCCGGGCAGGTGCCCGACGTGGAGACGGTCAAAGAGCACCTCACCGAGATACGGGCCGCCCGCCAGTGCCTCATCGACGCGATCGGCAACGTCGACATCCTGCTCGGCGAGGACTGATCCGGCCTCTCTCCGGCGCCGTCGACCAGGCGGCCGCTTCTCGGCTCAGCGCGGCGCCCCGGAGGGACCGAACCGCGATCAGGGCCCCTGATTGCCTATCTTGCTGCCGCAGCAAAGGTCAGCGGCTCGCCATCGGCGGCGGCCCGTCACGATTGGCCATCGCTGATGGCCATCACGCCATGAAGGCCGCACGGAATGATCAACCTGAAGACATCAGGATGCGAAGCCGTAGCACTCCGCAGTCGTCTGGAATGCCGGCCTTCTCACGAGGCTGATGAACAGCCTCCGTCAGATGATGGGATCCGATCACTCACAGCTACTTTTCCCCTGGTGACGCCGACCCGAGTGGAGGGCCTTCAGGGGCGGGTGGCCATGGGAAGGCGCAAAGTGAAGCGGGCGCCACCGGCCGGGCTGTCGTGGGCGGTGAGGGTGCCGCCGTGGGCGTGGGCGATTTCGCGGGCGATAGCCAGGCCGAGACCGGTGCCGCCGCTGTTGAGCCTGCGGGCCTCGGGTCGGCGCGCGAACCGTTCGAAGATCTTCTCGCGGGCGTCGGCCGGAATACCCTCGCCGTCGTCGAGGACCTCCAGGACAGCTTGGTCGCCGTCTCGGCCGACGACGACCTGGATGCTGGAACGGGCGTGTCGTTCGGCGTTGGACAGCAGGTTGTCCAGGACCCGGATGAGGCGGATGGGGTTGGCGTCGACGAGCACTCCGGGTGTCAAGGTGACGGTGACAGGGATGCGTTCAGGGCGCCGGGACAGCTCCCGGTCGACGAGTTCGGCGAGGTCGAGGCGTTCAAGGGGACTGGGGGCGCCCAGGTCGAGGCGGGAGAGTTCGAGGAGGTCGTCGACGATGTTGCTGAGGCGTTCGGTGTTGTGGAGAGCGGCCTGCAGGGTGGGGCGGAGTTCGGTGTCGTCGGGGTCGGTGAGGGCGACCTCGATGCGGCTGTGGAGCCCGGCGAGTGGGTTGCGGAGATCGTGGGAGGCGTCGGAGACGAACCGGTGTGCGCGCTCGGTGGCGTTTTGGAGGCGCTGGAGGGTGTCGTTGACGGTCTCGGCCAGGCGCTGGAGTTCGCCGCCGGTCTGGGGGACGGGGACGCGCCGGTCGAGGGCGGTGGCGGTGATGTCGGCCATCTGGGTGCGGATCGCCTCGACGGGCTGGAACGCCAGCCCGATCACCGACCAGGTGGAGGCTGCGACGATCGCGGTCACGGCCAGGAGGATGAGGAGCAGGACGGTGAGGGTGCCCAGGTAGTCGCGGATGCTGAGCAGCGGTACTGCCGCGAGCGCTGTGAGGGGCCTGCCGTAGACCGTTGGCTGCAGGACCCGTATTCCGGTGACGTGGTAGCAGTGGTTCAGCCAGGCGGGGCAGATGACGTCGTCGAACCGCAGTTCACCGGGGACGGCCTTCTTCTGCGACATCGGAGGTCTTCCCTGCATCGGTGTTGTCGCGGCGATCACTTTGCCGTCGGCCTCCACAAGCTGCATCAGCTCCGATCCGGTGGGCGGGATCGGGTTGGGGACGTGTGCCACTACCGCCACGGCGGCCAGCTGGCGTGCGGCGGCCGCCGCCTTGTCGACCTGCCGGTCTTCGGTGGACTCGCGGATGATCGACCAGATGAGGATCAGACACACGGCCAGCGTGAGGGCTGTCACTCCTGCCGCGATCAGTGTCGCCCGTCCCCGGACGGAGGAGAACATCCGCGCTCGCAACCGCCGGATGCCGACCAAAGGAGATTGCATGGTTGGAGTTTCCATCCGGCACCGGTAGGCCCAGTCCCCCAAAAGAGGGGGTTGGCGGACTGCCGCACATTCGATGACTGGCCTTTGAGGGATCCCGGTGGTAATCGCGGAAGCTCCAACGGACCCGCCGCTGACCTGGAGATCCGTCCCTGTAGGCCCGGTGCTCGGGGCGGTCGTACTCCGGCTGCTCCCCTGATCAGCTCTTAACCGTTCGGGAGTATCACCGCGCGGCCGGGGATTTTGCCGGCGTGCAGCCGTTCGTAGGCGAGGGGAGCCTCCTGGAGGCTGTACGTCTCCGTGCGGACGGCAAGCAGCCCCGTCCGGGCGAGGGCGATCACTTCGGCCAGTTCGGTGCGACTGCCCCAATACTGGGTGAAGACCGACAAGCCGTACGGAACCTGACCAAAGCCCGTCTTGATGCCGCCGCCGCCGAGGCCGACCAGCTGCACTTCGGCCTCCATTGCGGCCATGGCGACCGCCGCCCGGCCGGTGGCGTCGACGCCGACGAAGTCGAAGATCGCCTGGGCGCCGAGGCCGCCGGTGAGTTCGCGCACCCGCGCGGCGGCGGACTCGTCCGACGTTAGGGGCCAGTTGGGGCGGTGCTCGTCAGGGAAAGCATACGCGCACGGTGAGGCCGCCCCTGGGGTTGGCCTCAGCGGTAACGGCGGCGCCGTGGGCTCGGGCGATGGAGGCGACGATGGACAGGCCGAGCCCGGCGCCCTCGCCCGCCGTGTGCCGACGTTCGTGGAGGCGGCGAAACGGCTCGAAGAGCAGAGGGGCCTCGTCGGCGGGCACGAGCGACCCGGTGTTGGCGACGGTGAGCGTACGGTCCGGAGCGGTGAGGGTGATCCGGACGATGCCGCCCCGCTCGTTGTAGCGCAGGGCGTTGCCGAGCAGGTTGCGGACGAGGTGGGCGAGCAGCACCGGGTCGCCCTCGACGGTTGTCGGCGCGGCCGTGATCTCGACGGAGATGCCGCGCTCCCCTGCCTCGTCGGCGAGTTCGGCTGCCACGTTCGTTGCGGTCTTGTCCAGCGCGACCGGTTCGGGTCGCTCGAGTCCCTGGTCGGTGGCGGCGAGCAGCAGCAGCGAATCGATGAGGTGTTCACTGTTGTCGGCGACCTCGATGAGCTTGCTGCGGATCCACCGCACCCGTTCGGGGTCCGTGTCGAGCAGGCCGATGTCGGCCGCAGCCCGCTGGACGGCCAGCGGGGTGCGCAGTTCGTGCGCGGCGTTGGCGGCGAACCTTCGCTGGGCGGTGACCAGTGGCTCGATTCGGTCCAGCATCTGGTCGAAGGTGTCGGCCAGTTCCTTCAGCTCGCCGGGCGGGCTCTTCAGGCCGATGCGCTGGTGGAGGTTCTCGCCGGAGAGCTTTCTGGTGGTGGCGGTGATCACGGCGACCGGGCGCAGCACTCGGCCTGCCATCCACCAGGCCAGCAACAGTGAGAATGCGGCGAAGACGGCGAGCGCGATGCCGGAGACGGTGAGCAGGCGGCTGAGCGTGGCGTCGGCGGCGGCGCCGACCATCTTGGTCTGGGCGTACTCGCCGGCCTGGTCCGAGGGGATCAGGGTGCCGGGGCGGGGTTCGGATGTCGTGAGCGGGAAGACTCGGATGCTCGGGTGTACGCCCGAGAAAGCGCTGCCGATGCGGTCGTTGAGCCCGTCCTGGACGAAGGAGTAGATGACTGTGACAAGCACGCACGCCGCGCCGAGCAGCAGGCTGCCGTACAGGACGGTGAGGCGGGCGCGCTCGGTGGCGGGGCGCAGCCGGCGGAGCACCTGCCATCCCCCGGTGCGGGTGCGGATCACTTGCCTTACTCCAGCTCGGCCGGGGATCGCTCGTCGTCCTTCGGCGCGGCCGGGGTGAGAGCGATGCGGTAACCGGCGCCGGGGACGGTCTCCACGACCGGCGGGTCGCCGAGTTTGGCCCGCAGCCGGCTGAGTGCGACCCGTACCGGATTGGTGTTGTAGCCCGCATGCTCCTCCCACACCTGCTCGATGAGGTCCTCGCCGCTGACCACCGCGCCATCGGCCCGCATCAGGGTCTCCAGGACGGCGAACTCGAGGTGCCGTTAACCAACGTGTCATAGGCCGCCAAACCTCGAAGATCCCTAGCCTGACCTTCTGTAATGCCGAAGGGCCCGGCGCGGATCTATGGGCATGGAACGTCCGCCCCTTGGCATGGATGAGCTCATCGAGCACTGGACGGCGCTGAGCGATGAGGTCGGCCTGGTCAGTGCTAAGCAGGAAGGCACTCGTCTGGCCTTTGCGTTGTTGCTGAAGTACTTCACGCAGCACGGGCGCTTCCCGCGCGGGCGGGCGGAGTTTCCTAACGAGGTGGTCGACTACGTCGCGAAGCAGACCAAGACGTCGGCCAGCAGCTTGGGCCTGTACGGCTGGACAGGCCGGACGATCGAGCGTCATCGCGGCGAGATTCGCGACCATCTCGGCTTCTGAGATTGCTCGGTTGCCGACGCCGACAAGCTGACCGACTGGCTGGCTGTGAACGTCGCGCACGCCGAACGGGTTCCCGAGCGGGTGCGGGAGGAGCTGCTGAAGCAGTGCCGCCAGGAGCGGATCGAGCCGCCCTCGCCGGGGCGGATCACTCGGATCGTCCGGTCGGCACTGCATAACGCGGAGCAAACCTGGTTTCACCGGATCGCGGCGCGGCTGGATGCGGTGACGGTGGCCCGGGTGCTCGCCCTGGTGACCGCCGACAACACCGTGGTGGAGACAGAGGAGAGCGATGGCGACCTGGATGAGGATGAGGGCTCGGTCCTGTCGCTGATCAAGGCGATGCCGGGCAACGTGAGCCTGGATTCGATGCTGACGGAGATCCGCAAGCTGAACGCGATCCGGGCTATCGAACTGCCGGCCGGCTTGTTCGCCGACGTGGCGCCGAAGGTGCTGGGCGGGTGGCGCTTCCGCGCCGCGGTGGAATCTCCCTCGCACCTGCGCCGGCGGGCCGGTAATGCGCCGGAGGCGACGGTCACCTTGCTGGCCGCGTTGCTGGTGGAGCGGGAGGTCACTGACGCCCTGGTTGACCTGCTGATCGCCACGGTGCACCGGGTGGGCGCTCGCGCCGAACGCAAGGTCACCGAGGAACTCATCAACGCCTTCAAGCGGGTCTCGGGCAAGAAGAACCTCCTGTTCACCATCGCCGACGCCTCGCTGGGCACGCCGGACGGCACGGTGCGCGAGGTGGTCTTCCCTGCGGTGCGGGGCGGCGAGCAGACGCTGCGCGAGCTGGTGCACGAGTTCAAGACCAAAGGGCCGGTCTACCGGCGCACCGTGCAGACCACGTTGAAGGCCTCCTACACCAACCACTACCGGCGCGGCTTGATCGAGCTGCTGGAGGTGTTGGAGTTCCGTTCCAACAACACCGCGCACCGGCCCGTCATCGACGCGCTCACCCTGGTCAAGCGCTACGCCAAGGCGGGCAACACCACCTACTACCCGCTCGGCGAGACCACGCCCGAGCACAAGGGCACGCTCAAGGACTGGGCCGACCTGGTCTACCGCACCGACACCCGCGGACGGCGCCGCGTGGCGCGCATGGTGTACGAGGTGGCCACCTTCCAGACGCTGCGTGAGCAGCTGCGCTGCAAGGAGATCTGGGTGGTCGGCGCCGACCGGTGGCGCAACCCGGACGAGGACCTGCCGGCCGATTTCGAGTCACGGCGTGCCGAGCACTACCGCGAGCTGCGCAAGCCCTTGGACCCGACAGAGTTCTGCGACAGCCTGCGCGAGGAGATGACCAGCGCCCTGGCGAAGCTGAACGACGCTCTGCCGGACCTGGACTGGGTGGAGATCAGCGACCGCAAGGCCGGGGCGATCAAGCTGACGCCGATCGAGGCCGCCCCCGAGCCGCGCAACCTGCGCCGGATCAAGAACGAGGTGGCCCGCCGCTGGAGCGCCGTCCCGCTGATCGACATCCTCAAGGAAGCGATCCTGCGCACCGGCTGCCTGGCCAAGGTGACCGCGGCTACCGGCACCGGCCACATGAGCCCCGAGGTGCTCGCCGAACGGCTCATGCTGGTCATCTACGCCTACGGCACTAATTGCGGCATCCGGCAGATGATCTCCGGCGCGCACGCCCACAGCGAGGAAGACCTGCGCTACGTCCGCCGCCGCTACCTGACCCCGGAGGTGGCCCGTACCATCGCGGTCGAAATCGCCAACGCCACCTTCGCCGCCCGCGACACCGGGCTGTGGGGGCAAGGTTCCACCGCTGTCGCCTCCGACTCCACCCACTTCCGGGCGTGGGATCAGAACCTGTTCACCGAGTGGCACTCCCGCTACGGCGGCCGCGGCGTGCTGGTGTACTGGCATGTCGAACGCGGGTCGGTGGTCGTGCACTCCCAGGCGCTGAAGGCCTCAGCTTCCGAGGTGGCCGCCATGGTGGAGGGCGCCATCCGGCACGGCACCACCATGAAGGTCGAAGGTAACTACGTGGACTCCCACGGGGAGTCGGAACCTGGCTTCGGCATCACCCGGTTGCTGAACGTGGACCTGCTGCCGAGCATCAAGCAGATCAACCGGGTCAAGCTCCACCAGGCCGATCACGGAGACCTGGCCCGGTACGCGAACCTGGCGCCGGCGATGACCCGGCCGATCCGCTGGGACATCATCGCCGCCAACTACGACCAGGTCGTCAAGTACGCCACCGCGATCCGCACCCGCACCGCCTCCACCGAGGCCATTCTGTCGCGCTTCACCCGCACCGCCTCGCACCCGGCCTACCAGGCGATGCTGGAGATCGGCCATGCGGCGCGCACCACGTTCGCCGCCCGCTACCTATATGACCGCGACCTGCAGCGGGAGATCGAGGAAGGGCTGAACGTGGTCGAGGCGTGGAACCGCGCCAACGCGGTGATCTGCTACGGCCGCGGGGGCGAGATCTCCACCAACCGGCGCGATGAGGTGGAGATGACCGCCCTGTGTCTTCGGATCTTGCAGGCCTCGCTCGTCATGGTGAACGTCCTGATGCTTCAAGACGTCCTTGCCGATCCCGAGTGGTCCGCCCTGCTCACCCCGGTCGACCGGCGCGGCCTGACCCCGCTGTTCTGGCTGCACGTCCGCCCCTACGGCGAGGTGCGCCTTGATCTGAGCGCCCGGTTGAGCATCGGTGCTCTCGGCTCGCTCAGCGGCGCATGAGCATCGCCGCCGGGGCGGCTGATCCCCGCAGAAAGAGCCCTCCAGAGGTGCGGCCTGCGGCCCGCACCGGCGATCCTGGGGCCACCGCCCGTGCCGGCGATCAGTGCAGGCAGTGGCGGACCCAGATGTTGGGTTCGGTGTAGGTGGCGTGGTCGTGGGCCAGGGAGCAGTGCACGGGCACCAGCGCGCCGGGCACGGTCACCGGGCCGTCGGTGTCGAAGGGCAGCCCGGTCCAGGTGCGCCATTGGGCCAGCGAGCCGGTGACGGTCATGGAGGCGGGGGCGATGCCGGTGATGCGGCCGCCGGCGCGGACGTGGGTGCGTAGCCACGGGTCGGCGGGTAGTCCGTCGGCGCGGATGCGGCGGGCGTAGGCGGCCATCGGGGTGGCCGGTTCGTGGTGTTTGCGGGTGGGCCGGACCGGGGCGGCCACCTGGTCCAGGCCGGCGGTGCGTGCGGTGCTCTTCATGGCGGCCAGCAGCCGGTCGGCCAGCCCTGTGCCCCGCTGACCGGGGGCGACCCAGATGCCCAGAGCAGCGAGAGCGTCCGGCGGGGTGCCCACCTGGAGGTCGGCGTAGGCCCAGGTGAGCAGTTCATCCCAGCCGCTGTCGGGCAGGTGGCCGCGTTCGGGGGTGTGCAGGGCGAAGGGGACGGCCTGGCCGCTGCCCACGACGGCTCCGTCGGGGTCGGTGGCGATGAGGGTGAACTGGGGGAAGCGTTGCTGCAGGCCGGTCAGGGCGGCCCAGCGGCCGGCCATGTTTCCCTTGAGGAAGGGCAGTTCCGGCTCCTGCTTGGGTGGGCGGAGCCCGGCCAGGTCCGGGCGTTCGGCGTGGGTGGCCACCGTCGCTTGCGGCGGCACGGTGTGGGACGCCACGGTGGGCTGGGGTGGGCTGACCGGCGCGATTGTGGGCGGGTGTGCCTGAAGCCGTGCCCTGGGCTGGAGTTGGGGCGGCTGGGGTGCGGGCTCATGTCGGAGGGGCGGTAGGCCGGGGAAGAGGTGAGCGGTGGCGGCGGGCAGGTCGAGGTAGCCGTTCAGGCAGCGTTCGATCCGGCCGTGTGCCTGGGCCGGGGTGCAGGGGCGGGCGGTGGTCAGCAGCGCGTCGCGGATCGCCGGCGGGTTAGGGGGGTGGCCGAGCCGGCGCTGCAGGGCCAGCAGCAGGGCGGCGGCGCCGGTGATGAGGGCGACGGCCACGCACGTGCCCTTCTGGGCGTTGATGCCTCCTTCGGGGTGGGCGCCATAGACGGCTTCGCCGAGCGTGCTCAGGCCGTGCCCGGCGTAGGCGGGGCCGTGGTTGCTGAAAGAGAACATATGCCCGTCGGCGCGGTGCGCGCCCACGGCGAGCACGCCAGGCAGGTTGGCCACGGCGATGCTGCATGTGCCGTAGTCGTTGCCGGCCGGTGCGGTGATGACGATGCCGGCCTCGATGGCCCGGGCGACGGAGCGTTTGAGGAAGTCGTCGGCGTCGTCGGAGGCGGTGTGGAAGGCAGGGGTGACCTGGATGAGGTCGGCTCCGGCCTCGGCCAGCTCATCGATGGCGCGGGCGATGGAGATCGGGTCGTTGGAATGCTCTGCGTCGGCATGCGTGCCCACCACCAGGGTGCGGCAGCGAGGAGCCAGTCCGGGCAGGATGCTGCCGGGCCGGCCGGCCAGCACACTGGCGGTCCAGGTGCCGTGCTCGACCCCACCCGCGTCCGGTTCGGCCGACGCCTGCCACCAGGCGGGCAGCAGACGCAGATCGGCGCCGACCAGGCTGGGATGAGACAGCCGGGGCAGGCCGTCGATGACGCCGATGGTGATACCCGGATCCCCTCCCTGGGTGCAGCCCCACAGCTCGGCCAGCCCGGCCACGGCCTGGGCCGGGTAGCGCGGCGGCGGCACGGGCTTGGCCGCAGCCCGCTCCAGCCCTGACTCCGGCTGGGGTAGCCGGCCGGTCGCGGGCTGGTCCGGCGGCGGGAACCGGTCGGGCCGCGCCGCCGGCGGCGCGGTAGCGGCCCCGGACGACGGCCCGGACGAGGGCAGGGGTGCCGGTTCGGGGATGGTGCGGGCATCAGCCATCGGCGGCGTCTCCAACGCTTCGATCAGGGACGGACTCAGGTGGCCGACAGCTTGGCCTGCTCATAGGAGGGCAGCAGGTAGGCGGCCGGGTCACCGGTGTTGGCCGAGAACAGCAGGTGGGCACGGATGCGTTCACGCTGGGCGGCAGTCGCGGCGGCCAGATCGACGGTGGAGTACGGGTCGTATGGCTCGGCGCGGCACACCGGAGGCACCTGCGGGAGTCGGGTTGGAGGGCTCACCGGGACATCACCGTGTCACTGCCTTTCCAGATGGTCGGGTCCGCGGAGGACGGTCAGGCTTCGGGCCAGGAGCGGACGGAGCCGATGGTGACCGGCAGCACGTCCTTGACGTCGATGGTGAAGCGGTAGACCCGCTTGGCCCGCTTGCCGTTCTCAGGATCGAAGAAGCGCAGCTTGACATCCCAGCAGTCGCTGTCGGAGCGGCCGTAGGGGCTCTTTTCCACGTCGATGTTCTGCAGCGCCATCCCTCTGCCGAGGGCCTCGGCGAGCGTCTGGCGGGCTTGGACGGCGTTGGTGGCGGCGTAGTTGAGCGCCCGGTCGCGGCTGGTGCCTCTCCCTCGACGTCGCCGATCTCGACCTGGAGTACCGGCGCGCCCGGGTCGTGTCCAAAGGCGGCGCCGTGGAGTACGTGCACTGGGCCACCGGCACCGCGCGCCTGCTGCCCCGCCTGCTCAAAGGCCGCCAGGCCGGCCCGGTGTTCCTGGCCGACCGGCGCGCCCCCACCTCCGGCCGCCGCGCGCCCGCAGCCACCGACGTCTGCCCGACCACCGGCCGTGGCCGCCTGTCCTACCCGCGCGCCGAGTATCTGTTCAAGACCGCCTCCGCCGAGCTCGACCCGCACAGTGACGGCTGGACCCTGCACCAGCTGCGCCACAGCGCGCTGACCCATCTGGCCGCCGCCGGCCGTAGCGCCCCCGAACTGCAGGCCAAGTCCCGCCACCAACACCTGTCCAGCCTCGGCCACTACGTCCGCCTCGGCGAGGAGACCTCCGCCCGGATCACCGCCGAGCACGACCCAGCGGCGCGCCGACGCAAGCGCTGACGGCGACGCGCAGCACCGCCGCGCGGTCTGGCGTACTGCCAGTGCGCCAGACCCGGCGAACAGCCAAACGGCGTGAGCCGAGCTGGAGACCGGAAGCTAATTCCCCAGTTCAGCGCCTACTTGGCGGCCCATGGCACGTTGGTTAACGGCACCCCAACTCCTTGCGGGTGAGCGTGAGCCTGCGGCCGTGCCGTTCGGCCTGGCGGCGTGCGCTGGCCGAGTTCGAGCGCGAGCTTATCGCCGAGCGGGCGGCGGTCGGGCGACAGGCCGCACGGGTGCGCGGTCGCGTGGGCGGCAGGCCCGCCAAGCTGTCAGCCGAGCAGGTCCGCCTGGCCCGGGCCCAGTACGCGACCCAGGGCGTCACCGTGGCTGAGATCGCCCGGGCGCTGGGAGTCGGCCGCGACACCATTTACCGGGCGCTGCAGCAGAGCTCTTCCTGACCGGGGGTGTGGCTCTACCAAGAATCGAGTCGGGTAGCCCAGGGGTGAAATCCCCCTGGGCTACCCGACTGAACCTCACTACCGCTTCAAGATCGGCTCATGGTCGGTTTTGCCGGCATCTCAGCTGGACGCTGACACCGTCGCGGGCCGCCGCGGCCGTCCCAGCGCCGTGGCCGCCGCCAGCAGAGGCGGGACCGCTGCGATGACGAAACACAAAGCCAGAGGCAAGCTGCCCACCAGCAGCCCGATGGTCGCCGTCCCGCTGGAAGCGCCGGTGTTGAAGGCGGTGTTGACCCACGCGCCGGCCCGGGTCCGGTTGTGCGGCGCGGCGGACTCGTCGGCGAGCAGGTAGGCGGTGGTCAGCGCGGGGGCGACGAACAGGCCCGCGACACCCACCACCGCGACCAGGACGTACAGGTTGGGCGACAGTCCGGCCGCGGCGAGTGTGAGACCCAGCGCGGCGGCCAGCACCGGCAGCCGCACTTGTCCGGGGACGCGCCAGGAGAAGGCACCATAGGCCAGACCGCCGACCGCGCTGCCGGCCGACAGCGCAGCCTCGACCCAGGCCACCGCGGCGGCCTGGTGATACCGCTCGGCGAAGACCACCATGAGCAGGCTCAGTGCTCCCAGGCACAGGCCCACTGCGGCCGACACCGCGACCGGACGGCCCAGCCCGGCCGTGCCGCGCATCCACCCCCATCGGGACGTGGACGGGGCCGGGTCGGTGCGGGGCCCATCGTGCGGCGTGTCGGCATGGAGGGCCTGCGCGGTACGCACCGCCGGGGACGACACGAGCGCAAAGGTTCCAGTTAGCACCAGCGCGGCGCTGAGGGCCACGCCGACGGCGGGTGTGGCGAATGCGGCCAGCAGGCCGGCCAGCAGGGGCCCGGTGACGAAGAGCAGCTCCTCGGCGACGGTGTCCAGGCTGTAGGCGCGCTGCAGCAGTTGCCGATCGGGCAGCAGATCGCTCCACAGGGCGCGCATCACCGCGCCGAGCGGAGGTGTGCAAGCGCCGGCCGCAACGGCCAGAGCCGCCAGCAGCGCCCCGGAGGTTCCCGGCTGCCAGGTGGCGGCGGCCAGGCAGGTCAGCAGCAGCGCGTAGAGGACGACCATGGGAGGCAGGGCTCGGCGCGACCCGTAGCGGTCGATCAGCCCGGCCCGCAGCGGCGACAGCAGGGAGCTGGTGAGCCCGAACAGGGCCATGACCCCACCGGCCACGGCGTAGGAGCCGGTGGCGGCGGTCAGCGCCAGCACCAGGGACAGAAAGACCGTCCCGTAGGACAACCGGCCCAGCAGCGCGGCGCCGAAGGCGCGGCAGGCCTGGGGGGTGCGAAGGACAGCGAGGTACGCCGGAGGCCGCGAAGGCAAAGACATGGAGGTGTTCCTTGGGAAGGCAGCGCGCATCTGGGGCGCTGTGAACGTGCGGGGACGCCGAAGTGCCGCATCCGATGGATGCGGTCAGTGCGAGGTCCTAGGCACGGGGGAGGAACATGCCCGCCACCCTAACAGGGGTCGTCCTCGTCGAAGTCTTCGGCGTCGTCATCGCGGGCGTCGGGGTCGCGCAACTGCCGGGTGGCGGTGGCGCCTCCAGCGGGATCGGCCGGCTCCGGGACCGCGAACGAATATTTCCCGTGGACGTTGACGTGCTTGCGCATGAAGGGGCTGAGGCGGGCGATCCTCGTCCCTAACGCCATAGCCTTGGGCGTGAAGCCGGTTCAGCGCCGCATCGATATAGACCGTGTTCCACAGAACGACGCAGTTCAAAACGATGCCCAGGGCGCCGAGCTGGTCCTCCATTCCTTCTCGGTACCGCTGGAACACCTCGCGGCGGCGGCCGTGGAATATCTTCTCGGCGAGCGCGTGGCGTCCTTCCTGAAGGTTACGCATTCCCTTGATGCCGCGCCGGTAGGGTTCGCTGTCGACGACCGACAGGATGTGGAGTGTTTTGAAGATGCGGCCGTAGGTGGCGATCGCCTCGCCCAGGGCGGTGGGACGACCGCCCCGCTGCAACGCCACGACCACGTCGGATGCGCTGACCTTGCTGGTGTAGATGGTGGCGATCAGCCGCAGGATCTCTCCCCAGTGCCGCCGGACCTTGCCCAGGTCGAGTTTTCCCCGGGCGAAGGTGTTCAAAGAACCGTAGTCGGCTCCGTTGTCCGTCCTCCACCCTTTCTGGTCGGGCAGATCGGCCAGCGCCGGCCGATATTCCACGCCCAGCAAACTCGCGAGCCCGAACGCCAGGTCCGAATAGGACCCGGTGTCGGTAACGAGGACCTCGGGCAGGTTCGCCGTGCCGGAGCTGAAGAACAGGTCGATCGCGTGCAGGCAGTCCCGGTCGGTTCCCGCGACGATTTTATGCCCGGTCCCGAACGCCTGGTCGCTGATCTGATTGAGCCAGGTGATCCCACGTTTGGGGCCGAAGTATTTCCGATTGGGTTTAGCCATCAAGGACGGGACGGGAACGACGAAGCGCATGCCGTCGATCGCGGCGACCATCCCGCCGCCCAGCGCCTGGGCGAAGGCGATGCCGGTCTGCTGGGCGATCAGGTGTGGGTTGGCGGCGGTGTAGCCGGCGGCGCGCAGATAGGTGCGGCCCGCATGCCCGATGCGGCGGCGGTCCAGCGCGGGAACGCCTGGGCTGGAGACCGGCCCGTACCCGACGTTGAGTGCCTGAAACCCCGAGCCGATGATCTCCGCAACTCGGTTCAGCGCCTTGACCATCTGCGGGCCCGACGCCCGCGCCGGCCCCATCCGCCACCGCTCCAGCTCCGAGACCCGGCTGCCCGGCGGCACCACCAGCAACGCGTCCAGCGCGAGGCGCTGCTGGCCGCTCAGCGCCCCATACAGCGTCTGCCACAGCCGCTGCGTCGCCGCCTCCCGTTCCCGCACCACCAGCCTGGCCAGCCGCGAGGCCCCCGGCAACAGCACATCGTGTTCACGCAACCAGTGCAGCGCGTCAACAAAGATCGCCTTCGGCCCGTCTCCCGTGACCCACGCCCGCCTGCCCACAGACACCGCCAGCTCCGCCTCGACCTCGGCGAAATCCTTCAGCCCCAGCGCCTTCTGAATCTTCCCGGCGTGCTCACGATGCGTCGGCTCGCGCTGGGAGTACCGCTTCACACACGACGGATCAGCGATTCCCAGCTGTCCGGCCAGGAAATCGATAACCTCGGTCGGCACTCCTCCAGCGGATCCGTCAGGAATCTGCCGACATAGCGCACGGTGGCGAGCTGGACGCTGAACCCGAGACGGTTGTGGTCCCCGCGTTGGTCGGCCACCAACTCGCGGTCACGGTCGTCCAGATAGAAGCACAGCTCGAGATCCACCTGCGGCACCGAGTCGCCGTAACGGCCGTAGGCCGCCATTTCCCGATCACTGAGAAACTCCACCGGCACGGCCCACACCGTAGGAGCGAACCACCACAAGACAAGCGGTAAGCGATCGGATCGTTACATAGCGTTCACGGACTCGTACTGATGACCCACGATCAGACCTTGTCCGTTACTGAGGACTTCCGGACACGAAGATCGCTGTCACCAGGCGTCACCCACCAGCCGATCCACCCCGAAACCATGATCACAGCCGAGCTGCGCCGGAACGGGAACGTACGCTAACGACCCCATACAGGCCCCGTCCGGCACCCACCCTGGCCTGCGGGGAGGCGCTTACCGTACGAAACGGTTCCGTTGCAGGTCCACCCCCGAATGACGCGATCGTCTCGGCGCCATCCCCTGCCGCGATACGTCTGTGCCACCGCGTAACAGCCGGCCCGCTCATGGGCGGCTCCGATGACCCGTGAACCACACAGCGGGAGGGAGCTGAGCGTTGTTGGTGAGTTCACCGGCAACGGATCCGAATGCGGGCACGTGTCCGTGCCGTACAGCCGCCCTGCCGTGACGAACCGATCATGACGCTGCCTCTCGGTTCAGCGGGCGGCACGGCGGTAGACCCCCGGAGTGATGCCGTACCAGCGGACGAACCAGCGGGTCAAGTGGCTCTGGTCGGCGAAACCGGTCTCCGCGGCGACGGCCGCGATCGGCGTGCCCCGCGACAGCAGCCCGCGAGCCACGCGCAGGCGGACCTGCCGCTGGTACTCGCTCGGCGCCATCCCGTACACCGCCTGGAAGGCCCGGTAGACGGTGAACCTGCTGGATCCGGACACGGCGGCCAGGGAGTCGGCGGTGTGGTCGGTCCGGTAGTCGTCCTCGAGCAGTTCCGCCACGCGCTCGGCGACGCCCGCCGCGCCCCGGCTCCCCGCCCGGAACCGCGGGCCCCTCGCGGCGGGGCCGCTGAGGGCCGCGCGGCGGACCAGGGCGGGGATGACCGCGTCCAGCAGCTCGTCGGCGACCAGGGCGGGGGCTCCGCCGAGGAGTGCTGCGTGCAGGCGGCCCAGCCCTCCGGCGAGCACCGGGTCGTGGACGATCGGCTCGGCGAACAGCGGCAGCCCGGCCGCGCGGCCCGCGAACCCGGCCAGCGCACCGGAGACGAGCTCGGGGCCGATGTGCACGATCCGGTAGGTGAAACCGAGCTCGTCGGCCGCCCGGCCGTCGTGCGGGTCGTCCGGGTTGAACGCCAGCACCATCCCCGCCGTGCTCGTGTGGCCCGATCCCCGGCAGGTGAACGCCTGCCGGCCGTCGTCGGTGATCCCGAAGGAGTAGGTCTCGTGGCTGTGCCGGTGGTAGGTGTGCCGCTCGAAGTGGGCGTGCATCGCCTCCAGCCCCGGCAGGGGCGAGCGCCAGTAGCGCGACCAGTCACCCGACATGAATCCATTCTGGTGCCGCACGAGCGTTCAAGACCCGGCGAGGCGGGTCCGACGATGCTGCGGGACATGCGTTTCGACACGAAGATCGGCATTGTGGTGCGCGCGGACCTCGCCGTCTGGCAGAAGCTCAACGTCACCGCGTTCCTGGCGAGCGGCGTGGCCGGTGGCGGGCCCGAGGTGATGGGCGAGCCGTACGCCGACGGGTCCGGCAACCACTACCTGGCGATGTTCCGCCAGCCCGTCCTGGTCTACGCCGCGGACGGCCCCGGCCTCGCCGCGGCACACGCCCGCGCGCTGGCACGCGGGCTGGAGGTGGCCCTGTACACGGAGGAGCTGTTCAAGACCGACAACGACGAGGACAACCGGGCCGCGGTGCGCGCCGTGCCCTCCGATGAGCTCCGCCTGGTCGGGCTCGCGGTGCACGGGCCGCGCAACGGGGTCGACAAGGTGCTCAAGGGGCTCGCCCTCCACTCCTGAACCGGACGTTCCCATCGCCCGAGTGAGGGCGGGACCGCTCGACGGCGCGCTCTGGCGCCGTGACCGGAAGGCTTCGCCGGGCCGGCGGCCGTCCAGGCCGCCGGGCGAGTCCGGTGAGCCCTCGCGGTCCCAGTACCAGGGGCGTGTTTCGTGAGCGGTCCTTGGTACGCCAGGATCTGTAGGTGTCCGATGCTCGCCGGTTTTCGAAGGGGGCACGCGTGTCGGCGCCGTCAGCCATGAGCGGCCCGGGCTCTTCCGGCCGAGCACGTCAAGGATGTCGGGGGGGTGGCTGCGCCATGCCCCCGGCTGTTCCTGTACGCGGTCACCATTACCACACCGCGGGGTGAGTACGGCTAGCGCGGCCAGTTGGCGACGGTCTCGGCGCGGATGACGTCGACGTGGCAGTGCGAGGTTCTGCGCTTCCCACGGTCCAGCACGCAGACCCTGACGTCCACCCGGGTGATCTGCCCGTCCGAGGACAGCCTGAACAGGTCGTTCGCGTGGCAGGTCGAGCGCGGCCGGGCCCAGCCCGTACCACCTCCGGTGTAGTGGAACCTGGCGCGGATGTAGGCGCAGTGGCCGCGGTGTCCGTCGCGGTCGTGGAGCGTCCCGGACACGGTGAACGTCTCGGCGCCGAAGTCCGTGATCCACACGTTGGCCCTGGCGTACCCGCCGTGCCCGCCCGCCGACCGGACCGGCCCCCAGTGGAGCAGGTCCCCGCTCGCCGCTCCCGCGGTCGCCTTCCCCGTCGCGGCCTCCGCCGCCACGGCCGGCCCCCCGGCGAGCAGCGCCGTCGACATCACACCGATCATCAATCCCTTACGCATGGCTAAAGGGATATCCCCGTCGACTTGGAAGCCTCTTGCGTCCGGCTTGTCCTGGAGCGAGCCCCGGGACGAGAAGAGCTCAGCCCGGCCCCGTCGACGGTGGAGGCCGGCCGCGGCTACCCGGACGGCCGCGCCGGGTGGCCGCCCGGCGCACCGCGGGAACCCCCGCGGTGCGCTTTTCCCAGTGTGGACGGCACGACCGCGCGCACCCGGTCCACGGTGTCACGGCTCCGCCGGTCAGGGCTTGGTGATCTGGGCGGGAGGTGTCCCCTCGGGCTTGGGAACCCGGATGGTGTCGGAGGGCTTCTCTCCCTTGCTGCGCGCGGTCAGGGTCGGATAGCAGTCGTAGTAGCAGTAGTAACGGTCGCAGTACCGCAGGTAGCAGATCCAGCCGGCCGCGGTCGTGTGCGAGCAGACGACCGCCGGTGCGGCCTGGGACGACGCGGCGTGGGCGCCGGTCGCGGGAAGCACGCCGAGCAGGCCGGCACCGGCCAGAACCGCCCCTGCCAGGCCGATGCGGGCACTGCGGATGAAGGTGTTCATGATCCTCCTCGGGTTACCTACGGAACACGACAACACCAAAGGTAATCATGTGAACACATGGAGTCACGTAGCCGATCGCTCCGTGTCGGGACGTTCGGCGCCACCCTCCGGAATGCCGGTTACGGCTCGGCCCCCTGGGGGACCCCCGCCGAGCGCCGGGCGATGGAGCGCACGATCTCTCCGGTGCGGACAGCCGTCATGGACAGCAGCGAGGAGGCGATCCCGTGGGTGTCCTCGGTGGCCCCCTGGAGGTAGACGCCCCAGGTCCGGCCGGGGGCGGTGGCGACCCGGTAGTCGCGCTCCACCAGCAGCTCGCCCGTCTCACCCGTGAGGCAGTGCTCGCCCGCCTCGCCGAGCAGGTCTCGCGGGTCGCGCTCGCGGTAGCCGGTCGCGCAGACGACCGCGTCGGCCTCGATCGTGCTCACCTCGCCCGTGGGCAGGAAGCACATCCTGACCCGGGCGCTGTCGCCGTCGTCGTCCACGCCGAGCAGACGGGAGGCGTTCAGCATGCGCAGCCGCTCGACGCCGGCGACCTTCTCCGCGTAGGAACGCCGGTAGAGCTCGTCGATGAGGTCGAGGTCCACCACCGAGTAGTTGGTGTTTCTGGAGTAGGCGAGCAGCATGCGCTTCACCTCCTCGGGGGCGGAGAAGAAGTGGTCGACGGCTTGGGGGTCGAAGATGCGGTTGGCGAAGGGGCTGTCGTCGGCCGGCGAGTAACCGTACCTGGTGAAGACGGCGCAGACCTCCGCGGACGGGTAGGTGCGGTGCAGGTGCTCGGCGGCCTCGGCCGCGCTCTGCCCGGCGCCGACCACGACGAACCGTCCCGGGACGCGCTCGCCGAGGGATTCGAGCCGGGCCAGCAGTTCCTCGGTGTGCCAGATCCGCTCCCCCTGCCGCACGCCGTCGGGCAGCACGGGTTCCAGCCCGGCCGCGATCACGAGGTTGCGCGTCAGGCAGGTGTGCAGCTCGTCACCGCGCTCCACGACGACCTCGAGGGTGTCGTCGTCGTACGGGCGCACCGCGACGACCTCGGAGTCGTAGCGCACCAGACCGGCGAAGGAGGCGGCGACCCATTCCAGGTAGTCGTGGAACTCCAGCCGGGTGGGAAACATGGTCTTGTGGTTGATGAAGTCGATCAGCCTCCCCCTGTCCTGGAGGTAGGACAGAAAGGAGTAGGGGCTTGTGGGATTGCGCAGGGTGACCAGGTCCTTGAGGAAGTGCACCTGCATCGTGGCGCCCTCGATGAGCATGTTGCGGTGCCAGCCGAACCTGGGTTGCCTCTCGAAGAAGACCGCGTTCACGCCGGAGCCGTGCTCCTCTTCCAGTGCCACCGCGAGCGCGAGGTTGGAAGGACCGAAACCGATGCCCACGACGTCATAGACCGGGCTCGACATGTTCGCCTCTCACATATTGAGGAGATGGTCCCCCGCCACCGAGGCGGCGGGGGAAGGGGTGGGCGGGGTGTGTCAGGACGCGCCGACGGCCTTGGCCGCCTCGGCGACCCGTGGCACGACCTGGTCGATCACGTGGGGGACCGCCAGCGGCGTCGGCGTGCGCAGCGGCCAGAACGCGGTGAGGTCCAGTGGCACGTAGGAGCCCCGCCTGACCACGTCGAGGCCGGCGAAGAGCTTGTTGGCCTCGATCTTCTTCTGCGTGGCGGCGTCGTCGTTGTAGTGGCTGAGCAGCAGGTCGACGTCGAGGACCTTGACCTTCTCCATGCTCAGCTCGGCCGCGAAGCCGTCGCCGGGAAGCGTCCTGATCTCCTCGGGCAGTACCAGCCCGAACTGCTCGAAGAGCTGGACGCTGATGTCGGTGTCGGACTTCAGCACGCCGATGTTCCCCGAGGGGAAGACGCTGGTCAGCGCGAATTTCTTGCCGGCCAGCTCGGGATAGGTGGTCTTGACCGAGTCGATTCTCGCTTCGACGTCGGTGACGAGCTTCTCGCCCTCGTCGGCCTTGCCGACCGCCTTGGCGACCTGGCGGGCCACCGTCTGCCAGGAGTCCTCGGCGGGGCCGGTCTCGTAGGCGGTGGTCGGCGCGAGCTGGGAGAGGTTGGCGTACTCCTTGTCGATGTAGTAGTCGCCGCCCGCGAGGATCAGGTCGGGCTTGAGCGCGGCGATCTGCTCCAGCGAGAAACCCGACTCACCGGCCTTCAGCAGCGTCGGCTTGGCCCCGGAGATCCTGGGCGCGGTCCAGGGGGCGAGCCCGTCGGCCTGGATGCCGGTCAGTTCGGCCATGGCGATCGGCTGCACGCCCAGGGCGAGCAGGGTGTCCTGGTCGACCTCGCCGAGGGCGACGATGCGCTGGGGGGCGGATTCGATCGTGGTGGTGCCGAGCTTGTGCGTGATGGTGACCGGGAATCCGGAGGCGGCCTGGGTCGCGGGGGCGCTCGCGGCGGGCTGTTCGCCGCCGTCACCGGCGCACGCGCCCACCAGGCCGAGGCCCAGCAGCAGCGTTCCTGTCGCGGCCAGGCGGCGCATCGTGTCGCGCATGGGTATGGGTGTCCTTCCAGAGCCGGCAAGGGCTCTAAAGCTTAGGTAAGGCTAACCTAACTTAGCAATCTTTGAAGGCCGTGTGAAGCGCCTTATTCCAGCCGGTTCACGAGTTCGGCGACGGTCTGGGCGGTCATGAGCGTCGCGATCTTCATTCCGGCGCAGCCCGGCTCCCTGCGGATCCGGCGCACCAGTTCCATGGCGAGCAGCGAGTGACCGCCCAGTTCGAAGAAGTTGTCGTGCGGCCCGACCGCGTCCACCTCCAGGACCTCGGCGAACGCCCGGCACAGCAGCGCCTCGCGGTCGTCGTCGCGCCGGACGGCGTGCCCGGCGCCGGCCTGGGTGACCGTACGGGCCTCGAGTGCCACCGGCAGGTCGCTCAGCCGCGTCTCCGGGTCGTCCGCGACGGTCTCCAGCACGTCGAGGAGCGCGCGGAGCATCGTGTCGATCGTGGCCGGTTCGAACAGGTCGGCCGAGTAGTCGACGACGAGATGGAGCTCCTCGGCCCGCTCCCTGAAGATGAAGTCCAGGTCGAACTTGGCCGCGGGCGGGCTGAAGAGCGCCTCCCGCTGCCGCAGCCCGGGGAAGCGCACCTCGCCCATGGCCTGGTTCTCGTAGCCGACCATCACCTGGAAGAGCGGGTTGCGGCCGGGCACCCGGGGTGGCCGCAGTGCCTCGACGAGCGCCTCGAACGGCAGGTCCTGGTTGGCCAGACCGGCCAGGTCGGTGTCGCGGACGCGGGCGAGCAGTTCGGCGAAGGAGGGGTCGCCCGAGGCGTCGGCGCGGAGCACGAGCGTGTTGACGAAGAAGCCGACCAGGTCACCGGCCGCCTCGTCGGTGCGGCCCGCGACGGGACTGCCCAGCGGGATGTCATCCCCCGCGCCCGCGCGGTGCAGCAGCGCGGCGACCGCGCTCTGGCAGACCATGAACATGCTCCCCTGGGCCCCGCGCGCGAGCCCGCGGAGCCGCTCGACCAGCGCCTGGGGCAGTCGCCTGGTCACGGTCGCGCCGCGCTGGCCGACGGTGGCCGGCCTGGGCCGGTCCACCGGCAGCGGGATCTCCGCCGGCATGCCCGACAGCGCCTTCGCCCAGTAGGCGAGCTGGCGGGCGTGCGGGCTGCCCGGGTCGACCGGATCGCCGAGCAGCTCACGCTGCCAGAGCGTGTAGTCGGCGTACTGCACCGCGGGGGGCTCCCCCGCGGGCGCCGCTCCGTCCAGCCGCGCGGCGTAGGCCCACGCCACGTCCCTGGCGAACGGCCCGAAGGACCACTCGTCGAACGCGATGTGGTGGAAGACCGCGAGCAGTAGGTGCTCGTTCTCCCCCTCCGGGATGAGCGCGACCCGCAGCGGGATCTGGGTGGCCAGATCGAACGGGCGCGCGATCACCTCCTCCGGCGGGCGGGTCGTGATCTCCAGGGCGGGGCGTGCCGACTCCGGCGGCAGGACCCGCTGGTATGGCACGCCCTCGTGCTCGGCGAAGACGGTCCGCAGGCTCTCGTGCCTGGCCGTCACGTCGCCGAGCGCGGCCTCCAGCGCGACCACGTCGATCTCGCCGCTCAGCCGCACGGCCAGTGGCAGGTGGTACGCCTCGCGGGGCCCCTCGTCCTCGCGCAGGATCTGGTCGAGCAGCCAGAGCCGGCGCTGCGCGTACGACAGCGGGATGCGTTCGGGACGCCGCCGGGGAGTCAGCGGGGGCCTGAGCGCGACACCGGCCCTGTCGTGCAACCGGGTGGCGAGCTCGGCGACGTTCGGCGCCTCGAACAGGTCCCGGATCGCGAGCTCGGCGCGGAGCACCGCGCGGACCCTGCCGACCAGCCGGGTCGCCAGCAGCGAGTGCCCGCCCAGCTCGAAGAAGTTGTCGTCGATCCCGACGCCGGCGACGTCGAGCACCTCGCCGAAGAGCGTGCACAGCAGCTGTTCCACGGCGGTCCTGGCGGCGCGGCCACTGCCGCGCGGCCCCTGCCGGTCGGGGGCGGGCAGTGCCCGCCGGTCCAGTTTGCCGTTGACGGTCAGCGGGAGCGCGTCCAGCGTCATGACCGCGCTCGGCACCATGTAGCCGGGCAGCCGCCGCCTGAGCCCCTCGCGCACCCGGGCGGCGAGCGCCCCGTGGTCGCGGGCCGCCGCCGGGTTGTTCGCGTACGACGCGGGCCTGCGCTCCGGATCGGCCGGCAGGAAGGCGGCCCCGCCGCCGAAGACCGCGTCGTAGTGGCCGATCTCGGCCGAGGGGGTGGTCACCACGCCTGGGTCGAGCGCGTACAGCAGTTCGGGTTCGACGCCCCGCGGGGATGCCCGCAGCAGCTCGCGCGCCTCCCCCGCGAAGGCCCCGCCCTCGATCGCGCGTAGCGCGGCGAGCTCGGCGGAGAGCCTGGGATCGGGGATGGCACGCACCCTGAGCGGCCCGGGAAGACCGCCGGACAGCCGGTCGGCCAGGTCGTCGAGGCCCGCCCAGTCCACGACGGAGTCCTCGGCGGGGGGCACGGCGGGGGGCACAGCGGATGGCTCGGCGGGTGACTTCCAGAGTGTCACGTCGTAGCGGTGCCTGCTGAGTTCGTTGTGGTAGACGCCGCGCTTGGTACGGACCTCCACCCGCGCGGCCAGGTCGAGGGCGGCGAAGAACGCGGGATCGAGGAGGAGTTCCTTCTCCATCCGCACCGCCCGGTCGATCGCCGCCGCACCGATGTCGGCGCCGCCGGCGCCCTCCCTGCCGAGCTGGATCGCCGCGTGCAGGCAACGCACCGACCGCAGGTCACGCACGTCGCCGATGAACAGCGCACCACCGGGGGCGAGCAGGTCCATCGCGGCGGCGATCACGTCGGCGAGGTATCCGGCACCCGGGAAGTACTGGACCACGGAGTTGACGACCACCGTGTCGAAGTGACCGGCGGGCAACCCCGCGGTGTCGTGAGCGGGCCGGCAGCTCAGGCGTACCGGCGAGTCGGGGCCGAGGTCCGCCTGGAGCTTGGCGATGACGGGGGCCGCGAAGTCGGTACCCCAGTACTCCTCGCAACCGGGGGCGAGCCGCGACAGCAGCAGGCCGGTGCCGACGCCGATCTCCAGCACCCGCCGGGGGTTGAGGTCCTGGATGCGGGCCACCGTGGTGTCGCGCCACTCGCGCATGTGCGCAAGCGGGATGGGCAGCCCGTCGTAGCTGCTGTCCCAGCCCGCGAAGTCCTCGGTGTGGACCGCCGTGCCGATCTCGGTGTACTCGGCGTCGTAGATCTGCCGCCACTCCGCCAGGTGCTCGCGCTCGGCGTCGGGCCGCGCGGCGCCGTCGGGCACCACGTAGCCGATGAGGCGCTTCACACCGGGCACGTCGGTGCCGACCGCGATGACGGCCGCCTGCCCGACGCCGGGCTCGGCCGCCAGCGCGCTCTCGACCTCCTCAAGCTCGACCCGGTAGCCGCGGATCTTCACCTGCTCGTCGGTACGGCCCAGGAAGTCGATGTTGCCGTCCTGGCGCACCCGTACGAGGTCGCCGGTCCGGTACATCCGGCCGCCGCCGAAGGGATCGGCCACGAACCGTTCGGCGGTCAGGCCAGGCCGGTCGAGGTAGCCTCGGGCCAGGCCCGCGCCCGCGATGTAGAGCTCTCCCGGCGCGCCCGGCGGTACCGGCCGCAGCCAGCCGTCGAGCACGTAGCCGCGGGTGTTCCAGATCGGCCTGCCGACCGTGGGCGTGGCGCTGTCCTCGGTGCCGCCGCCCAGCGTGTTGATCGTGTACTCGGTCGGGCCATAGAGGTTGTAGCCGAGCACCCCCTCGGCCTGCGCGAGCCGGTCCCAGACCGCCACGGGGACGGCCTCGCCGCCCAGCAGCACGAGCGGCGGGCGGTGCTCCCCTTCCAGCAGTCCCTCCTCCAGGAGCTGCTGCGCGTAGGTCGGCGTCACATTGATCACGTCGATCCGGTGACGCCGCAGGTATTCGGTGAGCGCCTCGGCGTCGCGCCGCAGCTCCTCGTCGCAGACGTGCACCTCGTGGCCCTCGATGAGCCAGAGCAGTTCCTCCCACGACATGTCGAAGGAGAACGACACGGTGTGGGCGATCCGCAACCGGCGCCCGGCCGAGGCCACCACCGGGTCGAAGATGTTGGCCCGGTGGTTGAACTGCATGTTGGTCAGCCCCCGGTAGGGGGTGACCACCCCCTTGGGGCGCCCGGTGGAGCCGGAGGTGTAGATCACGTACGCCGGATGGTCCAGCCGGCCCGGCACGTCCCTGCCGAAATCAGGTAGTTCCTCCCCGGTCAGCCCGGTGCCGGGCAGCGTGGCCAGCCTCGCCCGTACGGCCGGGTCGTCGAGCAGGATCGAGTCACCCGGGCAGGTCAGTCCGGCGGCGATGTCGCGGTGCGAGACCAGGCAGACCGGGGCGGCGTCGGCCAGCATGAAGTCGAGCCGCTCGGCCGGGTAGTCCAGTTCCAGGGGCAGGTAGGCGGCGCCCGTCTTGAGCACCGCGAACAGCGCGACGACCATCTCCGCCGACCGGGGCAGTGCCAGGGCGACCACCCGCTCGGGGCCCGCTCCGTGCGCCCTGAGCAGCCTGGCCAGGCGGTTGACGGCGGCGTCCAGCTCGGCGTAGGTGAGCCGCACGTCGGGCTGGGAGACCAGGGCGAGCTCGTGCGGGGTGCGCTCGGCCTGCTCGGCGAGCAGCTCGGCGATGGTGAGGTCGGGCACCGGCCGTTCGGCCTCGGCCCAGTCCCGGCGCAGCCGGTCGTGCTCGTCGGGCAGGAGCAGGTCGAGCCGGTGGCAGGGGGTCTCGGGCGCGGCGGCGAGCGTCTCCAGGACCCGCACGTACCGGTCGGTGAGCCGTTCGGTCTCGGCCTCGGTGAAGGCGTCGCCCCGGTACATGACGCGCAGGCCCGCACCGGGCTCGACGACCATGGTGATCGGGTAGTGGGTCGCGTCGCGGACCTGGCGGCCGAGCACCCGCACGTCGCCTCCGGGGCCGAAGCCGCGGTCGATGGGCATGCCGGGGAAGTTCTGGAACACGAAGAGGGTGTCGAAGAGGGTCCCGAGGCCCGTCACCCGCTGCACGTCGGCGAGCGCGACGTAGGAGTGGTCGAACAGCTCCGACTGGAAGGTCTGCGTCCGTTCCAGCACGGCGCGCAGCGGGTCCGCCGCGCCGGCCCGCACCCGGACGGGGACCGTGTTGAACAGCAGCCCGACGACGGACTCGACGCCGTCGACGTCGGGGTGGCGGCCGGACACCGAGACGCCGAAGACCACGTCGTCACGGCCGGTGAGGCCCGCCAGCAGCAGTCCCCAGGCACTCTCGTACAGGGCGGCGAGGGTGAGCCCGGACTCTCGGGCGAGGGCACCGAGCCGAGCGGTGAGGCCCTCGGGCAGCGCGCGGTGGATCTCCCCGGCACCGGCGAGGTCGGCGGGGCGGTCGGCCGACTCGGGCCTGAGCAGAGTCGGCTCGTCGAGCCCGTCCAGAGCACGGCCCCAGGACTTGAGCGCGGCCTGCCGGTCCTGCCCGTTCACCCAGTCGAGGTAGGCGTGGAAACCGACCACGGGGCGGTCCCGCTCGGCGTCGGCGTCGGTGTAGAACTCCAGCAGCGAGGTGACCAGCAGGCCACCCGACCAGCCGTCCAGCAGGATCAGCTCGGAGGTGAGCACCAGCCGGAAGTCGTCCTCGCCCACCCTGGCCAGCGCGAAGCGGATCAGCGGCGGGGAGTCGGGGACGAACGGCCGGGCGCGCTGCGCCTCGACGAACGCCTCCAGCGCCTCCGCCTCGCCGGTCTCGGCATAGGTCCAGTCGACCTCGAACCGCTCCGGGACGAACTGCACGGCCCGGCCGCCGTCGGTGCGGAACCCGGCCCGCAGGTTGGGGAACTTCAGCAGCACCTGGCGCGCGGCCCCGGCGAGGCGGCCGGGGTCGACGGGCCCTGACAGGGTCACCACGGCCTGCTGGACGTAGACGTCGCGGTCCTCACCGGCCAGCATCAGGTGGAACAGCAGTCCTTCCTGCAGCGGCGAGAGCGGCAGCTCGACCCGCGACCCGGACGACCCGCCCGAGGGCGGCGTCACGGTCCCGCCGGGGGCGCCGAGCGGGGGTGCGGTGCCGGCCGTAACGCCCTCGGGGTGAGCCCGCGCGGCGTCGGCGGGCACATCACCGGGCACGTCACCGGGCGCATCACCGGGCAGGGCCACCGCGATCCGGGCCAGGGCCTCGACGGTACGCGACCGGAAGACGTCGCGGACCGTGAAGGAGAGACCCGCGCGGCGGGCGCGTCCCACGAGCAGGGCCGCGCTGATGCTGTCGCCGCCGGTGCGGAAGAAGTCGTCGTCGGCGTTGACGCCGTCCCGCCCGAGGGTCTCGGCGACGAGCCCGGCGAGGCCGCGCTCGGCGTCGGTCCGCGGCGCCCTGCCCTCGCGGGCCGCGGGCTCGGGCAGCGCCCGCCGATCCAGCTTGCCGTTGGGAGTGAGCGGTAGCCGGTCGAGGCCGACGAGCACGGCGGGGACCAGGTAGTCCGGCAGGATCTCGCCGAGCCCGGCGTGCAGCGCGTCGAGGTCGAGGCCGGTCTCACCCACGACGTAGCCGACCAGGCGCGGGCCCGAGCGGGCCGCCACGGCCGCCTGCCGCACGCCGGGCCGGGCGGCGAGCACCGCCTCGACCTCACCGGGTTCGACGCGGAAGCCACGGATCTTGATCTGGTCGTCGGCCCTGCCCAGGAAGTCCAGGGTGCCGTCGCGGCGGCGGCGCACCCGGTCGCCGGTGCGGTAGAGCCGCGAGCCCGGCGGGCCGAAGGGGTTGGCCACGAATCGCTCGGCGGTGCGGGCCGGGTCACCGAGATATCCGCGCGCCAGGCCGTCTCCGGCCAGGTAGAGCTCGCCGACCGGCATCTCGCGGAGCCCGGCGTCCAGCACGTACGCGACGGTGTTGGCGATCGGGGCCAGCCCGCCGCCGCCCTCGGCGATCAGGCTGTCCCCGGCCGCCTCCGAGCAGCCGTACAGGTTGACCAGCCGGTCGGGGACCCGCTCGGCCAGGGCGGCGGGCAGGGCCTCGCCGCTGCTCACCCACGTGGTCACGGAGCCGAGCTCCCCGGTCTCCAGGAGCGCGGCCAGCAGGCTCGGCACGACGGTCACCAGGTTCACCCCGTGGCCGCGGATCAGCTCGGCCAGGGCGAGCGCGTCGGTGGCGGTCTCGTCGTCCGCGACGACGACGGTGTCACCGGCGATGAGGCCGCCGAGCAGTTCGGTGCTGCCGTCGATGAAGGCCGGGGAGCTCTTGGCCACCCGCACACCGGCCGCGGCGAGATCGGCGCCCCAGGCGAGCCGGTTGGCCAGCGCCCGCTGGGTCCCGACGACGGCCTTGGGCGTCCCGGTGGACCCCGAGGTGAAGATCACGTACGCGGGGTGGTCGGGGTGGGGCCGGGGCCGGGCGCGGGGCGGCGCGTCCAGGGGCGGCTCGTCGGCGCCGACCACCAGCAGGGGCCGGGCGACTCCGAGCATCATCTCGATCCGGGAGCGGGGATAGGTCGTGTCGATGGGCAGGTAGGCCGCACCGGTCTTGAGCACGGCGAGCAGCGCCACGACGAACTCGGCCGAGCGGGGCAGCGCGATCGCGACGATCTTCTCGGGGCCCGCTCCCGCGGCGGCGAGCCGGTCGGCGAGGGCCTCGGCCCGCTCGTCCAGTTCGGCGTAGCCGAGCGCGGTTCCGCCGCAGACGACGGCCGTGGCGTGCGGGGTGCGCGCCACCTGTGCCTCGATCCGCTCGGCGACGGTGAGCGGGGGGAACTCGCGGACGGTGTCGGGCCTGGTGACCGGGGCGCCGAGCGACGACAGGCGCCGCGCCGGATCCTCGGTGACCCGATCGAGCAGTTCGCCGAGATCGGTGAGCAGGCCGGTGACGGTCCCGGCGTCGAAGAGGTCGGTGGCGTAGGCGACGAACCCCTCGATCCGCTCCTCGCCCTCGGCGAAGTAGATGTCCAGGTCGAACTTGACGCCACCGGTCTCGGGCAGGAACGGCTCGGCGCGCACGCCGGGCAGCCGCAGCCGCACGTCCTCCAGCCGCTGGTGGACGATCATCACCTGGAACAGCGGGCTGCGGGCGAGCGAGCGCTCCGGCGCGAGCCGCTCCACGACCTGCTCGAACGGCGCGTCGGAGTTGGAGAACGCGGCCAGGTCGGTGTGCCGGACCCGCTCAAGCAGTTCGGTGAAGGTCGGGTCCCCCGACAGGTCGGTGCGGAGCACGACGAGGTTGACGAACACCCCGACCAGGTCCGCGAGGTCCGCGTCCGCCCGGCCCGCGATGGGCGAGCCGAGCGCCACGTCGTCGCCCGCGCCCGCCCGGTGCAGGAGCGCGGCCACGGCGGCGTGCAGGACCATGAACACGCTGGTTCCGGTCTCCAGGGCCAGCCTGCGCGCACCGGCCAGCGGCAGCTCGAACGAGGCCAGCCCGCCCCGGTGGCTCGCCTCGGCGGGCCGGGGCCGGTCGGCCGGCGGCGTGCTCTCCTCGGGCAGGTCGTGGAGCGTCCGCTCCCAGAAGGCGAGCTGGTCGGCGAACTCGGCGGTCCGGCTCTGCCAGACGGCGTAGTCGGCGTACTGCACGGGCAGCGGGGCCCAGTCCGGCGCGGTGCCCGCGCCGCGGGCGGTGTAGGCACGAGACAGGTCGGCGAGCAGCGGCGTGAACGACCACTCGTCGGCGGCGGCGTGGTGCTGGAGCACGACCAGGACGGACTCCTCGGCGGAGACACGCAGCAGGGTCGCCCGGATCGGCAGGTCGGCACCGAGGTCGAAGACGTGCGAGGCGGCCCGCGTCTCGGCGGCGCGCAGCCGCTCCTCGGTCCAGCCGCGTGCGTCCACCACGTCGAACGCGACCCCGCCGGCCTTCAGGACACGCTGGACCGGCAACCCGTCGGGGCCCTCCACCAGCAGGGTGCGCAGCGCCTCGTGCCGTGCCACGACGTCGCCGAACGCGGCGCGCAGCGCGTCGACGTCGACCGGGCCGCGCAGGCGCAGGCCGAGCGGGAGCGCGTCGGCGGCCGAGGGGCCGCGCAGCCGCTCCTCGAACCAGAAGCCGCGCTGGGCCGCCGAGGCGGGGACGACCTCGGGTCTGGTCACGTCGCGCACCCTCGGCCGGGTGCCCCGTACCAGCCTGGGCGCCAGCGTGGCGACAGTGGGCGCCTCGAAGACGTCGGCGATGGTGAGCTCGGCGTCGAGCGTGGCGCGCACCCGGCCGGCGAGGCGGGTGGCCAGCAGGGAGTGGCCGCCCAGCGCGAAGAAGTCGTCGTCGATGCCGACCGTCTCCAGGCCGAGCGTCTCGGCGAAGACCGCGCAGAGCGCCGCCTCGCGGTCGTCGCGCGGCCCCCGGCTCGACACCTGGACCTCGGGTGCGGGCAGTGCGGCCCGGTCGAGCTTGCCGTTGACGGTCCGCGGCAGTTCCTCAAGGGTGACCATCGCACCGGGCAGCATGTATTCGGGCAGCACTCTGGCCGCGGCGGCCCGCAGGTCCGCCTCCCGGAAGCCGGGGCGCGGCACGACGTAGGCGACGAGTCTCCGCTCGCCCGGGCTGTCCTCGCGGACCACGACGGCGACCCGCGCGACACCGGGGTGGGCGGCGAGCACGGCCTGCACCTCGTCGGGCTCGATCCGGAATCCGCGGATCTTCACCTGGTCGTCGCCGCGCCCCAGGTACTCCAGCGACCCGTCGCGGCTCCAGCGGGCCAGGTCCCCGGTTCGGTACATGCGCTCGCCCGGCGGGCCGAAGGGGTCGGCGACGAAGCGTTCCGCGGTCAGATGCGGGCGGCCTGCGTAGCCGCGGGCCAGCTGCTCGCCCGCGAGGTAGAGCTCCCCGGGGACGCCGGCCGGCGCGGGGCGCAGCGCGGGATCCAGGACGTACGCGCGGGTGTTGGGGAACGGGCGGCCGATCCCCGTCGCCGGCAGGTCGGCGGAGGTCGCCCAGATGGTCGCCTCGGTCGGTCCGTACACGTTGACCGCCGACGCCGCCACCGAGTGGAGGGTCCCGGCGAGCGCGGCCGGCAGGGCCTCGCCGCCGACGAGCACCCGCAGCCCGGCGAGGGCGGCCGGCTCCAGCGAGCCCAGCAGCGACGGGGTGCCCTGGACGATGGTCGCCCCGGCGAGCAGGCCGCCCAGCGCTGCGGGGTCGCGCACGGTCGCGCGTCCGGCCAGCACGACGGTCGCGCCGCTGATCAGCGGTATGTACAGCTCCAGCGCCGCGATGTCGAAGGCGATCGTGGTCACCGCGACGAGCCGGTCGGCGGCGCCCAGGGCCAGGCGCTCCCGCATCGTGAGCAGGAATGCGGTGAGCGCGGAGTGCGGGATGGCCACGCCCTTGGGGCGGCCGGTCGAGCCCGAGGTGTAGATGACGTACGCCAGGTCGCCGCCTCGGGCCGGGTGTGACGGCTCCGGCTCGGGCAGCGCCCCGGACGGTGTCAGCACGGCGGTTCCCTCCGGGAGGAGGGCGGCGGTCTCCGGAGTCGCGATCACGCAGAGCGGGTCCGCGTCCTGGATCATGTAGGCCAGCCGGTCGGCCGGGTGGTCGGTGTCCAGCGGCAGGTAGGCGGCGCCGGACTTCAGCACGGCCAGCAGCGCGACCACCAGGTCCGGGGTACGGGGCAGGGCCAGCGCGACGACCCGGTCAGGTCCCGCGCCACGCTCGCGCAGCAGCCGGGCGAGGCCCGAGGCCCGCCGGTCCAGCTCCGCGTAGGTGAGCGTGCCCGGCTCACCGTCGGCCCCGCCGTCGACCCCACCTTCGACGGCGACCGCGTCCGGGGTGCGCGCGACCTGCTCCTCGAACAGGGAGGTCACCGTCGTGTCCTGGACGGGACACGCGGTGTCGTTCCACTCCGCCAGCAGGGCCAGCTCGTCCGCGCCGAGCAGCTCCAGGTCGGCGATCCGCAGGTCCGGGCGGCTCAGCGCGCTCTCAAGCAGCGTCTCCAGGTGGACCAGGAGCGCGTCGACGCGCTCGTCGTCGAACAGCTCGCGCCGGAAGGTGGCCTCGACGGTCATGCCCTGTGGCCTGACGAATGCCTCAAGCGACAGGTCGAAGTGGGTGGTGCCGTTGTGGATGTGCGTCCAGCTCGTGGTGACGCCCGGCAGGTCCAGGTCGCCGATCTCCTGAGTGAGGAAGAGCAGCATGGTGTCGAAGAACGGCGACCTGCCGCGCTGCCGGGCGGGCCGCAACTCCTGGACGATCGTGTCGTACGGCAGCGTCCGGTGGGCGAACCCCTCGGTGCAGGTGTCACGGACCCGGTGCAGGAGCTCGCGGAAGGTGGGCGCGCCGGACAGGTCGGTGCGGAGCACGAGGGTGTTGCCGAAGTTGCCGGCCAGCCGCTCGATCTCGGTGTGCTCGCGGTTCATGACCGCCGAGCCGATCGCGATGTCGGTGGCGCCGGTGTAGCGGTGCAGCAGCACCGCGTGGGCGGCGAGCATCACCATGTACGGGGTGACGTTCTCAGCGGCGGCCAGCTTCCGCATCCCCTCGGTGACCGTGTCGTCGAAACGGCGGGCCCGGCGTCCGCCCCGCTCGGAGACGGTCGCGCCCCGCGGGCGGTCGGCGGGCAGGTCGAGGGGCGCGGGCGGCGGGTCGAGGCGCCGCCGCCAGTAGTCCATCTCCTCTGGAGAGTGCGGGCGGCCCTGTTCCCAGGCGGCGAAGTCCGGATACTGGACGGTCAGCGTGGGAAGACCGTCGGGCTCCCCCAGGACGGCGGCCCGGTACATCGCCGACAGGTCGCGCGAGAGCGAACCCCAGGTCATGCCGTCCCAGGCGATGTGGTGCACGACCAGGACGAGGGCGTACCTTCGCGCGTCGAGCCGGAGCAGTTCCAGCCGGATCGGCCTCTCGACGCGCAGGTCGAAGGGGAGCGCCGCGAGTCGCCCGGCGCGCGCCTCGGCGTCGGCGCAGTCGCGCACCGGAAGGTCGAGGGAGTCGTCGGCGAGGACGTGCTGCACCGGCCCGTTCTCGTCATGGTCGTCGTAGACGGTGCGCAGCACCGCGTGGCGGCGGATGAGGGCGCGCAGCGCCTCGCGCAGCGCCTCCGGGTCGAGCTCACCCGACATGTGCACCAGCAGGCAGACGTTGTAGGCCGGGCTGCTGGGAAACGTCCGGTGGTGCAGCCACATGCTCTGCTGCGCGTAGGACAGCGGTGCGGGATCGCCGGACCCGCGTGGGACGATCCGGTCCCTGCCGGGGCTGAGCCCCGCCTCGGCCATCATCCGCCGCATCAGTTCGCGCCGCCGTGCGACGTCCTGCTGTTCCCGCACGCTCAACTCTTTCTTTGTGGGTCCGGGGGCCGGACAGCCGCCCCGCCTGAAGGTTAGGTTAGCCTTGCCTATTAAATCGACACAAGGTTAGCCTTACCTAAATTGATCGGATTTTCCGGTCCCTCAGAGGGGTGGGTCTTGTGTCCTTTGGCATCAGTACAGATGAGATGCGCACGGAGGTGGTCGTCGACAGCCCGGTCGATCCGCTGCACCTGGTCGCCCGTCTGGCCGGCTCAGGGCTGTTCGACGACTACACCGTGTACGAAAGACCGGGCCTGTGGACCTTCGCGGGCGGGGTGTCGGGCGAGGTGATCCTCGAACCCGGAGTCGTGCGCAGCCGCTGGCTGGACGGGCCTGCCGTGGACGAGGCCTGGTCGGGCCGGCCGGCCGCGGCGCTGGAGGCGGTGTTCGGCGCGGCCCCCTGGCCGGCCTGGAACGCCTACGGCTGGATCGCGTTCGAGTTCGCCGCGAGCGACCCGGCGGGCCGGCTCGCCCATCTGATCGTGCCTCGCACCGAGGTGCGCATCGAGGCGGGACGCGCGCTGGTGGTGAGCGCCGACGCCGGCGAGGCCGAGCGGGTCGCCAAGCTGCTGTCCGCCCCCGGCGCGTCCCGGGTCGCGGCACCGTCGCCGGTCGACGTGCGCTCCGACGGAGACCACTACCGGTCGCGGGTCGCCCAGGCGATCTCCGAGATCGCCGCCGGGCTCTACCAGAAGGTCATCGTCTCCCGCCGGCTGCCGATCCCGTTCCCCGTCGACGTCGTCGCGACGTACGTGTGCGGCCGTGCCGCCAACACCCCGGCCCGCTCGTTCCTCCTCGATCTGGACGGCTTCCAGGCCACCGGGTTCAGCCCCGAGGTGCTGGCGAGTGTCGACGGGCACGGCACGGTCACGACCCAGCCACTGGCCGGTACGCGAGCCTTCGGCCGGGGGGAGAGCACGGACTCACTGACCCGCCACGAGCTGGAGAGCGACCCCAAGGAGATCTTCGAGCACGCGGTCTCGGTGCGCACCTCGCAGCAGGAGCTGTACCGGGTGTGCGCGCCCGACACGGTCCGGGTCACCGGCTTCATGGCGGTGAAGGAGCGCGGCAGCGTGCAGCATCTGGGCTCCAGTGTCAGCGGCGAACTGGCCCCCGGCCGCACCTGCTGGGACGCGCTCGACGCGCTGTTTCCCGGCGTGACCGCCTCCGGCATCCCCAAGCCGGAGGCGATCGACGCGATCACCCGGCTGGAGGAGCGCCGCGAGCTCTACTCCGGTGCCGTCCTGACCGTCTCGCGGGACGGGTCGATGGACGCCGCCCTGGTGCTGCGTGCCCTCTACGCCGAGAACGGCCGGGCATGGCTGCGGGCCGGCGCCGGCATCGTGTCCGCTTCGACGCCCGAGCGCGAGTACGAGGAGACCTGCGAGAAGCTCTCCAGCATCGCCCCGTACGTGGTCGCGCGCGGGTGAGGGTGCTTTCCTCAGGTCGTGAAAACAGGAGCGCCGCACGCACGAGCCGCCCGGGGACCGGACGGCTCGTGTGTGCGGCGCTCAGCGCAGGCCGGCGGCGAGCTCCTTCTTGCTGACCTTGCCGACCGGGGTGCGGGGGAAGGCGTCGACCAGCTCGACACGGTCGGGCCACTTGTATCCCGCCACGCCGCGTTCCTTCAGGAACCGCTTGATCTCCCGCAGCGTCGGCGCCTGGTCCCGCACGATCAGGAAGGCGCAGGTGCGCTCCCCCATCACCGGATCCGGCGCACCGACCACGGCGGCGTCGTGCACCGCGGGATGGGCCAGCAGGTGGTTCTCCAGTTCCTCGGCCGAGATCTTGTCACCGCCCCGGTTGATCTGGTCCTTGACCCTGCCCTCCACGACGAGATGGCCGGAGGGGAGCATCCGCACCAGGTCTCCGCTCCGGTAGAAACCGTCGGGGGTGAAGGAGCGCGCGTTGTGCTCGGGCGCGCGGTAGTAGCCGCGCAGGGTGTAGGGACCGCGGGTGAGCAGCTCGCCGACCTCGCCGGGGGCGACCTCCACGTCGTCGGAGTCGACCACCAGGATCTCGTCGGCCGGCGACAGCGGCCTGCCCTGCGTGGTGTCGACCAGCTCCCGGGGATCGTCCAGGCGGGTGAAGTTGAGCAGTCCCTCGGCCATCCCCAGCACCTGCTGCACCGCACAGCCCAGCACGCCGGGGACCTGCGCGGCCCGCTCGGCCGCGAACTTGGCGCCGCCCACCTGTAGCAGTTCCAGCGACGACAGGTCCTCCTTCGACCAGGACGCCGCCTCCAGCCAGAGCAGCGCGATGGGCGGCACCACCGCGCACACCGTCGCCCTCTCGCGCTCGATGAGGGGGAACGCCTCGTCGGGCGCCCCGGAGGGCGCCAGCACGACCGTGCCGCCCTTGGCGAACACCCCGAGGATGCCCGGGCAGGCGAGCGCGAAGTTGTGCGCGACCGGGAGCACCACGAGGTAGACGGTCTCGGAGGTGAAGCCGCAGACCTCGGCGCTGGCCTCCAGGTTGTAGACGTAGTCGCGGTGAGTGCGCGGGATGAGCTTCGGAAGCCCGGTGGTGCCACCGGAGAGCAGGAACACCCCCACGTCCGCGGGGTCGGGCCGCTCGTAGGACACCTCCGCCCCCGCGCCGGCGCCGAGGTCGGCCAGCGCGCGGAACTCCTGGGCGTCCCCGTCCACCACGACATGTTCCACCGCCAGCGAGCGGGCCAGGTCGCGGTAGTCGAACCCGCCGTGAGTGTCGGGGATGACGTACGCCCTGGCCTCGCTCAGCTCGCACAGGTAGCCGATCTCGCTCCCCCGGTGCGCGGGCAGGGCCAGCACCGGGACGGCGCCGATCCTGACCAGGGCGAGGAAGACGACGACGAAGGAGGCGGTGTTGGGCAGCTGCACCACGACACGGTCACCCTGCCGGATGCCCAGCCGCGCGAAGCCGGCGGCGGTACGTTCGGCGCGGCGATCCAGCTCCGCGTAGGTCAGCCGCTCCTCCCCGGCCACGAGCGCGGTCCGCTCCTTCTCGCCCCCGCCGAGCACGTCCCCGAGCACGTCACCGAGCAGCCGGTCGCCCCAGTAGCCCTCGGCCTGGTAGCGCGCCGCGAACTCCTCGGGCCACGGGGTGAACCCCTCCACCGGTCACCGCCCCGCGATCTGGGCCGCCGCGCCGGCGACCGGTTCGGCCGGATCGGAGCCGAGCGCGACGACGCGGTTGGCGCCGTCCACGTGGACGACCTTGGGCCGGTGCGCCTTCGCCTCCGCGGCGTCGAACGTCCCGTACGAGATGATGATGACCAGGTGCCCCGGGTGGACCAGGTGGGCGGCCGCGCCGTTGACACCGATGATCCCGGTGCCGGCCTCACCGGTGATCGCGTAGGTGACGAGACGGGCACCGTTGTCGATGTCGACGACGTGGACCTGCTCGCCCTCGACGATGTCGGCGGCGGCCATCAGCTCGGCGTCGATCGTCAGGGAACCCACGTAGTGCAGGTCCGCCTGGGTCACGGTGGCACGGTGGATCTTTCCATTCATAAGGACCCGCTGCACTGCTCTGTCCTCTTTCCTTAAGGTCAACTAAGGTTAGCCTCACCTTACTAATTCTGCCTGCTGAGGAGAACCCCGAAGATGTTGCGCCGTCTGGCCATGGACATCAGCCCACTGAGAACCAGCAGGGCCTTCCGCGACGTGTTCGTCGCACGTACCGTGTCGGTCTTCGGCATCGGCATGCTCCTGGTCGCGGTGCCCGTACAGGTCTATGCGATGACCGGATCGACGGTACACGTCGGCGCCGTCTCCTCTGCCGAGGGGTTCGCCCTGCTTGCCGGGTTCCTGTGGGGCGGGGTGCTGGCCGACCGGCAGGACCGGCGCCGGTTGATGCTCCTGGCGCGCGGCGCGGCCGGTCTGGGCTTCGCGCTGCTGGCACTGAACGCCTTCCTGCCCTCCCCCTCGCTGGCCGCGATCTACCTGCTCGCGGCCTGGGACGGGCTGGCGACCGGTGTCAGTGTCACCGCGCTGCTGGCCGCGACCCCCGCCCTGGTCCCCCCGGACAAGCTCGTCGCGGCGGGCGCGCTCAACGCGCTGACCGTACGGCTCGGCTCGATGATCTCTCCCGCGCTCGGCGGCCTGACCATCTCGGCGTTCGGCGTCGGCTGGAACTACGCGGCCGCGGCCTTCGGCACCCTGGTCACCCTCGGCCTGCTGACGAGGCTCCCCGCCCTGAGACCGGCCGTCGTGGTCACCGAGAACCCGTTGAGGGCGATCGGCTCGGGGCTGAAGTTCGTGGCCTCGCACCGCGTCGTCGGCTCGCTCATGCTGCTCGGCCTGCTGTTCATGGTGGCGGGCGGCATCCCGGTGCTCATGCCCGCGTTCGCGACCCTGCAGCTGGGCGGTGGCCCGGCCACGATCGGCCTGCTCTACACCGCGCCGGCCTGCGGCGCGGTGCTCGGCTCGCTCACCAGCGGGTGGGTCGTGCACTCGCGCGCACCGGGCAGGGCACTGCTCGTCGCGTCGGTCTGCGGCTTCGTGCTCCTGGCCTGCCTCGGACTGGCCGGGCATCCCGCGCTCGCCGTCGCGATCCTCTTCGGGTACGGCTTCGTCGCGTCCATCGAGGAGATCCTCCGCTACGGCCTCATCCAGGCGCACACCCCCGACGGCTACCTCGGCCGGGTGAACGCCCTGTGGGCCGCCCAGGAGACCGGCGGCGAGGCCGTCGGCGCGCTCGGCGCGGGCGCGCTCGGCCGTTACCTGGCCCCCGGTACCGCGATCGTCGTGTACGGAGCGGCCAGCGCCGCGCTGGCGCTGGCCCTGGCCCTCACGCTCACCGGCCTGCGCGGCGCGACCCTGGAGAGCGAACCTCAGGACGCCTAGCCGCGCCACCCCGCGGTGACGACCGGTCAGTCGCCCCCGCCGCCCGTGCCCAGGCGCTCGGCGAGCTCGTCCTCGGACATGCCCTCCACCATGAGCCAGATCTCCGCGACCGCCTCCAGCCTGCCGGAGGTCTCCTCCACCTCGGCGAACCGGCGGGCGACGCGCGAGACGGTCCGCTCGGTGAACAGCGCCCTCAGCGGCAGGGACGAGGCGTCGAGCGCCTCGCGCAGCCGCGCGATGATGGTGGTGGCCAGCACCGAGTCGCCACCGAGCGCGAAGATGTCGTCGTGCGCGCCGACCCGCGGCACGCCGAGCACCTGGCCGACCACCCGGGCGAGCACCCGCTCCAGCGCCGTGGCCGGGGCGATGTACGGCGTGCCCGTCTCCCCCGCAGCGGCGGCGACCAGGGCGGCGAGCGCCTTGCGGTCCACCTTGTTGTTGGCCGTGAGCGGCAGCGCGGCCAGGGGCACCAACAGGTCCGGGACCATGTGCGAGGGCAGCAGCTCCCGTACGTGGGCGAGCAGCTCCGGCGTTCCGGTCTCCATTTCGGGCTCCTCCGCGAGCACGACCGCGGCGGCCAGCCGTGAGCCGGCGAGCAGGCCGACGGCCCTGCGTACCCGGGGGTGGCTCTCCAGCGCGGTCTCGACCTCGCCGAGCTCGATCCGGAACCCGCGCACCTTCACCTGGTGGTCGCGCCGCCCGAGGAACTCCAGCGTGCCGTCCGGCCGGTATCTGGCCATGTCCCCGGTCCGGTACCAGCGGGTGCCCTCGTGCACGACGAAACGGTCGGCGGTGCGCTCGGCGTCACCGGTGTAGCCGTCCGCGACACCGGCGCCGCCGATCCACAACTCGCCCCGCACCCAGTCGGGGCGGTCGCGCCCGATCTCGTCCACGACCCGGCAGGCCACTCCCCGCAACGGCACGCCGTAGGGGACCGCCGTCCAGTCCGCGGGCACCTCGCCGTCGACCTCCAGCACCGTCGAGTGGATGGCCGTCTCCGTCGTACCGCCGAGCGCGACGAACCGGCACCTCGGCGAACGGTCACGCAACAGCGCGGGCAGGTGGGTACCGACCCAGTCGCCGCCGAGCAGGACCAGCCGCAGGCTCGGTACGGGGCCGATCCGCAGCAGCATCTCCAGCACCGAGGGCACGCAGTTCAGCACGGTCACCGACCACCGCTCGACCAGCTCGGCCCAGCGGGTGGCGTCGCGCCGCTCGTCCTCTTCCGGGATCACCACGGCGCCACCGCTGGACCAGGGCGCGAACAGGTCGAACACCGACAGGTCGAAGTCGAGGGCCGACACCGCGAGCGAGACGTCCGCCTCACCGAGCGAGAACCGCTCGACCAGGTCCCCGATCGTGTTCATCGCGGCCAGGTGCGAGACCTCCACCCCCTTGGGCTCCCCGGTGGAGCCCGAGGTGAACAGCACGTAGCCGACCTGCCCGGGAGGAACGGGAACCGGTCCTTCCAGCGGTGCGGGGTGCGTCACGGCCGAGGTGAGCGAGACCACGACCCCCGCCGCCTTCAGGATCCTCTCCCGGCGGGCGGCGGGCTGTCCGGACCCGACGGGTACGTACGCGGCACCGGCGGCCAGCGTGCCGAGCACCGCGACGGCCTGGTCGGGTCCCTTGGGCAGTTCGACCGAGACGCGGTCGCCGGGCCGCACCCCCAGCTCGGCGAGGTGGGCGGCGACGCGCAGCGCGCGGTCGGCCAGCTCGCCGTAGGTGAGCGTGCCGTCGGTGCCCCAGTGCAGCGCCGCCAGGTCCGGAGTACGCCGGGCCCGCGCGAAGAACCCCTCGTGCAGCGTCCGCGCGGGTGGCGGCGGCTGGGCGTTGAGCTCGTGCCGCCGGCGCAGCTGGTCCGGCGGGGCGCCGATCCCCAGCGGCTCGCTCCAGTCGGCGCCCGGCGCGCCCAGGCGGGTGATCGCGCCCGTGTAGGCGGCGAACATCGCGTCGGCGACGCCGTCGGGGAAAGCCGGATCGCGCACGTCCCAGTTCAGCAGCAGGCCATCGGAGACCTCGGTGACCTGGGCGTCCAGCAGCACCTGCGGCCCCTGGGAGATGATCCATTCCGGCTCGCCGAAGCTGCGCCGCGCCCGCTCCCCGAACAGCTCGCCGAGGTTGAGAGCGCTGGTGTAGACGATCGGGGCCAGCACCTGCTCACCCCGCGCCCGCGACAGGTCTCTCAGCACCTCCACCCCGGAGTAGTCGCTGTGCTCACCGGCCGTGTGCAGCAGCGCCTGCAGTTCGCGGGCGCGCTCGACGAACGGCAGTTCCCGCGACAGGTCCGCCTCCAGCAGGATGGAGCCGGTGAAATCGCCGACCAGGGCGTCCACGTCGGGGTGGATGGGCTCACGGTGGAAGAGCGGCAGGTTCAGCAGGAAGCGCGGGGTCGCCGACCAGGCCCCCATCACCTCGGCGAAGACCGCGGCGAGCGCCATCGCCGGTGTGACACCCTCGCGGTGCGCGCGGGCGATCAGCCGCTGCCTGCCCTCGGGGGGCAACCAGTGGTGTTTGCGCACGACCTTCTCCCCCGGGCGCGGCACGACCGGCAGCTCTGGCGGCCCGGACAGCTCGCCGAGCCGCTCGCCCCACCACCTGCGGTCCCGGTCGCGGGCCTTGGCGCGGGGGTCGGCGGCGAGATAGCGCGCGTAGCTGTAGTCGATCGGCGGCAGGTTCTCACCCTCGTAGAGCGCGGCGAGGTCGGCCAGCAGCGTGCGGTAGCTCATCGCGTCGGCGGCGACCATGTCGACGTCCAGGTGCAGCCGCGCGGCCCCGGAGGGCAGCAGGCTCAGCCGCGCGTCGAAGACCCGGCCCGTCTCGATGGGAAGCCGTTGGGTGGACATCTGGGCGCGCAGCCGTTCCAGCTCCTGTTCGGGATCCGGCGCGGCGCGCAGGTCGTGCACCGTGACCGCGGGTCCCGGCCGCTCCGGCAGGACGCGCTGGGTGCCGTCGTCGCGGACGGCGACCCGTAGCATCGGATGCCGCTCGACGAGTGCCAGGACCGCCCTCTCAAGGCGGCCGGGGTCGATCTCGCGGCCGTCGAGCTCCACGTAGAGGTGTGCGGCGACGGAGCCGAGTGACTGGCCTGAGTCGCGGCCGATCCAGTAGGCGTGCTGCATGAGCGCGAGAGGGAACGACTCGCCCGGCTCCGTGGCCTCCCGCTCGGGATCGGGAACGCGGTCCTGGCCTGAACTCGGAACCGGGGCGAGGGCACCGCGTTCGGCGAGTAGCTCCCACCACTCGGCCAGCGTGGGCCGCCGCGCGAGTTCGGCGAAGCCGATCTCGACGCCGAGGCGGCGCAGGCGGCCGGTCAATCCCATCAGCTGGATCGAATCCATGCCCAGTTCGATGAGATTGTCGTCCGCCTCCACCGGCTCTCCGAGCAGTTCTGTCAGCGAATCGTGCAGTTCTTCCCTGGTCAGCACAGAGCTCTCCCTAAGTTAGGTAAGGCTAACCTAATTTAAGGATGTTCGGGCGTCAACGCTCGTCTCCGGCCAACCGTGCGACCCGCTCACGCCCGCCCCCGCATCCCCTCGGTCGACAGCAGCCAGATCAGGTAGACGCCGCCCAGCACACCGGTGACCACACCGACCGGCGGCGTGACCGGCAGGTGCAGCGTCGCCAGGTCGCTGAGGACGAGCAGCGCCGCGCCCATCAGCGCGGCCGGCACGAGCTGCGTGCCGGGCCGGCGGGTGAGCCTCCGCACCAGCTGCGGTGCGGCCAGCGCGACGAACGGGACCGGTCCCACCGCCGCGGTCGCCACCGCCACCAGCCCCACGCCCGTCACCACCAGCGCGGCCCGCGTCCGCTGGACCGGCACACCGAGCGCCTGGGCCGCGTCGTCTCCGAGTTCCCCCATCCGCAGCCGGCGCCCGAACGCCATCGCGACCGGAACGAGCACGGCCATGGCCAGGGCCAGCGGCCACGCGTGCGGCCAGCCCCTGCCGGTCAGGCTGCCGGTGAGCCAGAACGCCGCCTCGTACGCCTCGCGCAGTTCGGCCCGGGTGACGAGGTAGGCGTTGAACGACTCCAGCATCGCGGCCGCGGCGACCCCGACCAGTACCAGCCGGTAGCCGTGCACCCCGCCGCGGTAGGCCACCAGGTAGACGGCGAGCGCGGTCAGCACCGCACCGAGGACGGAGCTGGCCGCGATGGCGGCGGTGCCGCCGCCGACGACCAGGATCTGCAGCAGCGCGCCGGTGGCCGAACCCGTGGTGAACCCGATGAGGTCGGGACTGCCCAGCGGGTTGCGCGTGATGCTCTGGAAGATCGCACCGCTCAGGCCCAGGGCCGCCCCGGCGAGCAGGCCGGTGACGGCCCTGGGCAGGCGCAACGTGAGCACGATGAACTCCGTCGCGCGCTCTCCCCGCCCGGCCAGCGCCTCCACCACCTCGGTGACGGAGACGGGGAAGTCTCCACTGCCGACCACGAGCACCGCCGCCCCCAGCGCGACGCCCGCCAGCACGGCACACACGGCGACGGCCCGCGGCCGCCACCGCACGGACATGCTCCCGACGCGCAGCACACGATTCATGCTCACAGCTGGGGAACCCTTCCGCGACGGACCATCAGTGCCAGCAGGGGGGCGCCCAGGAACGCGGTGACGATGCCCGTCTCCAGCTCGCCGGGCGGCGCGACCACGCGACCGACGATGTCCGCGCCGAGCAGCAGCACCGGCGCCAGCAGCAGCGAGTACGGCAGCACCCAGCGCTGGTCCGGGCCGACCAGCGCCCGGGCCACGAAGGGCACCGCCAGCCCGACGAAGGCGATCGGCCCCACCGCCGCCGTGGCGGCGCCGCACAGCACCACAACCGCCAGCGCCCCCAGCGCGCGGGTCCGGCCCGCGCGTACGCCCAGCGCCTGTCCCGTGTCCTCCCCCAGCGCCAGCGCGTTGAGCGGGCGCGCCAGGCAGAGCGCCAGCACCGTCCCCGCCAGCAGGAACGGGCCGATCTGCGCGAAGACGCCGAGGTCGCGTCCGGACAGCGAGCCCACCTGCCAGAACCGGAAGCCGTTGAAACCACGCGGGCTGAGCAGCATCACCCCCGCCGTCAGCGAGCTGAACACCGCGTTGATCCCGGCTCCCGCCAGGACCAGCCGCGCGGGGGTGGCGCCGGAACGGCCGCGCGACCCGATCACGTAGACCAGCAGCGCGGCCCCGGCGGCCCCGAGGAACGCCGCCCACACGTAGACGAGGACCTCGTCCACCCGGAACAGGCCGACCACCGTCACGACCGCCATCGCCGCGCCGCCGTTGACGCCGAGCAGACCGGGTTCGGCCAGGGGGTTACGGGTCAGCGCCTGCATCAGCGCGCCCGCCAGGCCGAGCGCCGCCCCCACGGCCACCCCCAGCAGCGTGCGCGGCAGCCGCAGCTCCTGGATGATCAGCGCGTTCTCCGAGCCGTCGGGAGCGAACACGCCCGAGAGGACCTGGTCCAGCGGGATCTGCTTGGCGCCGATCGCGATGCCTGCCAGCACGGTGAGCAGCAACAGGCCACCGAGCAGACACAGGCCGGCCAGCCGTCTCCGGATATACGCGCTCTTCGCGGGGGGAGCCACGAAGATTAAGTTAGCCTAACCTAATAAGAATGGCGACGTACGGCCCCGAGCCTGCTCTTCGACCTACGCCGCGAGCCGATTGCGGCGGCGTCCCCTTGCCACTTGCCCGGAGCTTGGCGGCGCCCCGAGAAGGCGGCCGAGGTCAGGAGACCTTTGTGAAGGTCATGTCCATCCAGTGCCGCCAATCCGAGCCATTGTCGACGCGTTCCCACCTGGCCGTCATGGTGTTGCGATCTTCAGCGATCACCAGTGTGGCCCGTTCTGTTTCGCCGGTGAACGTCCAGACGCCGTCGTCGTTCACGCTCGCCCGCATCGTGACGAAGTTGCCCTGGTTGTCGAAGGAGCGCATGGGATAGGTCTGGGTCGCCGGATCGTAGGGACCTATCATTTCGATGACTTCGACCCTGTCATCGTTGATGCGCACGTCCACACGGTGGATGAGGAAGAACCCACCCCCTAGCCACTCGTATGTGTCGAATCCGGCGATCTGGATCGAGGGTTCGACCGGAGTGGCGACCGCCTGCCCCTGTGAACGCCACCGGCCGACCAGCACGTTCAGGCGCTCGTTCTCTGAGGTCGAGACTCGATTCTTGTCAGTCATGATGCGTTTCCCCTGATCCGAAAAGTATGTAAGATATTACTTAAATACTTACAATAGCTCCGGCGGATGCCGCAAGCGGACCTGAGGGAAGGCGGTGGATGGTGGACGAGGCGTTGCGAGCGGTCGCCGACCCGACCCGTCGCACGATCCTCATGCTGGTACGCGACCGCGAAGTATCGGCGGGCGACATCGCCCGGCATTTTCCCGATATCAGCCGCCCGGCGGTCTCCCAGCACCTGCGGATCCTGGTCACAGCCGGGCTCCTCGACATCCGTCGCGCCGGCAACCGGCGTTTCTATCGGCTACGCCCCGAAGGGCTCGCCGAGGCGGCGACGTTCCTGGAGACGATGTGGTCGGCCCCGCTTGGCCGACTCAAGGACGCGGCCGAGCGAGAGGAACGCGTGCGCACCGGTGAGGACGACGTGAAGGGATCATGATGAGCGCCAGGGAGAGCAGGACGATCGAGCAGACGTTGCGCATCCAGGCCCGGCCCGAGACGATCTGGCCGTTCTTCACCGATCCGGCCCGCTTGGCCCAATGGTGGGGTGCGGCAGAACTGGACGCCCGCTCTGGTGGCGCCTTGCGCGTGTACATGCAGGAAGGCCCGCGCCCGGTGATGTGCGGTCAGTTCGTCGAACTCGTGCCCTATGAACGGATCGTCTTCACCTTCGGCTGGAAAGCCGCTCCCGGAGTGCCCGACATCCCGCCCGGCAGCTCCCGCGTCGAAATCACCCTCGTCCGGGATGGCGGCGGCACCGAGCTCACCCTACGACACAGCGGCCTGCCACCCCTGCTCGAACACGAGACCGGCCACGGCTGGACGCACCTACTCCACCGTCTCGGCGAAACGGCGGAACGGCAGTACTGCTAACCATCGCAATGCGCACCACCACGCCGAGGCTTGTCTTCGCGCGGCGAGGCTCACCGTCAACGGCGATGTGCCGCTCAGCCTCGGGTACGTCGCGCAGCACACCGACGAATACGAGGGCGCGTGGTGGTCGGTTGATACACCGCCGTCTCATCCACGGGAAGACGCTCCGCCGCCACAGCCGATCCTGGCCGGCCCGGTATGCCCTCCGCAGAGTCTTGTCGGCGCCTTCGTGTTCGCCACCCTGCTTGCCGGAGGTGCTCTGACAGCGACCCGGCCGCCCCACCCGGTGTGGCGAATCCCGACACCGAGGGCCGGAACGGGCCCGTCACGACCGGCTCCGTCCCCGCTCGACACGACGAGCGGGGAGAGATCCGGCCCCGCGGGCGATCAGCCGGCCGCCGCCCCGCGCGAAGCGCCGAGGTGCGCCGGAATCGCGGGAGTCACCACCTCACGCCACGTCGAGCCGGGTGGCGTCTCCATCCGCGAGCAGACCCCCACGGTTTCGAGCGCCCGGCGATAGGCGTTCGTCTGCCTCTCCGGCGATCCGGCCCGCCCCCAGAGGTCACCGATCTCGCGCCAGAGCCTGGCCGACTGCCTGTCGGTGAGGGAGGCCGACGTGGTGGCCGGATCGGCGAGTGCCTCCTGCGCCTCCGCCAGCGCCGGGCCGCCGTCTTTGGAGCGTGCCAAGGCGAGCTCGGCCAGGACCACGTACGCCATGGCCGGCACCGCCCCGCGCACACCGGCGAGCAGGCCGAGAGCCCGGTCCGACAGGTCGGCGGCGGCGTCCACGTCGCCGGCGCGCAGCCGCACGCGGGAGAGCACGATCAGGCTCCGGGCGTGTTCGACCGCCCCGGGTGACAGGCGCGTGAGGACCTCGGCCGCGGAGGCGGCGAACTCGCCCGCCCGGTCAAGCCCGGCGTCCTCGGGGCTCGCGGCGGTGATCCACGCCCAGCACATCGCGCTCCGGGCGTAGTCGAAGGCCATCTGGGTGGACCGGCCGGCGGCGATGGCGTCCTCCGCGAGCCGCAGGGCCAGCGCGGAGTCCTTCTCCGCCGCGGCCGCACTGGCCCGCCACAGGCCGAGGACCTCCGGACCGCGGTCGACGGCCTCGGGCATGCCGGACGCCGACAGCACGCGCTCGGCATATGCCAGGTCGATCTCCGTCTCGGCGAGCACCACGGCGAGGTCGAGAGCCAGGGTGCCCTGGTCGAGCCCGAGCCGAACGGCCTGTGCCAGGGCGTTCAGTCCGAGATCCCGGGCGCGTAGCGCGTCACCGGCTCGGTGGTAGCAGCGGCAGAGCGCCACGACGACCGGCAGGTCGGCAAGGCGCTCGGGGTGCGCCGCGGCCTCGCGGCGAAGCCCCTCGTAGGCCTCGACCGCCTGCGCCGTGTGCCCCTGGGCCTCCAGCGCACGAGCCTGGCCGAACCTCGCCTGCGCGGCGAGAGCGGCGTTGTCGTCGCCCGCGGCCCTGACCGTTTCCGCGAAACGGTCGGCCGCCACGGCCGGATCCCCGTGGCACAACTCCAGCTCGGCGTGGCGCAGGGCGAGCCCGGTGTCGACGCGCTGGTGCGGCTCGATCCCGTGGAGCAGGAACTCGATGCCGCAGCCGAGCCGCTCGGCGAGCAGGCGCGTGACGTTCGGAGTGGGATTCCGCTTCCCTGACTCGATGAGCGAAACATAACTGTCAGACAGGTCTGGCCCGGCCAGCTGCGCCTGGGACATGTGCTTGCTCAACCGCAATCTGCGGATGCGGTCACCGATGCTTGCTTGACTGGCCATCAGCACACCCGTTCCGCCGGCGGCACGATGAGATCCACGCCCCACTCCTTACGCACGGTTTATTGTCAATTACAGTAGATCGTACTGCCCTTTGTGGCCAGCATTGTCGCGGTCCAAATGAGATCACGAACAGCTCACGACCTCGCCCGACCTTGCCATGAGATCGCAGCCGTGCGCGCGACCACGACGGCCGCGGCCCGTCTCTGACCCCGCCGCGAGATCCCCGGTACAGGTGAGCGGTCATGGCCGTTCCCGTCCGCTTTCCGGTGCCACCTCGGTGAGGGCGGCCGGCCGGGACGACGGGAACTCCCGCTCCGCCTCGTTGCCGGCGAGACCGAGGGCGGCCCGGTCCGCCCCGGTGTCACGGTCATGACCGGGTGACCGGCCTGGGACCTCAGGCAGGTGTGAGGATCACCACCGGGATGTCGCGGTCGGTCTTGCGCTGGTAGCCGGCGTACTCGGCGTGGATGCCGACCATCTGCCGCCACAGCGCGGGCTTCTCCTCGGCGGTCGCGGTCCGCGCGAGGGCCGTGAACGTCTCGGCTTCCACCTGCACCTCGACCTGGGGCAGGACCAGCAGGTTGTGGTACCACAGCGGGTGGCCGGTGGCCCCTCCGTTGGAGGCGACGACCACGTAGGCGTCACCGTCACGGCCGTAGATCAGCGGGGTGCGCCGGCGCACCCCGGACCTGCGGCCGACCGTCGTCAGCAGCAGCGTCGGCCGGCCGTGATAGAGGTGGCCCTCCGCGCCGTTCGACTCGACGTACCTGCGGGCGTGCTTGGCGACCCAACCGGTGGGGGAGTCGGTGATCTCATCGCTCATGCCGCGCACGCTATCGGCCGTCGGCGACATTTCTTGATCCGGTCCTTCCTGCCCGCACCCGCGAGGGCGGTCGCCCGGGGGCGGCCGAACGCCGGGAAGCGCCACGCGGGTGTCATCCGGCCCGCTCTCCGGGAGCACATCGGGCGCGGCCGTCGTGCCAGGACGCCCGGACCAGTGCCCGTTCCGTGGCCGTGAGATGGACGGCGGCGGCGAGCCACGTCCAGGCGTACCGGTCGCCGCCGGAGTCGGCCAGGCGGCCGAACACGTCGCGGGTGCGGCGGTCGGCCTCCGCGGTGAGCGCGTCGACGAGGTCGGCGGCGGTCGCAAAGCCCGCGCGGCGGAGCGCGGCCCGCTGGGCGAGGGAATCACCCCGCGCGGACTCCGCGACCGCCCGCCGTCCGCCGGAGACGGCCAGCTCCACCAGGCGGCGCGCCCGCCACAGGGGTGCGGCCGCCACCGGGTCCGTACCGGCCTCGGCCGCCTCCTCCCAGGGCCGGCAGTCCTCGCCAGACGGGAGGTGGGAACCTCGCAGGCGGTCGTATCCGAGATCGGCGCGGTCCATCCACTCGGCGGGCAGGCGCAACGTCGGACCGGCTCCGGGAACCGGCCCGATCGCGAGCGGGCGCAGGGTGGCGGCCCTGTCGGGGTCCAACCTGCCGATCACCCGTACCCTCAGCCCCGGCCTGGAGGCGAGCTGCCGCAGGTTGGCGACATGGGCCAGATCGGGATGGGAGTCAGCCGGCGCGAGCCGGACCAGCGGTCCCCGGAGGGAGCCGTCGGCGCCGGAACGTCCGGCGGACGCGGGGAACGCATCCGCTCCGCCCTCCGGCTCCGCACGGGGCGGCAGCTCGCGGGCGAGCACCCGGTCTCCCTCGGCGCCGACGATCACCAGGTCGCATCCGACCGGCTGCCCCGCTCCCCCGCCGTCCTGCGGATCGCCCCAGGGGTCCCCGGAGAATGTCACGCCGGCGGTCTCGGCAAGTGGCTTGGCGAACAGGGCCGCCAGCGGCGAGGCCGACCAGGACAGGCCCGCGACGGGGTTGGCCCGCACGCCGCGACCCGCACCGAGACGGCCCTCGGGCGAGATCGTCGCGCCGGAGATCAGCAGTCCCCCTCTGGCCAGCCGTGCGTGGTCGAGAGCCGCGGCGCCGAGCGCGACCGTGGCGGTGCCGGCACCGCGGGCACGCGCCGATCCTCCGGGCCTGACGTCGGCGACGGAGAACCAGCGGCCGTCCTCGGCGACGAGGTGGGTGACCACCCCTCCGTAGCCGGTGACGCTGATCACCGGTTCCCGGCAGACCCCGTACACCTTCAGTGCCTCGCCCTGCCGGTAGGCGCGGCGCGCGGTTCCCACCAGGGCTGGATCGGGGTCGGCCGCGGCGAGCCTGCCCGCGGTCAGCAGGAGTTCCCTGAACGCGGAGACCAGGTCGGCCAGGCGGTGGCCGTCATGGCGTGCGCGAGCGGCACGCAGGCCGCGCACGACGCGCAGGGCAGCGGCCTCGGCCCTGTGCAGGCCCGCCAGCCTGGCGGTGTGGGCAGCGCGGAGCAGCTCCGCCTGGGGTACCGCCCCGGCACCGGGCACCCCGCCTACGAGCACCGCGGCGGCGGCATCCCACAACCCGGCCGCGGCGGCCACCTGCCTGGACCCGGGACCGGCCTCCGTGGTGGCTCTCCCGGTCGTGTTCTGTGCAGTTTCCTGGGTCGTTTGCTGTGCAGTCTTCTGGCCGGTAGCCGGGGCGGGGGTCGCGCCCGGGTCCGCGTCCGAACCGGGTGATGCGTCGGCGACCGGCTCGGAGGTCTCGGGCAGGCCGGCCTCCGCGACCGGGCAGGCGCTCAGTACGGCGGCGCGGTGCAGGCAGCGGGGCGCGAGCAGGCAGCCGCACCGGGCCGCACCGGGGTCGGCGATCGTCCCCGAAGGGCCCGGAGTGAGGGTGACCACCGCGTCCTCGCCCCAGCTGATGGAGACGACCTGCCCTGAGGCGGTGGCGGCGAGCCCGGCGCAGCGCTCGATCGCCGCGTCGAGCTTCTTCCGCAGCCTGGGCGTGAGGTCCTCTACCGCCGAGGCGACCACATGCGGCTCCACCGGTGGCAGTTGCCCGGCCGGGGAGGCGGAGGCTGGCAGGTTCAACGAGTCTCTCCTCGAAGGCGGTCGCCCACCCAGCGGGCGAGGGCGAGCGGGCTGAGTGCGGCGACGGGCATCCCGGCCGCGACGAGCTGACGCGCGACGGGCACCGAGTAGCGCGGGGCCCCGGTGTCGTCCAGGGCGGCACAGCCCAGCAGGTGCACGCCGGAGGAGACGAGGGAGCGAACCTCGCCGAGAAGCCCTCCGAGCGGATAGCCCTCCTCGAAGTCGCTGACCACCACGACGAGCGTGCGACTCGGCACGGTGACCAGGGAGCGCGCGTGGGCGAGCCCGGCGGCGATGTGGGTACCGCCGCCGACCCGCACGTCGAGCAGCAGGGACAGCGGATCGGCGACCCGGTCGGTCAGGTCGATCACCTGGGTGGAGAAGGCCAGGAAATGGGTGGAGAGGGTGGGAACGCCTCCCAGGACGGCCGCGGTCAGCGCGGACCAGACCACCGAGGCCTCCATCGAGCCCGAGACGTCGACCACGAAGACCAGCCGCCAGTCGGCCTCGTTGCGGACCCGCGTGCTGAAGACCGGCCGTTCCGGGACGACGAGAACCCTGCCGTCGCCGGTCCTGCGGGTGTGCGCCAGGTTGGCCCGGAGGGTGGCGGGCAGGTTGAGCCGGCCGCCGGGACGGCGGGTGGGACGTGGCGTCGCCAGGCCGGTGAGCGCCGGGCGCATCCGGGTGGCCAGTTCCCTGGCCAGCTCGGCGACCAGGCGGCGGACCAGCGGACGGAGCCGGGCCAGCCGCTGCTCGGGCAGCCCGCCCGCCAGGGACAGGACAGAGGTCAGCAGCTCGATCGACGGGCGTACCGTGTCGGGGTCGAGCTCGGACAGTACGTCGGTCCGCCCGCCGTCGGCCGCACGGGCCAGCACCTCCTCCCGCACCTCGGTTCCGAACAGGGCGTCGAGTTCCGCTGCCCACTCGCGCGCGGAGGGGAAGGACACGCCCTGCCCGCCACCGTCGCCGCCGGGCCCGAAGTCGGCCGCGCCCTCTCCCCTCCCCATCCCGTACAGCTCGTCCAGGGCGTCCGCGTAACGCCTGGCGTCGGCGGGCAGTCGCCCGGTCTCCCTGCCGAGGAGCAGCCGCCACCGGTCGGCCGGAGCGAGTCGCCGCGAGGCGGCCTCCCCACCCACCGGGGGCACCGGCTCCGTCCTTCCCGCGGGCACGGCCGGGGAGGCCGGCTCCCCGGCGACCGTGATCGCCTCGGCCGGTGGCGGGGAGATGCCGGGCACGCGGAGCCGCAGGGCGTTCAGCGCGGCCAGCCCGGCGGCGTCCGCGGCGGTCCAAAGGGCCAGGATCTCGGGCGGGGCGCTCAGTGCCAGGTCGAGCCGGTCGCCGAGCCGGTCGGTCACGGCTCGCAGCAACCGGTCCCGTGCCGCCGGGGTGAGCGTGTCGAAACCACCGCGCAGTGCGGGAAGGCGATCCAGGAAACCCTGGTCGCCGAGGCCGTCGACACGGTCGAGCAGCGGGTCGAGGGCCTCGGCGGCCGACTGCAGGAGCGGGCCCGCGGCGACCAGCAGGCCGGCGAGCGCGCGGGACAGGCGATGGCGCCCCTCCGGGCCCGTGGCGCCGTCGACCCATCCCGCGATTCGGGCCCCGAGGGTGCCGGGCGCGTCCAGGTCGAGCAGGACCCGGGCGGCGAGCGCGGCCCCCTGGACGAGCGGTGAGCCGGTGCGCGCGAGCGTGCCCAGCGCGTCGTCGAGACGCAGGCCGAGCCGGTGCTCGGCGGAGCGGGTGGCGAGCGCCGTCAGGGCGATCGCGTCCTCGGGCCGGTCACTGCCGGCCAGACCTGGCAGGGACCGTACGGCGGCCTCCAGCAGGGTGCCGAACAGCCCCGCGGCCCGCTCCCGGCTCTCCGGCGTGGTTCCTGGAAGGTGCTCGCGGCGCAGCGCCTCCAGCAGGTCGAGGGCCTCGAGCAGGTCGGGCAGCCCCGCGGTGGCGGGGAGCACGGCGGCGGCGTCCTCGATGCGGTCCGCGACCAGGTCCCGCAGATCGCAGGCGGCCGCGGCCCGCAGTCCGGTGAGAATCGCCGCGCAGGTGGGGCCGCCCTCGGCGGACTCCCCGCGGAAGGTCTCGCGCAGCGTCCCCGCGGCGGCCAGAGCCGCGGTGACACCCCGGATGCCCGCCAGGTCCAGCAGCGCGGCGACCGAGGGGGTCCAGGAGAGCGACCAGCGGGTGGTGAGTGCCGTCGCGTCACCGGTGCCCGCCACCTCGGTCGGCCGGCCGTATCCGGTTCCGCACACCAGCAGGCGTTGCAGCAGGATCTCACGGCGGCGATCCAGGTCGGAGCGGAGCGGGTCGAGGCGGACCTCGCGGGGACCTGGATCGCCGGGATGGGGCAGCCGCAGCTCCGCCAGTTCGGCCTCGACCGCGGGGCCGAGCCCGGACCGGGGCGTGCCCGGCGCGATCCTGCCGCGCTCGGTGCCGACCAGGACCGTCTCGAGGGCGCGGGCGAGTGCCCGGCCGCGCCCGAGGGGTTCGCCCTGGCCGAGCACCGTCGTCACCGCCTCCAGCAGCTCGCCGCGCCCCGGCGCGGGCAGGCCGCGCAACCGGGCCAGGTCGCAGGCCAGCCGGAGCGTCTCCACGGCCTCGCCGGTGCCCGCCGTGTGCCCGGCGGCACGCAGCTCGCGGCAGAGCTCGGTGATCGTACGGGCGGCGGCGTCCCTGATCTTCCCGGGATCGCCGCACGCGGCAAGGACCGCCTGCTGCCAGCGCGGGTCACGGATGCCCGCCGGGTAGCCGGATCTGAAGTCGAGCAGGTCGAAGGCGTACGGGACGAGTGATGTGGCGGGCGAGGGGTCCTTGGCCGCCGGAGTGCCGGGGGCGCCGATGTCGCCCCCATGGACCACCTGATCGGGAGCGATCAGGGCGGGGGCGTGGAAAGCGCCGATCACGGCGGCGACCCGCCGGCCGCCGGCGACGGCCCCCGCGAGCACTCCGCGCATGTGCGCCTCACGGACCAGGTCACCGGCCGGCACCCCGCCCGAGGCCTCCGCGTCCTGCCGCAGCGCCCAGCCGACGCCCAGCGCCGCTCGGCGTACCGCCTCGGGCGGGCACCCGGGGGCGAGCACCTCGACGGCGCGGTCCCACATGTCGTCCCCCTCCCTGCCCGTGGCCGAGGCGGTGAGGGCATCGGCGAAGGCCTTGGCCGGCGGCACCTCCGCCGGGCTCGGCCGGGCGTCCGGCCGAGCCCGGTCGCTCTCCGACCAGCCGGGGTCGGAGAGCGGAAGGTCGCAGCAGAGCACCTCGGCCCCGTGTTCGCGCGCCCAGCGGATGGCGGCCAGCTCCGGCGAGAAGTCGGCGAACGGGTAGAACCCGAGCCGCCCGTCGCCGCCCGTCCCGGCGAGGGCGACCGGTGCGAGGGTGGCCGGATCCGCCAGGTGGACCAGCCACGGCTGGAAGTCGGCGGGCAACTCGACGCAGACCACCTCCGCTCCGGCGGCGTCGAGCAGCGCCGGAACCGCCGTCGCCAGCGCGGGGCTGTGGTGGCGCACGCCGAGCAGGTAGGGCCGCGCGGCCCCGGCCAGCGCGTCGACCGCCTCCCGGGGGTGGGGACCGGCCGGCCCCCCGGTGCCGCCCTTCCGTGGGGCCAGGTCCGAGACCTCGGAGCCCTGACCTGTCGTTCCCCGGGCATGCGCGTCCCCCGCGCCCGTGCCCTGCGCGCTCGTCTGCCGATCGCCGGTCAACGCAGGTGCTCCCGCAGGTCCCAGAGGCGGCGCCACATCGCGGAACCGTCCTCGGCGCGGCGTCGCACCGGGCCGTCCCAGTAGCCGAGCAGCCGCGCGTGGTCGGCCGGGTCGTCCTTGCGGACAACGCCGAGCAGGTGACCGGGCACCAGGTCGAGGACGTCCCCGCCGGGGAGGTAGGCCGCCGCCACCCCGAGGGAGGCCGCCACCTGCACCGCCTCGGCGGTGGACATCACGGTTCCCGGCCGTTCCACGTCCCAGCCCTCGGCCGAGCGGCCGGAGCGCAGGTCCCGGAAGACGGTGACCAGGGCGTCCAGCACGGCGTCGTCGACGCCGAAGGCCGCGCCGGCCCGTCGCACCACGGCGGTGGCCTGTCCGCGCACCAGGGCGGCCTCGGCGGCGGGATCGGCGATGGGGGCGACCGTCTCGAAGTTGAACCGGCGCTTGAGCGCCGCCGACATCTCCGAGACCCCCCGGTCGCGCAGGTTGGCCGTGGCGATCACGGTGAAGCCCGGGGCCGCCGGCGTCAGCGCGTCGGGCGTGCCGGCGAGTTCGGGCACGCTGAGGCGACGGTCGGACAGGATCGACACCAGGGCGTCCTGCACCTCCGGCAGGCAGCGGGTGATCTCCTCGATCCGGGCGACCCGCCCGGATCGCATGGCGGACAGCACCGGGGAGTCGACCAGCGCCTGGCGGCTCGGCCCCTGGGCCAGGAGCAGGGCGTAGTTCCAGCCGTAGCGGAAGGCGTCCTCGGTGGTGCCCGCGGTGCCCTGCACGGTGAGCGCGCTCGTGCCGCAGACGGCGGCCGCGAGAAGCTCGGAGAGCATCGACTTGGCGGTGCCGGGCTCGCCGACCAGCAGCAGGCCGCGCTCACCGGCGAGGGTCACCACGCAGCGTTCCACCAGGGAGCGCTCGCCGACGAACTTGGGAGCGATGACGAGCCGGGTGGGCGAATCGGGGCCTTCGCCCACGCTCGCCGGCCGGGATCCGGGCAGTTCGAGGGTCTGTCCCTCGCTGCCGCAGACGAACGTGACGACCGCGCGCGGGGTCAGCGACCAGCCGGGGGGCCGGGGGCCGTCGTCGTGGGCGGCGAGGAAGGCGAGTTCGGCGGCGTGCCGTTCCTCGGCCGGCAGCGTCTGCCGGCCGGAAGGCGCCGGGGGGACCGTCTGTTCGGTCATGGTCATCGAGAGAGATCCTTCTGTCTGTCGTACTGCCCGGCCGGCCGGAACACGCGGGGCGAGCCCGTGCGCGGTCCGGCCGATCGGGCCGTTGAGAACCGGTGGTTCCTGGTGAGCGGGTCGCGGGGGGCGGAGCCCGCCCCTCCTCAGCGGCGCCTGCCGCGCCGCACGCGAAGCTCCTCGAATCGGGGGATGTCGCCGTCGCGGACCCGCTGCCATGCCCTGGCGTAGAGATCGGCGGCGGGTTCGATGGGAACGGCCACGCCGAGCGGCGCGCCCTCCGCGCCGAGCAGGTCGAACATGGGGAGCTTCCACTGTTCGAGCGGGAGGTTCGGAACCTTGAGGTCCGTCCAGGCTCCCGGCAGGAAGAGTGAGCGACCGGCTCGGGCGCGGCCGGCCTCGACCACCAGGTCGGTGGCGGCCAGCTCGGCGCGGGCCGCCTTGAACCGCGCGGGCTTCCATCCGGTCCACCGGGTGACGTTCTTGTCCGTGGGGTCCGGCATCGCGAGCAGCGCCAGGTAGAGCGTGGCGGCGTCCTGGCCCAGCCCGTACCGCTCCGCGGCCTCGGAGAGCAGCGCGGGCACCGAACGGGAGGGATCCTGCGGCCACCAGGTGCCGTCGGCCGCGCGCTCCCCCGCCACGGGGTCTCCGGGGTCGGCGAGGAGCGCTTCGAAACGCGGGTCGCGGGCGGTGCGCAGTGCCGTCTCGACCGGGAACGGCTGCCCCTGGTCACCGGTCAGGGCCCGCAGGGCGGGCAGGTAGGGATCGCTCCCCGACGCGTCGAGCAGGGCGATGCGCAGGCCTGGTGCGGGCTGGTCGTCATGGGTGGCCATGATCACCGCGCCGTAGCGTTCCCAGCCCTCGGCGACCTCGGTGGGGGCTCCGGCGACCTTCCTGAATCCGGGGAGGTCGACGTAGCGGCCCAGGTCGAGCAGGAGCTCGGGGTTCGCCAGCCGGTCGGAGACCGCGGCCAGCGCCGCGGGCAGTGCGGCCCGCACGGCATCGCCCGAGGGCAGCCGGTGGGCCAGCCACGCGGCCAGCGCGACCGTGGAGACCAGCGTGGACTCGGTGAACCCGGTGCCGGCGCCGTCGACCGGGGAGACACGGTCGCCCTTCACCCGCCAGCGCAGGTCGGTGCTGAGCTCCGGTGCCGAGGCCGGGTCGAGCAGGGCGGGCAGTGCCCGGCCGGGCTCCCATCCGGTGCGCACCGCGCGGATCGCCTCCCCGAGGAGCCACTCCGGGACGGCGGCGCGCCGTCCCACCCTGCCGTTCCACACCCGTGCGGCGGCGGCCACGTCCGGGCCGTCGGTCCACAGTGCGGCCGGGTTCGCGGGCAGCAGCGCGGCGACGACCTCGCGCCGGACGTCGTCGTCCAGCCGGTGCAGTTCGTCCTTGGCGACGGCGGCCTCAGCCGCCTTCAGGCCGAGCGCGGTCCGCACGTCGGAGGGCAGGAAGTTGCGCTGGTAGGTGTCCACGTACGGCAGCCCGGCGACGACCAGCCTGGCCGTCGTCGCGGTGACCCCGGTGAGCCGTGCGAACTCCTCGGCACCCTCCGGCCGCCAGGGCGCGGGACCGCGTCCGGCGAGTTCCCCGAGGAACTCCCCGAGCCAGCCCGCGTGCCTGACCTCGCCGACCGGGCCCAGGGAGCGCACGGTGTAGGGGTGGGGGACGTCGAAGCGACCGGCAGGGTCGTGGAAGAGTGCCGTGAAACTACAGCCGTCGTCCTCCGGGACGGCCTCCAGGAAGGCGATGAAGGCGCCTTTCTCCAGCGGGAGCACCCCGCGCCAGTAGCTGTCGGACCACTTGTCCCGGGCACCGTCGAGCCAGCCGTGCTCCAGGTGCGCCACGAGGCGGCGCCACGAGGCGGGCTCGGCCGCGGAGGCCAGTCCGAGCTCGTCGAGCTCGAAGAGCAGCCTCCGCAGCGCCTCCGCCTGCTCGGGTTCGAACGCCGACGCCGCCCGGTAGGCGATCGCGGCCGAACGGTCGAGCAGCGGCTCCCAGCTCAGCAGGGACTGCGCGAGCGCCGGGCCGTCCAGATGGAGGCGGACGATCGGGCCTGAGGGGTCCTGCTTCTCCTGGCCGATCGTCCGGAGCTGCCGGAGGACCCCGCGAGACAGCACGCGCCGCGACCAGAAGTTGCCCGATACACCGAGGCCGTTGAGCGCCTCGATGAGCGATTGGTCATCGGGGCCGTCCGGCTCCTGCTCCGCCTGTTCGCCCGCGAGGGCACCGGCGAGCCTGGCCGACGCCGCGTCCAGGGTCGCCTGCTGGGCGGCGGCGAACGCCACCACTCCGGCGACCCCGGAGACCAGTGCGTCGTGGGTGAGCCGCGGCAGCAGTGTGCGGACCAGCTCGCGCAGTTCCTCCCGCGCGGAGCGCACGGGCGGCGGCGCCTGCCCCGGCTGGGCGGGGTTCGCGAGCCGCGCGGAGTCGCGCGCGGAGTCGAGGGAAGTCGCGGCCTTCAGCAGGGCCGCCGCCGTCTCCCTGTCGATCCCGCGCAGGGCCAGTGAGCCCTCCAGGTCACGGGCCCGCATGAGGTGCCAGTAACGCGGGGGCGGCAGCAGCACGGTGCCCTCCGCGAAGGGTCCGGGCTCCCTCTCCGTGAAGGCCGTCGTGACGACGGCGCCCTCAGGGTCGACCAGCTTGATCTCGCGGTAGTCCTCGACGAGGGCACGCGGCCGGTCGTCGCCGGGGAAGGTCACCGCGCGCGACGGTCGCCCGGGGCCGTCCTGGCCGCCGCGCAGGGTGACGGCACGACCGGCCAGGTCCTCACCGCGTAGCGACCCGTCGGGCAGCCGGACCATCCGCCAGCCGAGCAGGCCGCCCACCGGGACGCCGGCCGGGGTCGCCTCTCCTTCGAAGGGCAGCACCCAGCCTCCGTGGAAGGTGCTGCCCGCCGGTGCCGAGCGCAGCGCGTCGGCGAGGAACCCGGGCATGCTCAGCCTGCCGTCCACCATGCCGGACGGGTCGTGCTCGCGCCAGTGCTCGACGTCGCCGTCCCATGTCCAGAACGAGGTCCCGTCCCCGATCAGCCGGCGCCTGCGGGGCACCGCGGTGTCACCCGGGTACAGCACACCGGCGCCCGTGGCCCTCCCGCCGCCGGGCAGCGGCAGGGTGATCGTGTCGGCGCCCAGCATCCACCTGTTGTCCGTCCCCTCCAGCGTCAGGATCGTGCCCGCCGAGGAGTGCCAGTATCCGCGCAGCTCGTCGCCCGCGCCGTAGGTGTGCCAGTAGACGAGGAGCTCGCCGTCGACGTGGTGGAAGCCGGGATCTCCCCAGGTGCCGTCCGGGGCGGGGCGCAGGTCGTGGGTGAGCACGGTCCCTTCCGGGCCGATCACCCTGGCCTGGGAGGGACCCGAGACGATCAGGTTCGGCCAGGCGTCGGCGACCTCGATCCGGTTCAGGTTGTTCGGATCGACGAGGGCGGCGACCGCCTCGTCCCAGGCGGGCCAGCCCAGCTCGTCGAGGAGCCCGCCGCGCAGCGTCCTGGCGAGCTCGGCGGCGAGGTCGGCGCGGGCCGCCTCGGCGACCTCCTCCGCCGCGAGGGCCAGCGCCTCACCGGGCAGCCAGGTCAGCCGCCTGAACGCTTCGGGCAGCTGCGGCAGGCCGGCGGCGACCGAGCGCCGGGCGACCCCGCCCACCCAGTCGGCCAGCATCGTCCGGCCGCCGGGCGATGCCGTCAGGCGGCGCACCGCCCGCTGTCCGTCGGTGTCGTCGTAGAACCTGTCGGCCGCGCGGTGGAACGCGGGCCTGAACCGGGGGTCCGCGGCCAGCGCGAGCAGGTCGCGTCCCTCCTCCTCGCGGGCCCAGGACTCCAGCGACAGGAGCGCGTCGTCACCGGGATCGGCGGCCGGGACCTCCAGCGACAGCAGCAGGTCGAGCAGGTCGGGGTCGGGTTTGAACCGGACGGCCCCGCCCGTCGCGGCGAGTTCGGCGCGCAGCCGTACCGCCATACGCTCGACCAGCGCGTAAAGGCCCGGCAGCCGCGTCCCGGACCGCCAGCCGGGATTCCAGACCCCCAGGAAACGATCGAGCCAGCCCGCTGTGCCGTCGGCGGGACGCTCGGGCTCGGGTACCTCCTCGCCTCCCACCAGGCCCTCGGCGGCGCCCGACGCCTCCAGCACCTCCAGCCAGAGGGCGGGCATCTCGTCGTCGCCGTTGGCGGGCATCATGTTCAGCAGCGTCCCGCGGATCGCGGGCTCCCTCCGGGCGAGGGCCACCAGGGCGGGGCGATGCGTCTTCCACCAGCCCGTCGGCGCCCCGGAGGTGGCGGACAGGCCGAGCAGATCCGCCAGGTACGCCTGCTCCTCGGTGTCCGCGTCGCGCCCGGCGGCCCTGGCCAGGCGGCGTAGCTCGGTGGCCATCTGCGCGGACGGCGACAGTCCGGCCGCCGTGCGGCGCACGCACAACCGGTGGACCCTGCGCAGCGCCTCGTCGGCCGGCACCCGGCCCGCCAGCTCCTTCGCGTACGCCGACAGGGCCTTGACCGGCAGGGCTCCCGCGAGCGCGAACTCCAGGAACACCGCGTCGAGGCGATCCTCGTCGACGGGCAGGCCGTGCTCGGTCTCGGCCCTGCGCGCCTGGGTGAACAGCTGCGCCGCATAGGCGGTGTTCTCCACCGAGAGGAACACCCGGCCCGCCTGTTCGAGGAACGTCGGCAGGAAGTGCGGGACGGCCCCGGCCAGCTGCGTGGCGAGCCGCTGGTAGGCGTCGAGGGCGGCCTTCGGCTTGGACTTCGCCTGCCTGCCCGCGCGGTCCAGCTCCGGCACCAGGGCGAGCGCGTGGTGGCCGTCCCGTGGGTGATGCACGAGCACCCACTCGGGGAATCCGAGCGAGCGCCGCAGGCCCACCCCGACGACGACCGGCTCGCCGTCCGGCTCCAGCCCGAGGAAGCGGGCCGCGGCATCCTCCGCGGCGCCCAGTTCCTCGGCGACCAGGCGCACCACCACCCGGTCCGCCAGCCCGGGGTGCCGGTAGGCGCGCGCGGTCAGCGGCACCGCCCGCTCGCCGCCCCCGCTCGTACCGGACGGCAGGACAGCCCCGGCCTCCAGCAACTCCCCGGCCATGGCCGCGCCCGTGACCTCGGCCCGCTCCGGCTCCCCGGACGGCTGAATCGCCGGGGTGCCCGGCGACGACGTGGTACGGCTCACGCGTTCGTTCCCTTCTCGACGTCGCGGCCGGCGTACAGCGCCGCGGCCATGCGCATTCCCTCCGACCAGGCCACCGGGCCGACCTCCCGCGACGACAGCCGCCTGCCCTCCCGGTCGTGCCAGGTCAGGTTGCCCGTCTCGGTCGCGCCGTCCCAGTAGGGTTCCCCGATCCAGACGGCGGCCTCGGCGCTCCGCCCCGCGTCGCGCACCACACAGGTGGCGTAGCCGCCGGAAACGCGGTAGCCGAGCGAGGTCGCGCGGGCGGCGAGGCCGAACCGGGAGGCGAACCTTCCCCCGGCGAACTCCTTCACCTCCGCGGCCTTCTCCCCGGGCTTTCCCGGCTCCGCGGGATCGACCGGCCTGTCCCAGGTCGCCCGGTGGATCTGCTCGACGCGCTGGGTCACGCCCAGCTCCGCGGCGAACTCCCTCAGCTCCTCCAGATCCGGCAGCAGCACCGGATGCGGCAGAGTCACCGTCTCCGGGGACAACCGGACGGTCTCGCCGTCCAGGTTCACGATCCGCAGCTCGCCGGAGTCCGTGACGTCCCGCAGGAAACCCACCTCGTCGTCGCCGACCACCACCAGGTCGCGCAGCACCGACCGCCACGCCTCGTCCGGCCACACCCGGGCCACCAGCTCGGTGGGAACGGGCAGGGATGACACCATCCAGGCGTCCACCCGCGCCACGCAGGCGGCCTCGTGCCGGTCGAGCCACTCGGCCAGGCGGCGCAGCCGCTCGACCTCGGGATGCTCGCGCACCTGTTTGGGCAGCGACTTCAGCCGCCGTCCCGCCGCACGGCCGGAGGTGGCCCTCGCCGCCACCCGGCCCTCCACAAGAGCGACCTCATACCCGTCGCCCGCCGCCAGCCAGCCCAAGGGATCCCGCCTCTCACCACGCACGGATTGCCGACGTTCGCGGGGATCTCCGCACCCGCGACCGTGATGCGCGGAACGCTAACGCCCCTGACCGACAAACCCGTAACCCGGCGGGCATGGTCCGGGCCAGAACGGCTCCGGCGTCGGACGGCCCATGCCGAAGACGGCCGGGCGGGGTCCGGGCCGGGTGCCGCTCATTCGCCCCGGAGGCGAGGGGCCGCGCCACGACCACGGTCTGCGCGCCACCAGGGGGTTCACCCGCTAGAGCGGCCGGAAGTTCCGCCCCCACCAGGCGTTCCAGCGAGACTCCAGATCGGCGAACGCCGCGTCGTCGAGGCCGTAGGCGGTGAGCACCATCGTCGCGGCGCCGCCCGGGTTGACGTGCGAGGGCGGGCTCTGGGCCGCGACCAGCAGGCCGTCGCCCCAGCCCTCGACGGTGAGACCGACCTGGTTGGCCGAGCGGAACCGGACCTCACCGTGCAGCGTCTCGCCGGTGGGCCCCGGCAGCTCGTACGGGCTCGCGGGGGGCAGCTCGGCCACGGCTGCGAGACCGGCGGCCTCAAGCACCGGTGTGGCCGCCGCGCCGGAGAGGAAGACGGTGCGCCGGTCGGCGCCCGGGTGCCGCTCCAGGGCGAAGGCGAGCTGGTGGACGAAGGTGATCCAGCCCTCGGTGACGTCGTCGTAGTAGGCGTCCCAGTCCGGGTCGCCACCGCGCGGGGCCCGGGTGATCCGCAGGCGCGTCCGGCCGCCGAGGTCGGTCAGCTCGAACAGGTCACCGCCCTGGACCTCCAGCCGGTGTTCGGCCGCCGACTCGACGACATCCTGGTGGTAGATGACCTCGATCTCCTTGTCGAGGCCGTCGAAGTGCCAGCCATGCCAGCGCCGGATCCGCTCGGGATCGCGCAGCGCGCCCCAAACGTCCTCGACCGGAGCGGCGATGGTGACCTCGACGAAGAACGGCTTCTCTGTCATCGAATACCTCCAGCGGGGGGAACGAACCTTGGTCACGGCGAGAGGATCAGCCACCCGTTCCTCTCGGGCCGGGGGCCGGGTGCCCGCCGACGACGAGACGGTAGGGCCGCCCTCCGGGGGCGTCGAAGCGGGCGGCGACCTGGGAGACGGCCTCGGCGAGCATGTCGGTGAAGTCGTGCACGTCGCCGGGCTCGGCGAAGCGCACCCGCGCCTCGACGGTGAACGTCAGCAGCCGGACGCCCTGCCGGTCGGCGGCGGCCGCCATGCGGGTGACCTCGCGCACGGTGCCTGCGGCCACCTCGACGAGGTGCTCGGCGGCGTACCTGTCGGCGACGCGACGGAACCCCTCGTCGAACTCGGCGGTCTCGGCGACCTCGGTGGCCGGAGCGAGCACGCCGGGGTCGACGAGGAAGGCGTTGGCGGTGACGCGCATGACGCGCTCGACGAAGCCGCGCCGCGGACGCTCCTCCACCAGCTCGACCAGCCCGGCTTCCTCCAGCACCTTGATGTGATAGCCGACCCGCTGGCGCGGCAGGTCGAACTCGGCCGCGAGCTGGACCGCCGAGGCGGGCTCGCGCAGGCGGTCGAGGAGCCGGCGGCGGATCGGGGTGAGCGCCACGCGCAGGCGGTCGGGCTCGTCCATGAGCGTCATCTCGGTCGCGGACATACCCCGATGGAACCATTAGACAAATTAATCTGTCAATTTCGGCACGGCCGACCGGCCTCGCGAAAGGACCATCCGGGCACTCGCCCGCGAGCGGCCGGGGCGACTCCCGCGAGCCCTCTCACCCGAGTCACCCGAGCCGGGACGGGAGCCCGTTCAGCCCTCCCGTACGGGACCTGCCAGCCTCAGCGTCCAGCGACGCGAGGGGTGGGCGTCGCAGTCGTACTGCAACGCCGACGT